>NZ_JASDCM010000030.1:0-24683 GCF_030407915.1 Pseudoalteromonas sp. APC 3250
TAACTCTCTGAGTAGCTCGTGCCTCGCTATGCGTTGCGCTCTGCCGTCTCAGTGGGGTCGCATTATAGGGAGATCCGAAAACAGATCAACCCTTTTTTGAAGAAAACTTGAAATAAATGACTGTTCGCTGGATATTTGAACGATAGATACTAAAAACACAACATAACTATCAATTTATTAACAATAAACGCGGTATTTAAGCGTTTAACTGTGAGGTAGCCCTTAAATGTGTGAAAGAATGATCATCATGATCACCAATAGGAGAGTAACCGCTGCAGATCTTATATCTTTAGCTTGATCCGATGGAACATTAATCTCTGTACTTATACGATCTGCTAATGCTTTTATGGCTATAGTTGGATTTAATCACTCGACTATGAGAATTTACTCGCTTTAACTATTCGTGCGAGTTCTGCTAAATTTTAAACAAAATAAAGCCCCGCTTTTGCGAGGCTCTTACTTATGCTACACCGTATTGATCTCGGTATGCTTTTACTGCCGCTAAATGCTCATCCATGGTTCCTTGATTTTCAAGGTAACTGATTAGATCAGCCAATTTAACAATAGAAGTTACTTGAGTATTAAAGTCACGCTCTACCTCTTGTATAGCTGAAAGCTCAGCTTTACCTTTTTCTTGGCGATCAAGTGCGATTAAAACACCACTTAAATCTGCGCCATTTTCAGCAATAATTTCCATAGATTCGCGAATTGCAGTACCTGCAGTGATCACATCATCAACTAGCATTATCTTACCTTTAAGATCCGAACCTACTAAGCTGCCACCTTCACCGTGTGCTTTTTTCTCTTTACGGTTAAAGCAGTAAGGCACATCTTTGTTGTAATGATCAGCTAACGCAACTGCGGTAGTTGTTGCAATTGGAATACCTTTATAAGCGGGACCAAATAGTACATCATATTCAATTGCTGCATCTTCAAGTGCCGCTGCATAAAAGCGACCTAAGCGAGCAAGGTCACGACCGGTATTAAACAAACCTGCATTAAAAAAGTATGGACTTGTACGGCCAGATTTTAAGGTAAATTCACCAAACTTTAATACCTGCTTTTCTAAAGCAAATTCAATAAACTCTTTTTGATATTCTTTCATCGCTGATTACCTATTTATGCTAGTGCTTGTTTTTGTACATCTATAATTTCACGAATTGAGTGCTTAGCGAGTGTAAGTAGCTCATCAAGTTCGTCAAACGAGAAAGGCTCGCCTTCAGCAGTCCCTTGTACTTCAATAATTTTACCTGTTTCAGTTAAAATTACATTCATGTCGGTTTCAGCGTCAGAGTCTTCAAGGTATTCTAAATCGCTAATCGCTTGGCCTTTATATATACCAACTGAAATAGCCGCGATCATATGCTTAAGTGGATTTGAATTAATCATCCCTTTTGCACGCATGTAAGTAAGTGCATCAACGAGTGCGACACATGCACCACTAATTGATGCTGTACGTGTACCACCATCAGCTTGAATTACATCACAATCAATAGTAATTGTGTTTTCACCGAGTGCTTTTAGATCTATTGCTGCACGTAAAGAGCGAGCAATCAGACGCTGTATTTCCATTGTACGACCGCCTTGTTTACCTCGCGTTGCCTCACGACTGTTACGTGTGTGTGTTGCGCGCGGTAACATGCCATATTCTGCGTTTACCCAACCTTTACCTTGGCCTTTCATAAAGCGTGGCACGCCAGCTTCAACAGTCGCGGTACAAAGTACCTTAGTGTTACCAAACTCTACTAATACTGAGCCTTCAGCATGCAAAGTATAGTTACGTGTAAACGTAACCGGTCTAATTTGATTAGGTGTTCTTTCGCTTGGACGCATTGACGATCCCCTTAATTCTGAATTTGCCACATTATATGTGGATGTGAATACAGATGCCATGTTGATTTAGATTAAAGTGTGTTTAAAAAACACTCAGTAGGTTAAATTTTCTTTAGAGCTTAAGCAGTGTTACGGTATAATCATTACACTATTGTATTTAAAAATGTAGGAAATCATCCATGATCCACAGTATGACAGCTTATGCGCGTCGCGAAATTAAAGGCGAATGGGGCACTGGCACGTGGGAAGTTCGTTCAGTGAACCAACGTTACCTTGAAACATTTATTCGTGCACCAGAGCAATTTCGTGGCATGGAGCCCGTTATTCGCGAGCGTCTGCGTAAGCACTTACAGCGTGGTAAGGTAGAAGTCTTCTTAAAATTTGTCGCAAATCCAGCACATGTTGGTGAATTATCAATTAATCAGTCGCTGGCGGAGCAGTTAATTAATAGTGCTAAGTGGGTACAACAACAAAGCAGTGGTGACATTAACCCTGTGGATATTTTACGTTGGCCTGGGGTTATGGAAGCGCAAGAAATTGATATGGATAGTGTAAATACGGCACTCATTACTGGCCTTGACCAAGTAATTGAAGACTTTAAATCTGCACGTGGTGATGAAGGTGAAAACCTTGAAGAAATGATAGCTACACGATTAACCGCCATTTTAGAACAAGTTAATATCGTTGAAGCACACATGCCAGAAATTACTAAATGGCAACGTGAAAAGTTAGTACAAAAGCTTGAAGATTTAACAACAAATATTGATGAGTCACGCCTTGAACAAGAGCTGATTTACCTTGCACAAAAGCAGGATGTAGCAGAAGAGCTAGATCGTTTAAAGTCGCACGTTAAAGAAACACACAAAATTTTGAGTAAAGGTGGCGCTTGTGGTCGTCGTTTAGATTTTATGATGCAAGAGTTTAACCGTGAAGCAAATACCCTAGCTTCTAAATCAATCAACAGCGACATCACCAATGCTGCAGTTGAGCTAAAAGTACTGATTGAGCAAATGCGTGAGCAGATCCAAAACATAGAATAAGAAGTTTTCTAGTATAAATTAAGCCTAAAATAGCAATTTAACGTGATATTTTAGGCTTTTCCTTCCAAATATTTAAGCAAGCTTATAAAAAACGGTCCAAATTGACAGTCAAGTGGTGACCAAAGTGGTGACTTTTTCGATTTCATTTTGGTGTTTATCTCTTCATCTACTCACCACATTTTTTGATTAAATAAAGGTGAGCTTATGTCAATATTGGAACAACGAAACCGAGTAGATGAACTCGTCAAACTCGGTAACCCCACTTTTGAAAATTTCTATCCAAGCTTATATCTTGATGTTAAATCTCCGGGTAAAGCGAGTTGGATCATCAGGTATCAACTATACGGTAAACGAAGACAGTTTAAGATCGGTTCTTATGGTACTGATCATGAAGAGCTTCTCAACCTTGAAGGAGCCATAAAAGCCGCAATTGAATGTCGTAAAAAGCTCAATGATGGCATTGATCCTAAATTAGATATCGAGCGGCAAAAACAACCCAAGCTCATCACGTTTGATGACTGTGCACAAAAGTTTCTTGAGAAAAAGCGCAATAAGATCAAGACCACTTACATCTATGAACGCGTTTATAACAATGAAATTAAATCACACCTTGGCGCTATACGTATTGATCGTATTCATAGTTACGATATCGATAATGTCATCCAACGAGTATTAGATTCCGGGCGACCCTCTGTCGCCAATCAGGTTCTATTATTTATTAAACGCGTCTTTAAAATTGCTACAAAATATAAACTGATCACTTGTAATATTGCACAAGAGTTTTCACAGTCAGAAGATGCTGGAGGCGCAGACAAAAAGCGTCAACGATTTTTAGAAGAACATGAAATAGAAGATGCATTTTCTATTTTTCGTGAGCATCAACATAAGATCCCGACCGCCTCATATATTGCATTGGTCCTGCTGTTAATTTTAGGGACTCGTAAGATGGAACTGTTATCGGCTAAATGGCAACAAGTTGATTTAAAGCGCCAAACTTTCAAGCTACTGGATACCGCTACGAAGACTCAAGCTTCACTGATTGTGCCCATACCTGATTTAGCTGTATCTCTTTTTCAGGATCTCAAATTACTCAGCGGCAATTCCGAGTACCTATTTCCAAAACGGAAGGCCAGTAAAAAGCCGCATATTGCAAGTGACACCCTTAATGATGCTGTAGCCAGTTTGTTCGGAGTTGCCTATGGCAAAAGAAAACCGGGACCAAATTATATGGCAAATGTAGACGTTGAGCATTTTACTATTCACGACTTGAGACGAACTTTCCGCACTTTATTGTCAAAAATAGGAACAAGGAGAGAGGTAGCTGAGAAGTGTATGAATCATAGCCTTAAAGGTGTTGAACAAACTTATGATTGTTATGGTTTTTTTCCAGAACGTCAGGCTGCTTTGAATAACTTGGCGGAACGATTAATGCCATTGGTAAAATACAAACCATTACTGAGTTAAGCAACATCACTTTCTTAAGCATTAACTTGAACTGTCAGACTCGATTAACAAGACTCAATCAAGTCTGACAGTCGTATATGTGCCGTAGACAGACTTTGGCACTAACCCGTTTTTGCCCCAAAACAATTTAGAAATATGCCGGTAATTTCACAAAAATTCATTGTAATTCAATCTTGTTAAAATATTATGAGAACCATAACATTGGTAGAATATGGTATGGTTTTACTACACAAAATTGAAGATAGTGGTATGTAACCGCAATCAATAAAAGTTGGCCTTAATCAAGCTGTTAAATGTCAGGAAGGGAATTATGAGGAATATTGATTGGAATAGTATATTGCACAAGGTATTGGACTTCCTTTTTTCCTATATCAGACCATCACTCGCTAAGTTTGTCATAGGGCCAATATTAGTCACTGGTTTAGCTCTTCTAAGCCAACCTCTTTGGATTGAGTTGCTGAACTGGGTATTGGCAAGTCAGGATATGTTTCCGCAATGGAAAAAGCCAATAGCTACAGCAAATGCTGCTTGGGGATGGTCACTCATATTATTAAGCGTTGCTATTTACGGTTTTGAAACATTCTTTCAGTACAAAAAACTTGCACTAGAAAGCTCAAAAATTAGCGACGAGTTAGTTGAGGACGTTTCTGATGAAACATCTAAGAAAGTTACCGAGAAGCTTACGGAAGTTGGTTTTACAGCCCCTCATCTCCAAGATGCCAGCATAGAACAACAAATAAGTGAAATAAAAGAGTTTAGGTTTTTTGCAAATTACCCTAAAGAAGAAACTTGTAGGGAATTAGCTGGCAGCATACTAGACGGTGAATTTAAAGGCGCTAGTCCTTTACTAAAAGCCAAAGCGCTTGCACTATTGTCGAGATACATTTGCTTTGAAGAAATAGAGCTTAGCAAATCATACCTTAAAGAGTCTAAAAGGCTTACATGGACTGAAGAGACAGAGATTGCTGAAGCGTGTATAGCAGCCGTTGAAGGAAATGAAGCTGAAGCAATAGACAAATTATTAAATAAGCCAATGCCGTTAAATTATTCAGCAGTTTTTATGCTTAAACAAAGAAAGCAAAAAATTACTGATGCTATTCAATGGTTGTTTGATTCAGGGCTGACAATTCGATCATTAGACACTGATGGCCAACAATCGTTGCTAAATTCTCTTCTTCAAGCTGAACAGTGGGAAAAAGCTCTGGAGCAGGTAGATGAGTTAGGTGACTTAAATCAAATTGAATCTATCGGATTATCTTATGCAGTCGCAATGTCGCTGTTGACTAATTCAGTAAAAGTTCCTGAAATAAGACGTAATATTATCCTAGAAGTGCCGTTTGCCGCAGAGAAATACCCGCTCGCAGACGATGCAAAATCAGTTGAATTGAGACTAAAATCAGCGAAAATGTTTACGTATTGCTCTGCACTCATAGGTTGTGATGTTGGGAAAGATATAGCTGCGTTATCAAACCAATATTCACTCTGGCTCAGATTGAAAACTCCTGAAACTCAAGAAGATGCACAGAGGGAACTGCAATCCTTTTTTTCTGATTTTTCTATTGATTCCCTAAAATATTTGCCATTGGCGTTTTCTTTTGGCTTAGATGTTGACTACGACAAGGTTGAGAAGGAAGTTGATAAGCTATCTATATTGTACGGTGAAACCAAGCGAGATCTAGGATTAGCCAGATTTATTTTGGCCCATAAGCAAAAGGGTTACACTGAAGCATTGGAATATATTCGGACTCACAGAACCCAAATTGAAAAAGGAGTTAACCCCAGCGCAGCAACAATGTTTGAAATTGAAGTTTTAGCTGGTTGTGGGCTTGTTGATGAAGCAGAAGTCTTGTTGGAAAGTGACAACTTAGTGCCTGAAGAACAAAAGCCGCTGCTTAAAAACATCATTGCTACACGTAGAGGCGAAGACCCTATTGCTCTGGCGATAGAGCAATATAAAGAGACCAGAAAAGTAAGTGATCTAGCCCAGCTTGTAACAATGCTCTCAGTTTCAGGAACAAAAGATGAGTTCTTATCGTATGCAAAAGAGCTATTCGAAAAGACTAAAACAGAAGCTGATGCAATAAATCTTGCGAACGCTTACTCAAAAAATGAAAAATTTATAGAATTGGACGAGTTTTTAGAAGGTAACAAGGAAATAGTTGATCGAAGTGAGCCTTTGAAACTTCACAAGGCGTGGTCATTGTTTAGAAGTGGAAATTTGAAAAGTGCTAGAGAGTTAACGGAAGAATTATCTAGAATCGGAAATGAACGGCTAGATGTCGAAACCTTAGACATTCATCTTAATATTTATAGCGGTAATTGGGATGCATTGGCGTCTGTTGTAGAGGCTCGATGGGAGAAAAAGGAAGAGCTAAGCAAAGCTAAGTTACTTCAAACTGCCAGCATAGCGAAAGCACAGTTACCAAATAGAGCCAAAGAAATTTTGGAGTTCGCTACCCAGAAATTTCCTGATGACCCAGAAGTTCTAGCTTCTGCCTATTTCACTGCCACTTTACTTGGTTGGGAAGATAATAAAAGTTCATCTGAGTGGTTAAACAGAGCAGCAGTTTTATCATCAGAAAATGGTGGGCCGATACATACAGGCTCCTTCGAAGATATGAAGGAAATGATGTATGCACAACGTGAGCAAAATGATCATGTATATAAAGCATATTTAAACAATGAGGCACCAATTTTCTTATTAGCTGATCTATTGCACAGAAGTCTTTCTGATTTTTATTTAATACAGCCTTTTGAAAATACAAAAAACAATAGCGTTCATAAGAAAAGTGCAATTGCAGCATTTCACAGCTTAAGAGAAGAAAAATTTATAGACGCAGAATCGATTACGGTGGATGTATCAAGTGTACTTACAATAGGCTACTTGGGACTTCTAGACCCTTTCTTCAAAGTATTTCCTAAAATTGTAATCTCTCATTCTTTGCTCATGTGGCTATATGAAGAAAAGCAAAAAGTGGCTTTCCATCAACCAAGTCAAGTTTCGAAAGCTAAAAACTTTGAAAGCTTGATATTAGATGACTGTATCCAAGTAGCCCCTACCCGCCTTATTGAAGACCCTAAGCTAGCATTGAGCGTTGGTGATGAACTCGCCATGTTGATAGAAACTGCGGTGAACGGGGAAACAGTAGAGCAACAATGTGTAGTTGTAAGCTCTTATCCTGCTTATCATGTAGGTAGCTTTAGGCAGGAGGAGGTTGACCTTTCTCCCCACTATAAAAACTTAGTTTCGTGTGTGACGTTGATTGGGAAGCTTAAAGAACTTTCTTTATTGACTGACACTGAGCATAGCGGTGCGGTTCAGTACTTAAAACAACAGCAACACGGTGAAACTTGGCCAGAGGAGCCTGAACTCTCTGATTCAGCTTCAGTGTATTTAGACTCACTGTCTGTAACCTATCTAATGGCTCTAGGTGTTTTAGATAAGTTTAAGGATACGGGCATCAAATTGTACGTAGATTCAGAGGATCATAGGAGGTATAAGGCTCTGCGAAACTTTGATTCTACTATCCAAAAAGCGGACTCGGTTCTAGATAAGATTAAAGTAGCTTTTCACGCTGGGCTTGAGACTGGCCAAGTTACGTTGTCTGAAATGTTGGATGCATCCGAGCGGAAGGGACATCGTATTGAATCAACGCCAATAAGTGAGCTATTCCACAAAAAGTGTATTACTGGCGGAGTGTTGATTGATGATAGAACGATAAACCAGAACGCAAACATCCAAATAAGAGAGAAGACTGAACCAGTATTTACTACTTTGGATTTATTGGAAACTCTTCATTTAAAAGGGCAAATAAGTGCAGAAGATAAGTATGTTTATAGGGCAAAACTTAGGGAATCAGGGTTTGGTGTTATTTCAGCTAGTTCTGAAGAGGTGCAGTATCATTTGGATAAGTCCAATGTAAAAGATGGTGTTCTTCGTCCGGATAAAGAGCTTTTGTTGGTAAAGCAGCATTTATCTCTCTTAAAAGTAAGCGGCTTGATTAAGTTGCCTAGGGATGCTCATTGGCTAAATAACACTTTGAAACAGCTATCAGATATCCTGAAGAGGCAATGGAATGAAAACATTTCCATCGATGAACGCATAGCTAGGTCCAATTGGCTCTATGACCTGATTGACTTTAGATCTTGGGCACAGTGTCACGATATTAGAAATGAAGATGGCTTAGGTTATTTTGGTGAATCACTTCGAATAAACCTGTTGATAGTCTCGACTGAATTCGATGAGACTGATAGAAAAGTAGAGTACGAAAAGTGGCTAAATGATTATGTATTGCACCCATTAAAAAATGATGACTCAATTAGCTTTAATACTGTTGTGGCTTCATCAAAGAGGTTTATTAAAAATGCGGTAGAAACTGATCTAGGCCAGTTGGAGGATAAGCGCAATGGATAGAAACCATGAGGAAAAGGCATATATCGCAGCGCATTTACTTAGAGTGTATCCCGAACCTATAAGAGCCGAAATTTTAAAAGATACTGATTTTTGTAAAGATATTGATATTGTGTCAGATGCGACCATAACCTTTGGCAGCTCAGCAGCTTCTTTTTCTAGGGCTGTTATCATGGCAAGCGTACGTCAGGCATATGCTTCTAAAACTGGTTCGGCAATAGTTAAATGTGAACAAGATAATAATTGGGAAGTATGTGTAGATTCAGCTTTTTCGATATCGACAAAAATTACAGGAAAAGAAGAGGAATTTAATACAGATCTCTTTTGGGTATTAAACCCTGACAGTGATAAACGGATAGAGTTATTTAAGGAAGAGGCGGAAAAATATAGGTTACCAGTAGCTGATTCGGAAAGGTGGATATCCATTTTACGCGATGAATTAAGTGATGAAGATGCCGCCGAACTTATTGCAGATCTCAGACTTACACCTACTTACCTAGAGCAAGTCTTAGGGCATGAAGGACAAACACGCGTTAACAGAATTGAGACTCTGGTGCCTAGAAGCCTCAAGTACTATGAAAGACTTATTGGCATTTACTTTGACAGTAAAAATATCGTTGAATATTGCGAAAATGAATTGGTTGAGCATTTTCAAGATAAGGACACTAATTATTTAAATTTTATAGCTTGTGCTAACTCCTCGATATCAAGAGCCATTGCTAAAGAAAAGCTGGATGATGATTTGTTCAAGTCACTTATAGAGGATGCTATTAAGTGGCAAAACCCATTTATGTTAATTGGATGCATGGAAGTGGGGCTAGCCGACAAAGCTGGAGCTTTTGAACAAGAAATTAGTGCGGCTTTTGATTGCTTAATTTCACCAGAAACATATGAGCAAATAAAACTCATCAGTGCTCTATTTGTTTTTGTCGATGGAGAGTTATCCCGACTATCCATATTTAAAGAAAAGCCCTCTTTCTACAGGCGTTTTGCAGCTTTTGGTCAAGCTTCTTTAATTGCCAAAGTCGCCGTTGAATATGGCTTCCAGTTTAATGATGTACAGAAGTGGGCGATGGAACAAAGAGGACTTGTTTTTTACTGCCAAACATTTATTGATTTGAGGTGTGAACCAAGGTGGTTACCCGGACACATTTCAGCTCAACAGTTACAAGATGATCTAAATGGAAGGCTGATTGGCGCATTTAATACCTGCGACAACCAAATATTTTCTAACAAATTGCGGCAAATATTGGAGAAGGAAAAGCCTTTGCCTTTGAATGCTTTTTTCTCTGGCCCACTTGAAGGAAATATTGAACCTAACGTTATTCCAGATGATGTCAGGAAAAACTTGGAAGAAAAACTTGGTGGCACAGCTTCTTTAGAGGCTTTTACTGCATTAATAAATTTGACTCAGATTTGTAAAGTTGATTCTAAGTATGCAGAGCTTGCAACATCCTTACTGGAAAGTACACAGCATCAAATTGAAGGTGATGTGAATAAAGATATAATTTATCAATTATTAAATGGTTTGGCGATAGTAGCAGCTAATCTCAGAAGTAAGAAGCTTGCAGGATCAGTAATGATATTGAGTCGTGTCTATAGAGACTTTTTGGACATTAATGACTCTCCTGAGAACATCTTCGGTGTGGGGGTGGTGTCAGCAGCAGCCTTTGATGATAAAGATGAGTGGGCTGAGTTCATTGGGCAATGGGCTTTTGAGATTGTTTGCTTGGATCTAAATGACGGAGTAAAGGGGTCACTTCTCGCGATGCTGACAGAGTTGTGCGTTTTAGAACCATATCTATATTATACATGTTCACGGTCTATAGAGGTTTTGAGAGCTTCTTATTAAATCGTTTCTATCCATAGGCGAGTTGTCTGCTGACTCACCTTTGCCCCTTTATGAGTTAACGTAAATACTCTAAGGTCGCCTTTGAGCGATAACCGGTCATTGAGATTGGCTAAATATAGTAGTTAATTGATTGGTCAAACAGCTCTTTGCGCATATTCATTGAAATGAGTAAACGCGTACTTATATCCTTAGTTTTACTTGTAAATATTAAATAGCATTTGATAGCAATATCTTAGGTAATTTGTTTAAACTGTAGAAAGTAGAAAATGAGCGTGATATCGGCAAAAATATGTCCGATTTACGCACTTTAAAATTGTAAGAGATTTGGTTCAATCATCACATATTTTGCAAGCAGACAGGAAGTGAGTGGGAATACATGAAAATAGGACGAAATGAAAAGTGTTGGTGTAATTCTGGTAAGAAGTTTAAACATTGCCATTATGGTCGTGAAAATGAAGCTCCTATTAGTAAAGGTGAAGCAATTGGGCATACAAAGAAAAACTCATCAAGAAAATTATGTTACGTTTCGCCTGATTTAAAACATGAATGTAGTAAAAAAATTATTAACGCTCATACCATATCGAAAAGCGGTAGCTTGAAAGAAATTGCAGATGAAAGTAACCATGTATTGGGCTTAAAAATAAACTTACCAAATATAATGATAAATAAAGGTAAATTAATCCCAGAGAAAATCGGAATTAATCAAGCTTCGACGTTTAAAGGGTTTTGTTCTAATCATGATAAGACGCTTTTTGCTTGTATAGAGGATAGGGTGTTTGTTGGAGATGAAGATCAATGTTTAGCTCTGATGTACCGTTCAGTTGCAAAAGAGCTGTATGCTAAAGAGGGCATGCTTAATACATCTGAGTTTATTAAAGGTGGTGATAGAGGTAGGCAACCATTAGAGCAAATGTTCCTGCAGAAGTTTGCAGCTGATCAACAGCTGGGTATTAATGCTGCTATCAAGGAGCTTTCCGAGCTAAAGCATCAACTTGATGATCAACTTCTTGGTAACACAACTGGTAGTTTATCTCATCTGATTATCGAATCGTCAGAACCTATGCCTGTGGCTGTTTCATCAATTGTTGCACCAATAAGTGATTTTTCTGGCAACTTTATTCAAGATTTAGGAGATTTAGGAGATTTAAGTGTTGATGCTCAGCAACTGATTTTCAATTCATTTTCTAGTGACGGGAAAGGGTATGTAGTTTTTAGTTGGGTAAAAGAATCAAAAAAGGTTTTAGGCTTCATTAATTCACTATTAGCCATAGATGAAAGTAAAATTTTTAGCGCACTAATTAGGTTCTTTTTCGCAGTAGCAGAAAATACTTTTACTTCACCTTTATGGTGGAAGACGTTAACGAGTGAACAAAAAGATAAAATACAAAAACTTATAATGTCTGGTGTTAACCCAATGGAATTCGAACCAAGCAGCTTGTTAGTTGATGATGGTCTTGAATTTTCTGGGTGGGAAATTGCTGCACTTCATAAAACAAATTTTTAGAAAGTTGTTAAACGTCTGCTTCTGGCACAAAGCCGTCCTTTGGCTCTAACTCATCTTTGTCCAAAAACGATTTTGTCTGATCATCAGCTTCACGACCTAAGCCCACTTTCTCAACAGTGCCAAAAGCAGATTTTGGACATCACAGCCTCTTGTTATGCGTTTTATTCTTTTGGAATCATTTTTAAAGCATCATCTCGGTAATCTTGTACAACACCACCTAAAAATGAACTACTTTGAGTCGCAAAAGAGGTTACATTGCCCAAAGCTTGTTTCTCGATTCGCTTTTTAGCAGCATATGTCGGTTTGACTCGTTTATGAACATCAAACCACCACTTATTACTGTGTTTCTTAATTATCTTATTTTTAATACGATTATATCGTTCTTTGCTATCAAAGCCGTCATACATCACCAAAACACTAGCCCAGATCATTTTTCGATGAATGCTCAGGGGCTTGTAATCGCGAGCAGCTAATTCAGTGCGAACATCAGGGTGAAGTAACAATGTCCCATCTAATACTTTTCTCTCAATCCACTTCGGCTCTGCCAGATCATAGATTTTAGATTTATCATCTTTAGAAAGTGCTTTAGTTATGACACCCCATCTCTCAAGGTCATCTGTAGCAATTAGGTCTTCTATTAATACTGGATACTCTTGTGACAATTTTTCGAGCACCTCATAATAACTCATACTCCAATCCTTAAATGCGTATTACGATTCGTTAAGCGACAAGAAACACTTGGCTAAAATGTTCGAGGAACAAGTGCGAGCCAACTGTTCCACGAACGTTTAAACGACCAGTTATAAAAAGGACTTATTGAGTTAAACCATGATTCAAATAGTCTTGGTTAAAATCAGAAAAGACTTGAAGTGTTCTATTTGTAGGGTGTGGATAAAATACAGGAGTAAGTCCATTATCCTTACAAAACTTCAAAACCTCATTCCCCATAAGTTCAATCGTTTTCTTTTCCTGTTGTTCAGAGATTTTTGCTCTGCGCCAGTGATTGAAATATATCCTATCTTCAAAATTTGAAACCGCTTTACCAACGATTCTAGCGTACTGTATCGGAGTGACTTCTGTGAAATTTACATGAGGTAACTGGTTATCTAGAAATTCGTAGAAATGGATAGGATCAAACACTCCATGATTACGACAAGCGGCTAGCTGTTCAACTGCATCGCGGTGATTGATGTAACCGTTTGCATGATTTCCATTTAAAGAGCAAGTAAAACCCAAGTTATGGTCAACGAATGCAAAAAGAAATTTCTTTTGTGTTCTTGAGTAAGCCGTTTCAATTGCACAATTGTGATATTGAATAGTAAAAAACGCTACATCTACTACTTGAGCAATCATTCTTTGTTCAAAAGCAGAAATATTATTGAAAAGCATATTAAGTCCTTTTAACTGATTTGCTTAATTATAAAGTGGGGTGAATCAACCAGAAATTCAAGCGGCTAAAATGGTTAATCACATAAAGTATATTATGTAGATAAGTTAGTAACAGTCGAGATAAATGTCCGTTCCTCGCTCAAATTAGCCTGTCAGATAAAGTCCTGTCCCCTATATCATTGTAGTTACGCTACTCAGTTTGCAACACAATACTCACAAGCTTCAGATTGTATTCTTACTATTCGCTCATCGAAGTAGTCGTAATACGAAGCTCTGTTCTGAGCAAACTTTAATAATCTCTCTAACTGTTTTGGCTCGCAAGATTTAATTTCTGTGTCTTCGAGTTTAAATTCAGGAAACGATTGCTTATAGAAATAAAGTAAGCCTTGTGCTCTCGCTATTTGGTCATTTGATGTTAGTTTTGTAGCTGCTTTTAATTTCTCTAAGTCTGCATGATTAATATTGAAATAATATGGTCGCTTACCGTTAATAAACTTCGTTTCTTTTTTCTTCACTACTCGGACGCCAAACCCTTTCTCTAATAGTGCTTTTATTGTGCTTGCAGGCTGAGGTTTTGATATTTTTGTGTAATTAAATACCACTTCAAAATATTTCTCTACTGGCTCTAAAATACCATTAAGAACCAATTTTTCTTCAGCTAACCAATTAACAAAACTCACTGCGTCATGGCTGGTCCACTCTGGTGTGTCAGATTCGAGTAATCCTGTTATCTTCGCCAGTTTTCCTAACACCAACTTTTTGTAAGCCAGCTCTATTTCTTTAAATTCTATATTGCTTTTTATCAGCTCAATATTAGAGATATGCTGGCGCCCTTGACCAAAGCTGTCAAACGCTAATGCTTCTTCAATAAGCATCGGATGACTATGAAGTTGGTAGTGATTTATAAGCTCATAAGTGTAGATTAGCTGCTCTTGTTCTTCCGTATTCCAATGAGAATTAGATAACAGCTTCAAGTACTTATGTTCAGAAACAGGTTCTTCCAAGTTAATTAAAAGATATTGTTCAGATAACGCTGCTTCAGCATTTGATAGCCTTTTTTTTGCAAGCTCTTTATGTTCCTCAAAGTTACTTCCATAAGTAATTTCACAGCCCAAATGCTCTAACATTAAAAGTGTGTTGGCACAGTAATTTTTAGTCATAAGTCTTTGCTGACGAACTCGCTGAACAATAACGTCAACGTACAAAATATTTTGAAGTTCTTCCTTTTCAGCTGAGCTATTCCTATAGAGTTCCTCTTTGATTAGTTCATTTTTTATTGCTTGATGACTAACGGAAAAATCTACTGGAATATTTGGTTTGTAAAACGAGAGATTAACCTTGTAATTTAACCGAAAACGACCAGTGGATTGAATTATCTGCGTCGGCAATATTGTCTTGTTTGAAAATATATTGACTGAATCCATTTCGACTTGCTCAAAGCTGTGCCCTGAAGTAATTGACGGACTAAATTGATGGACTTTCTTTTCAATCAATTCTTTATCAATATTTCTTAAATACTCTTGTCCTGACTTTGAACGAAGAAACTTTGCATTTGCGCAATAACCTAAGTTGTTTTCACCTTCCGTTATTGCCTCAAATACCGATTTAAACTTATTGAACTTTTGTTGACTGGCATCATTGAAAATAGCTATCGATTCACCAGACTTTCTTGCTTCAATCAGGTTAAATAAGTGCTGCTTATCATCCAAAACATGAATCTTTTTAGCTGGGTATTTGGGTGCAGCGGAGTTGCTGAGGATGTGAATTTTTCTATTTGTCAGTTTTTGTAATTGCTGAATACTCAGATCGCAAAACAACGCATCTGCTAGGATCACTTTTGGCTTATTTAGTAATTTTACGAATTTCGCTAATGCTTGATATCGGCTAGTTAGGGTTTGCCCCATCCTTGCACTTTGAGTGAAGGAATTAATACACTCTTCATATTCGTCCACTATGGTAATTTGGCTAGACTCTCTAAAGCCATCGAACTGCCTTTTAGCTGAGATTGAATCAATGCAGGTCGCTAGACCCGGTAATGAATCTACGTCTCTTTTGGCTTTGTCAGATCTGTAGTTTCTATCGTCATCAATAATCTTCTTAGTTAGTGCTACAAATGGGGTTACGAATATTGGCTTTAACCCGGAATCACTAAAATATTCAAATAATTGGAGCAAATGTTTAGTTTTACCACTGCCAATTTTATCGTTGAGAACGAAAAGGCCATCGTTTTCTAATACATATTCAATTAGGTGCTTTTCAAAATCCAAGTTGGTATAAATTAATGAACTGTTAGGGCTTATTGAGATAAAGCTTTTAGCCTGCTCTCTCCTCTTATCAAATGCGGCCTGTAAGCAATTTAAGGTATTAGCTTTCTTATTTAATCTCTGCCCCATTTCTCTGTGAGAAATGTAATTGTCTACTTGGAATATGCTTTCCACTGATTTGATAGCTTGTTGCTCGCTATAATAAAGTGGAGATTCTAACAACATCGTATTGATCAGTTTGCTTTGAACAGCCTTAAAGAACACAAAATCTTTTGCCTGTTTAATCAATTCAATCGTAATTTGGCGATCATTTAGATGAGTATTGTCATCGTTAAATCTATAACGTCTTTGGTTAACAACTAAGTGAACACCACATTTGAATGCTGTATTTGCGGCAGCATTAATGACTCTGTTGTTGTCATTCAATACATGCAGGGTGGCATGTTTATGGCGCTTAATAAACCGTTTTAAGTCTGCCAACTCATCGAGTCTAAATTGCTCGACTTGAAGTTGTTCAGAGTTTGAAGTTTTATAAGTGACTTCAAAAACACACTCAAGATTTGAGATCATGGTCTTGCCTTAATTTTACTTATTGAATTAAGGCTGCGCAGGTTTACCTGCTTTTTTATTAATTATTAAGTCAGCCAGCTCTTTTTTATGCTGCTTGTTTTAGCACTTTAACGCTTTCTGTTACTTCATTTAGTTTACCGATTGCGGTTGCTGATAATTCGTAACCTGCAAGTTCTGATAGCATAGGTTGTATGTCATAAATAAAAGTATGTAAATCTTCTAAATTTGCGACTTTGTATGCCTTATCCATATTTCCACAGAAAAGCTCCGTAGCTCTAACTCCACTTATCTTTCCTGTAGAGAGTGAAACAGAAATGATTTTATTATTTGAGCCTTTGGTATTTAGGTACAAAGAAATGTCACTATTTTTACCAACAATCATTTCTTTAAGCTCATACTTCCCTTGCATCAATTTCAATACCCCCATCTTCAGCATGCTTGATTTGATGAAGTTTGCGATCTTTGTTGCCTCTTTTGTTAATGAGCTTATCGCCTCCTCTGATTTTTGGATTTGTTCTAATATTTTATGCATATCTTTTTTCATTTAAATTTACCTTTTTAAGTTAATAGAATTTGCTTAACGCATTTACAAAGTACATGAATTCCAAAGACTAAATCAATACAAAAAAACTAATAAAACCACTTTATTTTAATGTTTTTTACTTTATTAATTTCAGTCACTTAACGAGTTAACGAACGTTAATTTTTGGATGGATATATTAGATTTTATGTATATTTTTAAGGTCGACTCCAATAGAAATATAAAGAAGAAGATAGATTTTTTGCAAAAAGTGAGATGGGGAATTACTGCAATACTGATTCCTATCAAGAGAGTGGTAAACATTTTTATCATTTGTATTTCTCCATTTTGAATTGAGCTAAATGTGCTCAAGTTTAAATTGGAGATACTGCCGAATAAAAAAATGATTTTGTTTATCAGAAACTCTTAGTCGAAATGTCTGCCTTGAAAACTAGGCCGCGTGGGGCTGCGTATGCTCGACTAAACAAGACTTAATTTGGTTAAATTCTTTCAGTGAGAAATTAAACGTCATGTCTTTTCTCGCGTTATCTTTTAACCAGTTGGGCAACATATGCTTCAATATGATGTCTGTTTGAGGAGCTAGTTTACTCTTGGCTCTTAGCACCTTGGCATTTTCATTGGTGAATACGACCAAAGATCTAATGGGCCAATTATTTAGCCTTTCTCGTTCAAGTGTCTGCATGAGTAATCCTGATGTGCGTAGAGCCTGCATAGATGCATTGTTGAACTCGTTAACATAATACTTATCGGCAGTATTGATTTCTTGCTGCCACTTTTTGCTCGAAGTGGCTTTAACCGTACCTTTCCAGTTTTTAACTTCAATGTTAACCAGTCCAATTGATGGCACTAGCACTAAAAAATCTACTTGGAAACTTTGTCCATCTAACTTTAAGTTGTTAGATCGAATGAACCCGCTAATCACAGAGCCATTTAGCTCTCGCAATATTGCTCTGACGCTTTCCTCTCCAACATTACCTGCATGTTCTGTAGTCATAATATCGTTCTCCTTAACGGTTTTTCTTTGTCATATAAAAAGACCATTTAGCTAACTTATAAAAGCTAAAGATGACTACAGCACCGATAAAGTATTCAGGGATCGAGTTAACCTGTTTCGCAAATGCCGTTACTACAAATGACATGAAGAAAATGCTAATGAACGCAAGTGAAAGCAATAACCAAATCAACCTAACAACGACGTTTTTCGTATCCGGCGTACTAATACGCTTCATTGAAAATTGTTGCTTATCATGTTGGAGGTTTCTTAATTTAGCTTCATAAGCTTGCTCCAAGTTTGCCATTTTTACAGCTCTATCGTGGTAAAAGCTTTTTTCTAAATTCTCCTTCTCATATTGAGCTTGACGATTTAACTCCTCAGCTTGTTTTCTTAAATTTTCAGCTTCTTCTCTCGCTTGCTTTGCTCGTTTAGCATCAGTTTCAGCTTTGCGTTTAGCTTCCTGCGCTTCAGCTCTTTCTTTTGCCAAAAACTCTGAACCAGAGTTTTTAACAACCCTATTGCTATCATAAAGAGCTTTTTTACTTGGATTACACAGAACATCTCTTGCTTCATTTATCAAAGCACTGCGCTTCGTTGCTTCATCTTTATTATCAGGATTTTTATCAGGATGATACTCTATTAACATAGCCTTATGGGCCGAATTAATTAGCTTTAAAGGTGCATCGGGTCTGATACCTAAAATTTGATAGTAATCTAAAGACATGTTCATAGTGCTTTCCTCTTGTTAGTTAATGAAAGCACTTTTACATAGAAATAATTGACTTTACTTATAATGAGTAAAGTTTCTTATATATGTCTGAACATAACTTTAAATGGCGGCCCAAAATGAACCTAGACTAAAAACTATGGCTGCTAAAGAAATGCCTGCTGATATTATTTTAATCGAACCAACATATACCTTAGCAAAGGCTGGAAACTTATAAAAGGCGCCTGCAAAAGCCATGCTTCCGATAAGAGAAAACACAAATGCTATAGGCTTAGATTGACCAACACCATCATAAGATAAAATGCCAATTACCAAAGCT
Source organism: Pseudoalteromonas sp. APC 3250 (assembly GCF_030407915.1). Lineage (NCBI taxonomy): Bacteria > Pseudomonadati > Pseudomonadota > Gammaproteobacteria > Alteromonadales > Pseudoalteromonadaceae > Pseudoalteromonas > Pseudoalteromonas sp. APC 3250. The sequence goes on from NZ_JASDCM010000030.1 coordinate 18,909, forward strand.
ACCAACATCAGATGAATTATACCTGTCTGCTCGGCTGAAAAATCGGTCATAAATTGATAAAACACAGCCGCACTCGAAAGGATCAAGAAGCCCCCAATTAACACACTCAAAAGAGCAAAGAAAAATGAAAAGTTTAATATTGCGTGTAAAGCTAAAAAGTGACCTATCGCCCACATGGCAGGAATAGCTAAAATTCGTGCTAATAAATCGCTGCCATTTAATCCTGAACTTTGCATAATGCCCCCTTAATTATTGAACAGTATTAGGAGCTGGAGAAACTATCGAAGACAAACAGCTGGCTTTTTGCAATTTATAAAACAGCTGCTTGATGTGTTTGGACTCTTCAAACACCTTCTCATCCGGAAATAAACCCAACTCATCTGATTTCCCTAAGTAAAAGAGGTTGTATTCTGGCTGTTCTGGCCTAAAGTATTTAAAATACTTTTTTGCTTGTTCAGTCGTTTCTTCCTTTATACCTTCTAGCAACTCGATTACTTTAAAACAACCACCTGAAACTTGAAATACTTTGCCGCTTGAAATTGGCTTACCAGTCTTAATTTGTTCCAGCACTAAATCTGTAACTTCAATAACATCTTCATAAAAGCAATCAGCAAACATAATTTCAGGATAACCAAAGTTTGATAAGCCAATAGTGTAACAATAAGCTGCATGCTCTTCTGATTCAGATTTTTCTGAGACTACACTCATAATGGTGTAATCAAACTTTTTAACTTTTTCTCTAAGACATTTGTAATAAGCTTTATTCATTTCAGTCATAACGAACTCCATCAAAATAATATGATGAAGCTTAAATGTTATTTATAGCGCTTTAGTTATAATGAATAAATTGGGCGTAAAAGTTTAACTATCTTAACATCGCATATGTCTCAGTTTTCTATTTAAATATAGAAAAAATACAAAACTGGGACATAGTTCCTTCCGCACCGCGGCGGACTCAATATTTAGTTAATGACCACTTATAAGCTTATATGCTGAAACAAACCGTAAAGCATCGGGTAACGCTCTATGTATGGTTTCAACAGAGATATCTTCGTAAGCTGATTTATAGCTACTCGTTTTTTCCTTACCTATAAAATCAAAGAAAGCGCTTATATCCGTAAGGAAAAACTCAACGCCTACATCTGCCACTTTGAACAGTTTAGCTAGCCAAACGCCATCGTATGCAAGGTCATTGCAAAAAATAAGCTTCCCTTTTAGTGCACTATTAAGTTCAACAGCTACAGCTTTTGCACTTCTTCCATGTTTTAACAAGGCATGCTGCGTTATCTTGTGGATATTCCTTTCTGAATTGCTATCCCATTCGCCAGAATCCAGCCAATCATGAGCTGGTTTGATTAAGGCGGAGGCTGTCTCATCATTTGAAGTAGCATATGCCACTTCAATTGGGTACGAATTAAAACCAAGCCCTGACGCTTCTATATCCAAAAATACAAACTCATCTAATTGGCTATTCTGGCTTGAAAGGTTAATGTAAATACTAGGATCAAATATCTTCATAACCACTCCTAATGAATAAAACCAATTGATGAACCTTTCGCTGAACTATCTTTTCTAGATGGCACATCAGCTAACTCTAACGTTATAAGCCCATCTTCTCTTTCAGCTTTTATAAATGCCTTTTTTATTGCAGCAATCAGCAGTGATTTAGCCTCTCTAGGCACTTTTGTACTTAGTAACTCTAAAACGGGTTTGTCCAGCACATTACCAAAGAACCTAGCCAGCCTTTTCTCCTTTAGATAACTTTTATAAATATTTTGACAAATACTTCCCATTTCTTCTTTTGAGGGAGCATCTATTTCAAAATTGGTTAGGCGAGACTTAAGAGCTTCATCCATGTCTGCATAGTTGTTCGTTGTTGATATAAAGATGACACCCGAACAATTAATGTCTATATCCAAGAACCTATCCCGGACTGAGCGCTTTTGATCAATATCTAGAATCGATAGCAAAGAGGGCACAATGGGATAACTTGGGTCATTTTTAGCTCTGTCCACTTCATCAAGAAGGATACAAGGCTGAAATGTTGTTCCTTTGAGTAACAGTGATCTTGATACTTCACCCACATTCGCCCCTTTAAATTGAGATGAGCCACCTAAAAGATCATGAGCAGCAGCCATCGACACTAAGGATATATCAAAAAACTCAAAGCCTAGCCGCTTACACAAGGTTCTCACATACTCTGTCTTACCAATACCGGGCACGCCCCCCAAATTAATTGGCGCAATATCAATTGGGCTATCTGTTAGATAAGAAATCTTCAAACTTATTTGTATCTCCTCTGTCACCTCTGCAAAGTTAGGAAAATCGACGTACATTTGTTCAATTGCATTAAGCATATCCTCTGAAGCGTATAAAACTTTTTTTCGTTCTCCTTTTTCGAGAACCTGCCTAACAACTTCTGCACCATGCTCTCCAGTTGCATCTCGCGTTAAATAAACCTCTTCGAGTGCACCTTTGTCGAATACAGGGATAGTATCTTCTCTTTCATTTACATAGTCGGCATTGCAATGAGGCTTAACCGTTTTTACATTATCCGACAGCGCTTCGCTGTTCACATTGTCTAGACTGTCTAAATAGCTAATAATTTGCTTTTGAGCATTAAGAGAATCTTGTTCATCTATGAACCCATCAACCTCTTCAAAACTAATTTTATGTGCCTTTTTAAGTGAGGGGATAATTTTATAAATCTTTTCTAAAGCAGCATCTTTTCTGGCGAAGAAACAAGCTCTTTCAATATCTTCCGCCCGTGTCACACGGAGCATTTTTCTAATACTGTCATCATTATATTTTAGTAACGCTTTAAACGTATATGGGCAATTACGCTCTTCAGCGTCGCCACGCTCTTTACTACGAAGCTCTTTTTCTTTTCTATCAACAGCGTTACACAAACTAATTAGTGGACGGTAAGCGCGTAAAAACATGCTTTCTTCAATAGTACTTCCCAACTCATCTATTTCTTTCGCAGACTTATTTGCCCATTTTACTTTGTATGTTTGAGCGATTTTGTTTTCTTGCTTTTTAATTTCGACATTCAGAGACTTTGCAATATCTGCCGATACTGGCCCAAGCACTTTCTCTTGCTGCTCGTCACTTAAAGGCAATAACACTTTGGCTAAACGAACAGGAGAAAAAGAGCTAAAAGTTTGAGCCAATGCCTCGTCATCTGAGTTATGGATCAGGTTAGATAGCTTATGCAAAACAATTGATTTGTGGCTTCTTTCGACATCGTTTTTACCAATGTAAAACGGCTGACGGTAATAAAGATCTAGTCTGTCGATTAACTCGTTTAAAGCAGCTAATGAGTCGTTGGGATTTGCTGAAAGCTTGTATTCTGTTAGCTTTTGGCGAAACTTGTTATTGTATTTACAGATATAGTCTAGAAATTTTTCTCCAGTCCTACTCTCATCAATAAAGGCCATCATTTTTAATAAATTTGCCTCTGGCGTATTGTTTAACGCGCCAAATACAAATTCTTCACCATACTCAGTAATCTTGTATAGCTGTTCAAAGTGCTCCAAATATTTCGTTCTAACCTGAATATCGCCCTTAGATAAAAGTACATTTCGAACTTGGCGACACTTTCTTAAGATTTTATTCTGAGCCAATATCGATTCTTGTTCTGAGCAATGGACCGTCTCAAGCGGAGGGATTTCATAAAGATAGTCAGCAGCCAAACCACCTAAATTAGAAATTAGGTTTATAATTTCTTGAGTATTTGTGTACTTAATGGCTCGCGCGACTTGAACAGACGGTATCCATTCATCAAAGACTTTGCTCAATGCGACAATTGAATGCTCGTTTAATTCATCAAAATGCTTTGCATCTGTAGAAACTGAAAATTGCTTTTTGCGGTTTGTAGATTGCATAAAAAACTCCTCGGATTGAGGAGTTATTTAAACAACTATAAATTTGATTTTAGTTATCACGACTAATTATTTTTTCTGCTAGTTGAAAATTCACATCTTTTTTTATGAAGCTCTCTATGGACTCTAGATCTTTTTCGAGGTCAGAGTAAAAGTACCTAGATTTTCTGAAAAAACGCCATACCATTTTCACTATCGAGTCGGCATATTTTGCAGATAGCTGACTGTCCATGACTAGAGATAATATTTCCCAAGCCTCTAAAGCTCTGCGTTCGTTAACCACTTTACGAGCTAGTCCTGTCTGGTCTTCAAATACAAATGCAGCCAGTTCTTCTCCTGAGTACTCTAGAGCCTCTACATCATGAAACTTTTGTGGAAAATAATCAGATGCATATATGGGTCGGGTATCCTCAGCTTCGTAATATTTTTGAGTTGCTATTGAAATCATAGATTGGGTATCGTGTGCTTCATCCAAACTATCTTTTAATAAATTTACAAATGTACTGCCCAAATCACTAATGGCGAATACTTGCCTTATTGAAGGCTCAAGAAACAAATCGTTAATAGTTAACTCAATCAGGTCAAACATTAGCAATTGAATCGATAATGAATGATTGAAACAATTCTTAAGATCTATGCTGTTTGCCTCTGAATATGGACGACCAAAAGAAATCCCTATTGTCTCAATCTCAAAACCGATCTCTTCTATCGATATATTTAGTTCACTCCTTTGATTATTCCACAATAATTGGATTAGCTTCTTAAGTTCAGAACTAGAAAACCCATAGTTACCTATAGTTTTAAGAGTGTTTAAAATTCGTAAATTGGGGTTATAAAACTTTTCAATAACTTGATACGGTGCTGATTCCAAAAATTCTTCTGTTAGTAATAAAATAAATAGGTCACAGCTTTTATAGCTTACCAAGAGTTTTCTATTCGACTTTATCTCTTTACTTCGCTTAAATTCTCCTGAGATTTCTCCATCCTCAATTTCTGCAATAATCGTTAATTTGTTAACGTCAAGCTGAGGAATAGACTTAACTCTATCAATATCCACATGTGGTAAGTCATTTATCGGCAAACCCATTTCCATTTCCATTTCCATTTAATGTTTAATTCAAACTGTCTTTTCGAGCTTTAATTTCAAATACTGTAAATACTAAAAAGCAATCACACCGGAAGCCTATGCTAGGGAGACGACTTCCTTATTAAGTGCTTTACAGTTTTGAATTACATCATATTTAGGACAAACCAATACATCGTTTTCAATTGTTCGTAAGTCTTCTTTTAACACTTGAATCTCGCTGCTAGATTTAAACTTTTCAAGCACCTCCAATATATCTCCCATATAATTATCAGATAAACCACTATCAAAAATTAACGCTATTAATTCATGATCTTTCAATTGTTTTCCCATTAAGATGATTTTTGTAATAGCATTTTTTGTTACAGAGTCTTTACCCCCACAAAAGAAAATTTTGATGTATTTCTCACAATCAAACTTTTCCAGTTCACTATCAGGTGGAAGGTCAATAAACTCCGCCATGCATTCTTCTCTATATTTAAATAGACTGATAGCCTGTTCGACTCCGCTAGAGCGCTCACAACAAAACCTTAAAACATTTAATATGCTTGTTGGAATTGAGCTTAATTTTATAATGGGTTGCACAATCTGGAGCATGCCAATTTGTTCAAATACTTTAGACAAATCTTTTGCAAGAGTATTAATTACTGAACAATAAGAACACTCTCCCAATTCTAATTTTGAATCGCCCCGAGTTCATCGGAGACCAGTTTGTTTAAGTCAGGCCACTTTACCTGACTCGTTTAAATTATCATAGTAGTCTGTTTCATATTGAGCTGGTGAAATATACCCAATTGAAGATAATAA
>NZ_JASDCM010000031.1:0-23795 GCF_030407915.1 Pseudoalteromonas sp. APC 3250
TATTCATGCTGTTGTGTGGTAACAAGCCTAATTGCACGTTCACGAAATTCTGATGTATAGCGATTTGATTTTTTCATAGTTCCAGTTTCTCAAGTTATTGAGTCTCTGGCAAACACGGGGCGATTCATTTTGGCATTACTAATGTTGCTAGCTCCATAGAAAAGTGTGCTTTAGATAATTCTTTGAATCGTCTCCTCGACCAAAGTTGAGCTAAAATCTTTTTAAAACATTCACTATCAAACCTTTTTTCAAATAACAACACGTCAACCAATTTTAGAATTTCAAGGTTGGACTCATAAAATAACGTAACTATATCTACTAGTTCTGAGTTTAACTCATCTACTTCTAATGAAAATCGTATAGCCTGCCCCGAATAAGACGCCAAATAATTTCGCTTGTTCAAGTCAAATGACTCAATTTCACAAACAATTTGTAGAAGATAACGTTCAAACTTATCGTCCTCAATGAAGTCAAAAATTTTGTATTCTTTTATATCGTTATATATGGAGGCGTCTATAAGTGACGAACCAATCTTTAAATGTTTCGATATTGAAATGGCTTCTCCAGTAATTGCAGTTCCAACATCAAAAATAAGTTCATTTAATCGAACATAACTTTCTCGTTTGTAAAAAATAGCTCGAATATGCCGCTGGATGTTTTCCTGTATGGCTTCTTCGCTATCCAACCCCAACATAGACTTTTCTTCAGACATGAATTGGTTTTCGATTTGCTGTTTTACCTCTCCTATCAAGACGTCATTAAACCAAACACTATCGAGTTCTTTACTATGTTCAATCAAAGCTCTTCCTATAAACTTTATAGGGCAACACTCAATTCGTTCAATGTTCGCTTCTCCTAAATAATATCCCAAGACTTCCGGTATTATTTCTTTGAAGTCAGACAAACTCGGAGGAAGAATATCAGCGACTACATTAATAGAATCAACTGACATTTTCTTTTCTCTAATTGTAAAAGGAATTAATTCATATTCGATAATATTAGTAAATGCTAATAATTTTTCTTTGAATGAGTTGTCATTAATTACTTTATTCAAAATAACAAAAAGGGACGGGTATAGTATATAAACAAGAATGATACCCAAACTATGAATATCATCCTGCACAGTTGCTGGCATCTTTTTAAGGACATTGTTAGATGAGAATATTTTTCCTGAACTGCCTTTCGGCAATTCACCTACTACACTTGAAATACCAAAGTCGGTAATTTTTGGAATATTGTTTTTATCTATAAGGATATTTTCAGGCTTTATATCGCCATGTACTACTTGTGGTACTTGATTATGTACTTGTTCTACCCCTTTACAAATATTAATGAAGAGATCTAACTTTTCCTTGTAACTATAACTTTTGAAAGTAGTGCTTTGAACAAAATCTTTAAGCGTTTGCGCATCGTCAATGTACTCCATTACCAATGCATTTATGCTTTGGTCCTTTCTAAAGTTGTTAACTAACTCTTTATCTAGGCCACTAGACAATTGCATAAATTCAGTATAAAAACTGTACACATCATAAAGAGTTACCACATTTTCATGTCTGCATTTACGCATAACCACTGCTTCATTCAGCATTTTCTTTTCTAAAACAATTGAGTCAGCCCATTTGGGAATTAGTTTTAATGCAACAACAGAGTCAAGAATTAAGTCTTTAGCTTTATAGACACAACCGAAGCCTCCATGCCCCAACTGAACAGGCCTTTCGGCATCATCTAAAATAAGACGATAGCGGCTATCTTCCAAACTCACTATTTTTTTTGCAACGTCAAGCTTTTTGGCGATATCAGGAGTCAAAGAATCATCATAATCAAGGAGAAGATTTGAAAACCCCTTATTTTTATATGCCTTGACATAAGATAATAAATGGCTACCTTCAAGAAGATTTTTAATTTTCACACTAGAGTCTCTTTTGTAGGACTTGCCATCATTCTTTGTCAATTTTCCGTCATCAAGGAATTGATAAATAAATGAGTGAAAGACTATTTCTTCATCATGCTTACCAATGAGCTTTTTCCAGAACTTATCTATCTCCTCAAAACTACAAGCTTGGCTCAACTCATCAATATTGTAATTCTTTTCTATACCGGCACGGTCTTTAATAAATTTTGATAAATTGCTTTTTGAGCTAACTAATACCAAATCAAAGGGAAAGTCGAAATGCTCCTCAAAGTATAGTCCGAATGATAGAAATAGATTCTGAATAGCAGCACTATCTTCTCCTTCCATATCCTCGAATTCACCACCATCTCGACGTATGCCCGCGATTTGTTTCATCTTTTTATCAGACGTTGGGAATTCTGACTTAAAAAATTTACTTAAGTTTTCTTTTACAAATTCATTTACACCAGCTTTCTCTTTATCCAATAATGCTTCATTGAGGAAAAGTAACCATGCTCTCGCAATTCTAAAAACAGTGTTCTTATACTCTTTGTATTTATCCGTAATGCTTTGTTGTGCACTTTTCTTTGATAAATTGTCAAGTTCATGAATTAAAAAACGATTGCGGTAAATTATCGCGAGTTCAAGAGCAAAAGCTTTTTCAAGTATTTCTTCGACAGATAACTCTTCATATTCACCTTTCATCACCAAATAATGCAAAAAGCTAGAATACATAAACAGGCTCTTTAATTCGCTTGAATTACCACAAGTTAGTGGCTCAGCAATTTGAGAAAATTTGAAATTAGAAATATTTTTGTCATGAGATAAAATAAAATCGTTGCATAAGGCTTCAAGTTTATTGTGGAAATCCCTTTTAGTTACACTATTAAATAATGGTAAACACAACGATTCTAGCAATGGGGAGTTAAAAGACTCTCTAGTAAAAAACTCTCTAATGCTATTTACTCTATTTTTATGGTCATCATTGACTAAAAATTTAGTTAAACTGGGGTTTTTAATTGAAAGTTCTTCGCAAAACCTTAGAGAATCATTGACATCTGTATTAGAAGTACATTGTATATCTAATATGGGTAAAGGCATTTCAAGCGCACGATCTTTGTTGTCGATCCATAATTGAGTAACGTATTTTAAAACTAAAGATTCATAGCTACCTTTGACTCGTTTTCCCTGCTGCGATTTGATAAAACTGAGATAAAATTCGGTGTAAGGTAGGCGGCTAGAGTTTGTTGTGCATAAGTTCGCAGTTAAATGTTTTATTGCTAATTCGCATCGCTTATATTTTCCGTCACCCTCAGTTTTGTATTTATCAATAACCTCGGTCTTAAAGGCTGTAAATATTTTCCAATCGTCTTCAGCAACAAGGGTATCTAACGTACTTTTCTGATACCAGAGTCTGATAAGTGGCTTTAACATTACAAGCAAATTTTGTAATGCGTCTATTCTGTCATCATAGGACTTCTTAAAAAGCTCATAGCTTCCTATACTTCTAACCACTCTTGTTTGTAAAGGTTCTAGACACTGTATTAATTTTTCAACATTTTTTATTAATTGAAGTTTGTCAGCTTTTTCATTTGCTGACGTTAAACCTTCAAGATAATACTCAAGGTTTTTAATCGTTTTTGCGCCATTGTTATTAAATTCATTTACAATTTTAGTTCTCGCTACTTTCTGGTCCTCACTCTTTATAAACAAAAATTCCAATACGCTCGATACTCTATCACCTTCATTTTGGATTACTTCACTTACTCTTTTTAATAACTTGTTTTTTCTAAGTTTTGACTGTAACGCTGGTGCTATCGTCGACTTATTATCAGTGAAAACTAGATCTGCTAGCTGAATTAAAGCTTTACTAAACTTTAAGTTAAAGTGTTCCATGTACACCCAAAGTTCATATGCTTCTAGTAATGAATAGTGAATACGTCCTTTGGCTTCTTTTTCCTTTAATGTTGAGTCAATTAACAGCTCAAATTCTTCAATTTGCTTATTTAGGTTAGCGTCTTCAAACGACAAATTTTCATCAATGAACACCCTCTTTCTCCTTCGTAAAGCTCTAACCATTTTGCCTAAAGCCTAACTTTTAAAACCAATAAAAAGCCTAATTTAGGCACCAGTCACCCACAAATTAATAATATTAACAATAAATTAAAAGCACAATGCATTGTTGGAAATTTTAACACTCTTGTACTTATTATAAGTAAAACTCAATTTTTATAATTTATGCTTCATTTCACTAACCACATGAGGAAATCGAAATGATTAATTTGAAGCAATTTATGAAAAATACCAGTGTATTAACAGCTATTACATTAGTTCTTGCAGGCTGCGGTTCAGGTGGAAAAGGTGACTTAGATAGCAATAGCTCAAATCAGTCTGGTCAATCCAACTCGTCTGTACCAAATGTATTAGGCACTTTCAAAAGCTCATACGACACCGGTGTTTTTTATTCTACTGAGATGATGCCTTCATCACAGGTGTATGGAAGAAAAGCTAACGGGTGCACTCAACAGTATAACGATTACTACTTTGAGACTGAAAATACTCTTGTATTTGGCAATCCTAACTTACCAGAGAGCGACTTTAAGCAAGTTGCCACTTGGGTAGAAAACAATTTCGATTCATCCTTAAGTACGATGCAGATGACTAAAGGTGACTATTTTTCAAATCGATACGCAATTCGTCTCGATGGCTTAAAGTACATCAGAAATAATCTTGCTTATAAGCAATATGACTCAGTTACATACCCATCAGAGTTTGATAATTGGAATTACGAACAACAGGTTGACTGGGCAACTAAAACAACAAAAAACATAGATATGGCTCAAGCTGTTGGACTATTAGTTAATGACCCATATTCACCTTTCCAAACGGAATCAGAAGCTGTTTTAGAGGATAAACTCTACGTTTGTATCCATGAAACAACCTCAACGAATGGCTGGGGTGAAGGTAATTTGGTCGGAATTAATGTAGGTGCCCCGTCTATTGCTGCACCACATGAAGTAGACAAAATCGTAAAGCACGAAATTATTCACACAATTCAATATGCGTTAACGGCCAATTTCGAAGGGCTAGGGTTACCGAGATGGTTCAGTGAAGGTCAGGCCGTTTTTTTAAGCGGCATGAACGTGGCTCATAAATCACAACACGGCGAGTACGACCCTACGCTTGTTGTTTACTACAACGATGAAATTGGCGACCAAGCTACCGCCTATAGCCATTATGGCCTTGCCTATCAATATTTGAAAGATGCTAACGGGCAATCGTCAATTATCAGTTTTATGAAAGATGTGAAACAAGTCACGTATGATTTTTCTAAGCAACTGAACTCCCCACTAGAAGAGTATCACGGCTACGTTGAAGCCTTTGATAAAAGCCTGAAGCAACTCAACGGTGCCCCTCTTTCTGTAGAACAATACAGATACGACTATCATTCATTACTAACTGACTATTAAGCCAACAAGTTTAAAAGGTATCAACCATGACAATTGACTCAAAAGTGATAATTCTAGAAGACGTTGGTTTTGATATTTATGGTAATAATTTGGATGCGCTAGAACACGTTATAGAGCTTAAAAAATTCATACAGGATAAGTATCCGGAAATTGCTGCATTAAAGGGGTTTGAAGATTCATTTAAAGAATTTCCATACGACCTTATGGGGAATGTTCAAGCTGTTTCAGACCTTGCTGATCAGCATCTGGGCTTTCTTGTTGTAGCAATGTAGAGATTGAAAAATGAAATTAGCTATTTTTTCAGATGTTCATAATGAATTTGGTGTTTGGCACCCACCTAAACTAGATGCCGACGTGGTCATTCTGGCTGGTGATATACATTCCAAGCACCGCGGTGCTCAATGGGCTATTGAGTCCTTTGATGTACCCGTAATATATGTACCGGGCAACCATGAATACTATGGTTCTAATATTGACTCTGTAAATAAGAAACTTAAAGAACAGGTAGAAAACTCACATGTGCATGTACTGCTAAATGAGAATATCAATATCGGTGGAGTCAATTTTATTGGCTCAACCTTGTGGACTGATTTTAAACTGTTTGGAGAAGCAAAACAGCATGAGTGCTCATTTTATGCGGGTTCAAGAATCAATGACTATGAGCGAATTCGACTCAATGACAATGGTAAGTACCGCAAATTGAGAACTGCTGATACTCAAGGTTTTTTCGATAAATCAGTTAGCTTTATTGAAAAAACGCTTGCTAAAAATACGAACAACAAAACGGTGCTCGTTACTCATCATGCACCGTCTGGTGGATCAACTCCGCAGCAGTACAAAGATGATTTGTTGTCAGCCTCGTTTTCATCAAACCTTGAGAAGCTTATAGCGCAATATGACATTAACCTGTGGGTACATGGGCACACACATCATAATGTCGATTACATGCTATCCGGAACCCGAGTCATTTCTAACCAGCGAGGTTATGCCAAGGTTGAAGAAAATAGTTCATTTTGCGAAACCTACATTATAGAGATTTAATTTATGGACATAAATTCGAACGATATAGAAGTTACCACTTGTGCCTCTCCTTATGATCCACCAATTGGCGCTCACGTAGGGGTTAAAATTAGGCATTTGAAGTTAAACATTGAAGTAACAAGCACAGACCAAAAGTCGCAGCATAAAAATCATATCGCGGCTATGGAAAAGCTTAAGTCAGAATTAGCTCAATTTGAACTCGTCAAATCGCGCTTTGAGGATATAAATGAGGATGACTTAATAGATGGTGAAACATTTTGGAATGAGCTTAATTCCGGCAAATATGACTAGCTGAGAACTGAAAATAAATTTTGCTTCAGTGCAGTTAACCCTTTGTATTTCTGTTTTAAAAACAATAAAATATAGAACATATGGATTTAGACAAATTTAAATATTATTTAATCATCGATGTAGAGGCTAACTGCCCTGAAAAAGACTCAGTTACTCTCGAAGACATGGAAATGATTGAAATTGGCGGTGTGATGGTGTGCGCCAATACTTTACAAAAAATCGACGAGTTTAGTACGTTTATTAGACCCGTTAGGTTCCCTCAACTAAGTACATTTTGTACCGATTTAACTTCTATTACTCAAGCCGATGTAGACAATGCTCCGGACTACCCAGAAGCGATTACAGCATTAGTTAGATGGCTCGAGAAGTTTGATAACTTCTTATTTTGTAGCTGGGGCAACTACGATAAGCAACAATTTGAGCTAGAGTCGACTTTTCACAATGTGCCTTACCCGATCTCAGCCCCTCATTTGAACATCAAGAAGCAGTTTTCAAAAAGCCAACGAGTTCGCAAGCGACAAGGTATGGCTGGAGCGCTCAAATTGGCTCATATTTCAATTGAAGGGACGCACCATAGAGGTATTGACGACGCAAACAATATGGTGAAGCTCATGCCTTACATCCTTGGCAGGGAATTTATTCCTAATTACCAACCAGCCCCAAAATAAGTACTTATTTGGATACCTTCGGGAGTTAAAATGAATATTTTGTTTCTGTGCACCGCCAATGTTCAAAGAAGCAAAACTGCTGAAGAATTATTCCAAGTTCTCTATCCTGAAAATACATATAAGTCAGCAGGGTTAAGCGCTAAATACGTAACAAAAGCCGGCTCCACATTGTGCACAGAAGGTTTGCTGAAATGGGCTGATAAAATTTATGTTTTCGAGCAGGCTCATATTGAACGAATCGAGCAATATACTAAAAGTAGGTATGTTCATAAAGTGACTAATCTAGACATCCCTGATGAGTATTGCTACTTCCAAAAGGAACTTGTTTTAATGCTAATTGAGCGTTTAGCCAAACGCTAAACTTTAGTCACTAACTCATCTGATAAACAAAACTACACTTTTACCTCGCATAATCATCTCCAGTTTGCAGCAACCCAAACTCTAATGGAGATATTTATGAATTCAAACGCTGAACAACATGAAAATGCAGAAGGATTTGGTCTTCTTATTCTTTTAGTAATCTTAGGCGCACTATATTACTTTGGTGCATTTGACGAAGATCCAATCCCGAAAGAACAGCAAGAAGTTTTAAATGCAATTCAAGTGAGAATACAGAAAAGCGAAAAAGTTTTAGATTACCTCAACTTTTTGCGTAGCGATGTCTCTAGTGCATGCGCAGATTTCACAAACAAACTTCACGAAAAGAAGCATTTTGAAATCTACCAATCAACAAGTATTGGAACCCATTCAATAACCCATATTCAAGAAAACTGGAGTCCAAATTTAAAGGCTGTACGTCGTTGCAGTGTTTCAGGTGTCAATTTCGATGCTCACAGCAAAGCCAATGGGTTAATTATGCATTGTGAAACAGGGGGAGACGGTTACACGTCAAAAGGAATGTTTTTAGGCTGTATGCTAAATGAGAAGACGCTTCCCCAAAAAATTAGGTTCCTCAATGGTAATACTACTCATGTACTAAGTGGATTAGGAAAAGTCGGTGGCAAAGATATCAAATCTATTGGTGGTGTAGGTGATCTGATCGGAGGCATGATCTCTGGAAAAGTTAACGTAAAAATCGCCAGCGATAAGTTTGTTGATTACGTCAAACAGGATAAGTTCTTCCAAGGAATGACGAATCTAGCTTCAATGTCTGATTTGGTTAAAACCACACAAGAAAAAATTGAAGATGATCAAAGAAATTATGAACTTTGGAAAGAGCACTATACAAAAACCAATTAATAATTATCAGAGCCTGAAAAATCAAAAATATAAAATAACATAGTCTGATAAAGAAAAAGTAAGTTCCATGTGGATAATAGGAACCATATAAAAACAGGAGAATATTTAATGAATAACTTACAAGATAATACTACAGAATTTGAGAATACTGGTTTACTGAGCGATACAGGCAATTACAAAGTCACAATGGCTGTATTTCTCGAAGCTATCGCTCGGCTCTTTGGTGTCGATGACGTGGAAAGGTTAAAACTTTATTGGACAGATATTTCAGAATTCACCGATGATTCTATAGAATATTCAGAGCTACAACTCCAGCAAATCGGCTATGCACTTCCAAATGGAAATGCTGAAAAAATTCTTTATAGCTATGATGAACATTGTTTTGAGGTTCGTCCGGACAAACCGAATCAAATGTTTATTGATTCCATTGCAAAACTAATTCTTGAGGAGAATTGCACCTGCAAATTTCATAATATTTTTATCCCGCGCATTCATGATTTAGAAGTGAAAAAAGAAGCTACCCATGGTTCATTAATTTGCGGTAAGTCAATTAAAGGACACCTAATATTGAGCCAATATTTTGAGAGATAGCTTGTTTTACTGCAAACCTGTCCTACCTTAGGTGTACTTGATCTGACAGTTACTTTTTTATTTCGATAACTGTCAGCTCGAGTCCAAACCAGCATATCCGATACGAGTCCCACTAATCTAATTCAGAACTAAAAAGTACAAGTAAACGAATTTTCATATTCTCGTTGTTCCGGCTGGTTGAGCCATACAAGGTAAGGTTTTAGTTTTTCATACGCGACTTCTTTTTCTCTGTCTTTTTTTCGAAGCCAATTAAAATAAAGCGCGAGCAGCTTTCTCAGCATTCGTTGAAATAGAATGTGATTTTCAATTTGTTTTTTGGTCATTCCTTTAAAATTCTTGTGCCTTATCATCCATATTCCCCACTGGGAATATCTCTGTCTATTTTTGCTTTTCTTTCCTGTTTTACTAGGTGTGAAAGCCATCGAAAATACTTTTATGACCAAATTAGTTTTGTTAGTAGGTTGGATGCGCGGCAATGAGTACTTTTCAATTTCACCCATTATATCTTTTTCAACCATGTTAGATTGTTCAATGCGGTTTTGGTGAAGCACAGAGCTATATCTAACTCCTCGAACTTGGAGTTGTTTCCAGCTATAGCCAATACCAAGCTTAGAGCCGCTGCATTTAAATGAGCCAATCGAGAAAGAAATCCCTCGGACATCACCATTTCGGGTTTGAACATAGCTTCCTATCCCGATGTTATTTAGCTGTTCAATTAATTTCGGTAGCTCTATACCCGTTGAGCTATTTAAGACTTGATCAATTGCAGTTCTGATTGTTTGTTTTCGGGTTTTGTACTTAGCATTATTGATCTTTGTACCGATGCCATCCACATAAGGTGAGATATCAGTAGATAGGTTGTACTTTTTCTCTAATTTTTTTCTTGCGAATGCGATTTTTTTAAAACTATTGCCCAACACTAGTCGCTTAAAAGGAGCTGCATTTGATATGGTAGAACAAACAAGATGACAGTGTTCGTTGTCTGTATCTAAATGTCTAAACGCTACCCAGTGGTGATCATTAAACCCAAGTTCTTTAGCAATGTCCGCAATTAACAAATTCCATTTCGCAAGATTGAGCGATTCGTTCTCTTTCAGCGAAATAATAAAGTGCTCAAAAGGTTGTTTAACCCGGTTATTGTTTGCCTCTGATTTCAAAAATTCTTCTATTAAGGGTTCGAGGTCAACTCTTTCTATGTCGAGCTTTTTATAAAGTCCATCAACTTGACTGATCATAGGGTTGATCAACGGAAGGCTTACGCTACATCCAACATAATCGATAACGTCTTTTGTAATGTTTTGCCCAGCAGAGTCTCGACAATGCTTAGTTTTTCCGCATATGTACCTAATCAACTCTTTAACTCTGCCTCTGTTATCGCCTTTGCTATTTTTCATGTGCTCTACGATCATTTTGAACGCTCCCTAGCTGCTTTCAATTGAGCTAAGTCAGTAAGGGCCTCTGAAGATAATGTCTCGAGGGCTATATCTTCGATTACATGATTGTATTTACCAGAGAAAAACCTAAACCAATTCAAGGAGTGCTTGGCTGTGTCATACACTAGCTGAATTGCATTGTTTAAATATATTCTTCTTCCTTCTGAATTATTATCTTCAACTAAAGATTGATTTAAGTGCTCAACTAACTGGTGGAGATCTTGAAGAGTTTGTAACAGCTGCCTTGCATATTTGGCATTGATAGGAGGAACGTCACATGACTTATATGGGGCGTCTTGCTCCTTCAAGGAATTAAGTAACGTTTCTCTATGAAAGTGACCTAGTGTACTGAAACCCGACTCATCAAAAGCATTAAGGATTAACGAGTATTCTTGTTTGTTGAATTTAGAAACGAGATTATATTTTCGGATTTGACTATTTTTTGTCATAACTTTTTACCACTTGTAGTTATGACGAAATCTGAATTCTGTCCTAGCGCGTTTTATCCATAAGACTTCGTCTTATGTTTATTAATGTCTGCGTGAGCAGCTTGCTAATTTGGTGCGTGAGCATCACAGGGGTTAAAGATTGAGGATTTTTACGAAGTTAAAAATAGTTACTCTTTAACATACCCTGCCCACAAAAACTGTATATAAAAACAGTATCAATATTAATCTTATATTTCAACAGGATTTTTACTACATAATTAAAAGTAATTTTATGGCAATTAAAATACTAATTTTTATTAAGCATTTATAATAAAAAATCAAGCATTCAACTTCCATCTAAAATCTAACCATTCAAACTGCACCTCACAAGCATAACTAACCCACTGATAAATTTAAAAATACAAAAGTATACTAAGCTGCTATTAGCTTCTTTTGCTCCCATATGATTTCATATCTCTGCCAATTAACTACAAATAGCGAGGCTAAAATGGCAGAGATAGAAAAACCAAAAAAGAAAGAAGTTCACAAAGAAAAGGCAATCAAAAAGCTTCTTAAAGCTGGAAAACGAGGGATCTATTACGTTGCTTCAAATATCTATTTAAAAATCACCTCTCCTAATGTGGGAGTTTGGTTTTTAAGGTTTCAATTTCAAAGAAAAAGATACGAGCGAAAATGGGCGGTGTATGGTGAAAATAATCCATACTTTAAAAATTATGAGGCTGCAATTTCAAAGTCAGTAAAGGTCCAAAAAGCATTAGCTGATGGTAAAAACCCTTTAATGCAAGAGCACAGTGAAATTGAAACTCTTGATGATTTGATAGTTAGATTTTTATCTACCACTACTCGTAAGTATAAGAAGCAAAAAGAAATATATAAAGCAGATATCCAACCAATTTTAGGAAATAAATTGCTAGGTGAAATTACGAGGTATGATATGGAGAAGCTATTAATTTCACTTGTAAAGCAAGACCGAAAAAGTATAGCTCGAAAAACTCTGTATTTTTTTCACAGCGTTTTTCGCTATGCATCAGATCACAAATTAATATTAGAGAATGTTACATCTCATTTAACTATTGAAAAAAATGCAGGTGGTGATCCACAGGAAAGACAAATTTTCTTGAGTGAGTCTGAAATTGAAAAAACGTTTGATGTATTAAATCAGTATCCAAAACAAGCTCCACTTTCGAATAAAATAGCAATGGTTTTATATTTGATTTTCGGTTTTAGAAAATCAGAGCTTATTTCTTCAAAATGGAAAGATTTCAATTTTGAGAAGCAAGAGTGGATAGTTAGACCAACAAAACTAGGTGAAGAAGTTATCACATTAGATGTTCCGGATGATGTAATGCCTTATTTCTGCGCTTTGAAAGCTTTAAATGTCAATGACAGTGAATTTATGTTTCCTACAAAACGTGATTCACAATCAGGGCATTTGTCGGAAAGCACTTTAAACACTATGTTGTCCAAGTTTTTTAGTAAGTACTCAACAAAGACTGTTAAATTTGATAACCCTTTAGGTAGCGCTGGTGTACGTAAGTTTTGGATACATGACTTAAGAAGAACCTTCACAAGTACTGCAAATGATAATGAAATCGCCGAAGAAGTTACTCAGCGTTGTCTAAATCATAAAAAAAGAAAACGCTTAAAAATTTATGACCTATCGAATAGAAGAACCCAGCGTAAAGTTGCATATGAGCTAATGGCTGGAATTGTATTGCCTTTAGCTAATCTAGACTCTGAGGTTAAGTTCATCACTATGGAGGCAAAAGCAGCATAAAAAATCCATACATGGCAGTGAGAAAGAACTGCTAACACTGCAAAACTTTTGATTTTGCAAAATAGAATGTAGAGACAAATAACAGCATTAATAATACATCTACATTTCTATTTTAGAGCCGGAATTAGCGGCCAATCATTTTCTGAGACACCACAAAATCAATAAATAACCTTATACATTCCCGATTGTTCTATCAGCTGTAAATACAGATACATCAATACTTCTCATCATATAGATATTGCCATCGAGACTTCGATGGAAGGCTAAATAATGATTAATGAAATACATGACAAGAACTATAAACTTGTACTATTATGACTATTGAGTAAGTGATGAGATATGGCATCGAATGTCTTCGAACTGGTGACCAAAGTGGTGACTTAATCATTTTAGACCGAATTAAATAATTGGAAAATTTAGAACTTTTTCTCCCATTCACGGGATAGATCCAGAATATTGAGTAACTTTTTTTGGCTTTACCACTCACTTGAGCATAATTAGCTAAATAAAGTACAATATAATAATTGAAGGCTTGAGCTGTTTATAGTTCGAGCCTGTTTATTTTTAGATAGAGAAAATAATGGCACACTCTCGCGGAAACTTATTTATTTTATCTGCGCCTTCTGGGGCGGGTAAATCGAGCTTAATAAATGCATTACTGAAAAAACATGCTGATATGAAAGTATCGGTATCACACACCACCCGCGCACCGCGCCCTGGTGAAAACGATGCGGAACATTATCATTTTGTATCGGTTGATGAGTTTAAGGCACTAATTGCCAAAGATGACTTTTTTGAATGGGCACAAGTATTTGACAATTATTACGGTACTTCTAAGCAAGCTATTGAAGAGCAACTCGCCGCTGGCATTGATGTGTTTTTAGATATTGATTGGCAAGGCGCTCGCCAAGTTCGAGAAATAATGGATGACGTAAAAACTATCTTTATTTTACCGCCGTCAAAGCAAGAGTTAGAGCAACGTTTAAATAACCGTGGCCAAGACTCAGCTGAAATTATTGCCGGGCGTATGGCACAAGCTCAATCAGAAACCTCTCATTACGATGAGTATGACTTTGTTGTTGTGAATGATGATTTTGATACTGCTTTAAGTGAGATAGAAAGTATTGTTATTGCACAGCGATTAACGCTAAAAGCGCAAACAACACGTCATCAAACTTTAATTAATGAGCTACTCAAATAATCTAAATTAAGATAAATTAGGTGTTCATGCCCTAAAACAGATAAAAATTAACCACTGGCTATTGGCGAAACCTGCTGCGTGCAGTAAACTACGCCTTTGCTTTTAAATTATTTTGGAGTGCTAAGATGGCTCGCGTAACAGTTGAAGATGCAGTAGATGCAATTGGTAATCGTTTTGACTTAATTTTAGTTGCGGCCCGTCGTGCCCGCCAAATTGCTGTTGGTGGTAAAGATCCACTAGTAGATCCTGAGAACGATAAGCCAACAGTTGTTGCTTTACGTGAAATCGAACTTGGTTTAGTTGATAATTCTTCAATGGATGTTATTGACCGTGAAGAACAACAACACCAAGAAGCGGCAGAACTAGCTGCTGTTGCTGCCATTGTTGGTGGCAACCAATAATCAACCGCCCGGTTTGATTTAGCTAACGGCATAGTATTTCAACTATAGCCGTTGGCAATCCTTTGTTTTCATCGTATATTCGTAACTTATCCTAACTTATTTGCTTCACGAGAACATTGGAGTGTGAATGTATCTTTTTGAAGGTCTTAAAAAGAAAATCTCAAAATACTTGCCAGCAGACGATGTTGAGCTAGTTCAAAAAGCCTATGTGGTAGCCCGAGAGGCCCATGAAGGTCAAACTCGCTCAAGTGGCGAGCCTTACATTACTCACCCCGTTGAAGTAACTCAGATACTAGCTAGCATGCACCTTGACCATGAAACGCTCATGGCAGCATTGATGCACGATGTGATTGAAGATACCGATTTTAGCCAACAAGATTTAGCTGAAATATTTGGTGAAACGGTGGCTGAACTCGTTGAAGGTGTGAGCAAGCTTGATAAGTTAAGCTTTAAAGATAAAAAAGAGTTTCAAGCTGAAAACTATCGAAAAATGATTATGGCAATGACCCAAGATATTCGGGTTATTTTAATCAAGTTGGCTGATAGAACGCATAACATGCGAACATTAGGCGCACTTCGCCCTGATAAACGCCGCCGTATTGCTCGCGAAACTCTAGAAATTTATGCGCCGATTGCTAATCGTTTAGGTATTCACGATATAAAAAATGAGCTAGAAGACTTAGGTTTTCAAGCGCTGTATCCAATGCGTCATCGTGCACTTAAATCTGAAGTGGCTAAAGCGCGCGGAAATCGCAAAGAAGTTATTTCAAATATTCAAACAGAAATTGAAGCACGCCTTGAGGAGTCTGGCATAAAGGCCACCGTATCAGGCCGTGAAAAGCATCTATACAGTATTTATAAAAAAATGCTCAACAAAGAGTTACTATTTAACGAAGTCATGGATATTTACGCTTTTCGTATTGCGGTAGATTCTATGGACACCTGTTATCGCGTACTCGGCGTTGCTCATAACTTATATAAGCCAATTGAAACCCGCTTTAAAGACTATATTGCCGTGCCAAAAACTAATGGCTATCAATCACTTCATACTTCTTTGGTTGGCCCGCATGGTATTCCTGTTGAAATTCAAATCCGTACTCACGATATGGATCACATGGCAGACAAAGGAGTCGCGGCTCACTGGATGTATAAAAAGTCTGGCGACAATGCGGGTCACACTGCGCAGCAGCGTGCTCGCCAATGGATGCAAAGCTTACTAGAGTTACAGCAAAGTGCGGGATCATCATTTGAGTTTGTTGAAAACGTTAAAACCGAACTCTTCCCTGAAGAAATTTACGTGTTTACTCCAGATGGTCGCATCGTTGAACTGCCAATGGGCGCGACTGCGGTCGATTTTGCTTATGCCGTTCATACTGATGTTGGTAATACTTGTGTAGGCGCACGCGTTAATCGTAAGCCTTACCCTTTAAGTAAAGCCATTGATACTGGGCAAACAATAGAAATTATTACTAGCTCAGGCGCTCATCCTAACGCAACATGGCTTAACTTTATTGTTACTGGTAAAGCGCGACTGGGCGTACGTAACTACCTTAAAAGCCAACAGCATGAAGAAGCATTATTATTAGGTCGTCGCTTACTTGATTCAGCCCTAGGTGAAAACAAGTTTGATAACCTGCCAGCTGAAAGTATTACGCGAGTGCTTGAGGAGCATGAACTCTCTTCAACCTTAGAGCTACTGGTAGAAATTGGCTCAGGTAATTTAATGAGCATGCTGATTGCCAAACGCTTATTACAAAACGATAACGATGACTTAAACGATATTGCTAAACGTGCAAAAGCAACCATTATTGGTACAGAAGGCATGTTAGTTAATTATTCTAAATGTTGTCGTCCAGTGCCTGGAGACGCTATTACAGCTCATGTCAGCCAGGGTAAAGGTTTAACGGTTCATCGCCAAGAGTGTAAGAACATTCGTGGCTGGGAAAATGATCGTTCAAAATACCTAGTCGTAAAATGGGATGATAATCCAGAAAAAGAATACATTGCGGCTTTACGAGTAGAAATTATTAACCACCAAGGTGCGCTGGCTAAATTAACCAATGTGGTCGCAACGACACAGGCCAATATTGTAGAAATAGCTACCGATGAAAAAGAAAGTAATTTATACGTGATAGACTTAGGGATCACAGTTAAAAACCGTATCCATGTCGCTAATATCATGCGTCGTATACGTGTGATGCCGGATGTACAAAAAGTCTATCGTAAAA
This sequence comes from Pseudoalteromonas sp. APC 3250, assembly GCF_030407915.1. Taxonomy (NCBI): domain Bacteria; kingdom Pseudomonadati; phylum Pseudomonadota; class Gammaproteobacteria; order Alteromonadales; family Pseudoalteromonadaceae; genus Pseudoalteromonas; species Pseudoalteromonas sp. APC 3250. The sequence goes on from NZ_JASDCM010000031.1 coordinate 16,681, forward strand.
AATAAAATAGGAACATCATGAATAAAGCATTTATATCAACGGATAAAGCACCTGCAGCGATTGGCACATACAGCCAAGCAGTAAAAGTGGGCACAGCGGTTTATTTATCTGGGCAAATTCCACTTGTCCCTGAAACAATGGACGTTATATCTGAAGACTTTAGCGAGCAAACACACCAAGTATTTAAAAATATTTGTGCGGTTTGTGAAGAAGCTGGCGGCACCATTCAAGATTTAGTAAAAGTAAATATTTACCTTACTGATCTTTCAAATTTTGCCATTGTTAACGAAGTAATGAGCCAATATTTTAAACAGCCTTATCCTGCTCGCGCTGCTATTGGCGTTCGTGCACTACCTAAAGGTGTACAAGTAGAAATAGACGGCATTATGGAACTTCCTTCAACAAACTAACCTCTATAAGCTATGAGCGCCGCTCATAGCTTTTATTCCAATCTGTAACTACACTTTGATGAATTCTTGACTCAAAACTAAAATTCTAGCACTCTGTAATCACGTTATTTTATTAAACCTTACTTTAGTAGTAGAAAAGGATAACTTGTGTTTAAGCTTGCTCATAATGGCAATGTATTGCTCGATACGAGTAAATCTGCACCCGCCAGTGCTGCTTTTATCATTGAAGCAATTGAACAATCGCCTTACAGCGAGTGTGAAATCAATCATGACGCCATAAATAACTATTTCAGCAGTGCAACACCTGAACGTATATTAGTTGTTGCAACACGTCATGATGCCACCTTAAGCGTGGAGATAAGTGATGATAAAATGCTAGCCACGGGCACGCTCACTCTTGCTAAAGGGGGAGCAACACTGAGTTTTGATGAAGCTAAAAAAGAATTAGTTAAAGCGCACGTCGCAAGAGGTTATAAACAAGCATTTTTAGAGCAACTTTTACAAAAGCAATCTGAACTCCCACCTGGCTCCGTAGTCAGTGGTCCACTCGCCAAAGGGCGCTTACCTATAGACGGTAAACCAACTAAATTTAACGCAATGGTTCAAACACTTAAAGATCGTCTCAAAGCCCCTAAATTAAAAGAAGATGGCAGTGTAGATATGCGTGACTTTGGTAAGTTAGCAAGTGTAAAACCAGGTGAGTTACTAGTACAGCAACAACCCGCTACACCAGGCCAAGAAGGGTTTACCGTGTTAGGCGATGTATTACCTGCAAAACCCGGAGAGGTTCATACTCTAATTGCAGGTGAGGGCACTGAAATCTCAAAAAATAATCCGATGGAATTACACTCTACGATTGCTGGCGTGCCGGTTGAAATAAATAATGGCATGCGTGTTGACGATATTTTTACTGTCAACGATGTGTCGGTAAAAACAGGGCATATCGACTTTGAAGGCAGTGTGATAGTGAGTAAAAATGTAGAGCCAGGAATGCGTATTAATGCAACGGGCGACATTACCGTTTTTGGTACGGTTGAATCTGGCGAATTAACCGCAGGAGGCGATATAACTGTAAAACAAGGGGTAATTGGCCATCAAAAGCCTGAAGATAAATCACTGTCTTGTAGAATAATATGCGCAGGCGATGTCCATGCCTCACACTCTCAATATTGTTACATTGAAGCTAATAACATTCTGCTTGAACGTCAAGCTAGCCACAGCTCAATGAAAGCAAAGAGTACAATACAAATTGGTCAATCAGAGTTACCTAAAGGAAAGCTCTTTGGGGGTGAAATTCTAGATGCCACTAAACTGATTGCCGGCGAGATAGGTAATGAATCTGGCGCTAAAATGGTAATTAATTTAGCGGCTTCAGCCACTGAAATGACCAAAGAGATTGATAAATCTTTTAGTGAACTAACAGCAACAAATGAACAAGTTGATAGTTTACAAGCGGCTTTAGAAAAAGCAGATTTAATTAAAGATGCAGATAAAAAAAATGAACTCATAAATAAAATTGGCACCACGCAGCTACACCATAGTCAGCAAGCAGAACAATTAGAAAAGCAGGTAGCAGGTTTAGAGCAAAAACTGAATACGTTACTCGATGAAGCCATGTTGACTGTGAATAGCGTTTTACATTCGGGTGTAGAGATCCATATCTTCAATAAACTACTTAAAACGACCCGTAACTTCCCACCGAGTAGTGTTAAGTTAGAAAATAATAAAATAGAAATTGAATTTAAAACTTAATAATAAGGGGCTGTTAGTAACAGCCCCAATTTTTTATAGTAAACCGTCTACACTTGTATAGGTTTGCGCTGGCCACACACCTACCTGCACTTGCCCTATATGTTGTTTTTGTAATAACAGCATCGCTAAACGAGATTGACCAATACCACCGCCAATTGTCTGTGGAAGCTTACTTTCTAGCAATGCCTTATGCCAGTCAAACTCTAAACGGTCTTCGTCTCCCGTAATACTTAATTGAGTTTGCAATACTTCAGGGCTTACACGAATTCCCATCGATGAGATTTCGAAAGCGTCTTCAAGCACTGGGTTCCATACTAAAATATCACCATTTAATCCCATGTACTGCTCGCATGTCGGGGTTGACCAATCGTCGTAATCTGGCGCTCTCACATCATGAATTTTGCCATCACTCAATGCTCCCCCAATACCAATTAAAAATACAGCGCCATATTCTTGAGTAATCGCCTTTTCACGCTGCTTGGCTGTAAAATCTGGGTACATTTTACGTAATGCTTCACTATGTACAAAAGTAATCTCTGTGGGTAAAAATGGTGTTAAACCAAAGCTGTCACTAACATATTTCTCAGTAGCTTTAATACCTTGGTAAATAGTTTCAACCGTTTGCTTCAAAGTAGATAAAGAACGCTGCGTACTTTCACAAATAACTTGTTCCCAATCCCACTGATCAACATACACAGAATGGATTGGACTTAATGAATCTTCATCAGGTCGCAACGCTTTCATTTGCGTGTAAATTCCTTCACCTTTAGAGAAACCATACTCGCCCAAAGTTTTACGTTTCCACTTTGCTAACGAATGCACGACTTCATAACGGCTATCTGTAATGGCTTTAACATTCACCGCAACAGCGTTCTCGTGTCCACTTAAGTTATCCTGAGTACCGTCACCTACTTTAGCTAAAATAGGTGCCTGTACTTCAATTAAGCCTAACTTTTGCTCTAATTGCTGTGAAAAAAACTGTTTAACTTTACTTATTTGCTGCTGCTGCTGCACATAGTGTGAACTCATAATAATTGGCCTCATTCCCAGTTATTGTATTGGCGACTCAGCGCTTAGTAGCGCTTCAATATGGTTATCGTAACAATTAAACGGTTTAATTCAATAACCCATAACAAAAATAGCTTTACGATATTAAAATCATTAAAAAAATGGTATAAAAACATTAAATACAACAATACAAAGCAACTAAACCTATGGAAAATTATCAAATCGATAATCTAGACAAACAGATTCTGCATGCATTAATGGATAATGCACGTACACCCTACGCTGAATTAGCAAAGCGTTTCGGTGTCAGTGCAGGAACAATTCATGTGCGGATTGAAAAAATGAAACAAGCGGGGATCATTACAGGTACCCAATTAACCATTAGTACCAAACAGCTTGGCTACGATGTATGTTGTTTTATCGGCATTAATTTAAATAATGCCAGAGACTACCCACAAACTCTGATTAAGCTTGAATCATTAGAAGAGGTTGTTGAAGCATATTACACCACCGGTAATTACAGTATTTTTATTAAAGTAATGACTCGCTCAATCGATCATCTACAAGATGTATTGATCAATAAAATACAAGCAATAGAAGCTATTCAGTCAACCGAAACCCTGATCTCATTACAAAACCCGATTAGCCGAACAGTGGTGCCTTAAGGTGAAAAATCTCGTATAATTTGCCGAAAAAGAGGACTCCCATGCAGCAAACTCGTTATCAAAGAATTGAAAGTGTACTTTCACGTCGTCAAACCGATCTTACCGTGTGTTTAGAAGACGTACATAAACACCATAACTTATCTGCCATAGTCAGAACGGCCGATGCTGTTGGTTGCCATCATGTGCATGCAGTCTGGCCAGAAAAGCAAAAGTGGCTAACCAATAATACCTCAGGTGGCAGTAAGAACTGGTTAGACACACACCTTCACAGAAATATAGATGATGCCGCAGCCAGTATCCGTGCTCATAACCCCGATGTACAAATTTTGGCAACTCATTTAAGTGAAGATGCCGTCGATTTTAGAGAAATTGATTACACTAAACCCACTGCAATTATTGTCGGCCAAGAAAAAACGGGGATCTCAGAAAAAGCGCTCGAATATGCAGATCAAAACATTATTATTCCAATGCAAGGCATGGTGCAATCGTTAAATGTATCCGTTGCAGCAGCATTAATCTTATTCGAAGCACAACGTCAACGTGAGTTAGCTGGGTTATATAATAGAAATATGCTGAGTGAAGAAATAAAACATCCAATGTATTTTGAAGGCTGCCACCCAATTATTGCAAGGCAGTGTAAGCAAAAGAACTTACCTTATCCCGCACTTGATGAGCATGGCGAAATCGTTGCGGATGAACAATTTTGGCAGGCATTAAAACATACTTGATGCATATACAGTGTATAAGTACACTTAACTCACTAAATAACAATAATTGAGCCTACTTTGTCTAAACCTAGCTTAAGCCAATACCCAATCACAGAACTTAAAGGCGTAGGCCCTAAAATGGCTGAACGACTTTTAAAGCTAGGCATCACCACAGTACAAGATATGCTTTTTCATTTACCGCTAAGGTATGAAGACAGAACGCGTATTTATGCTATTAGTGAGCTCACCGCACATAGCCATGTAACGGTTCAAGCAACCATTGAAACAAGCCAAATTACCTTTGGTAAAAGGCGTATGCTGGTTTGCCAAATAAATGATGGGACAGGTAGGTTAACACTACGATTTTTTAATTTTACCGCAGCACAAAAAAACGCATTTAGCGCGGGTAAAATAATTCGCTGTTTTGGCGAAATACGTCGCGGACGTGTTGGCTTTGAAATGAGTCATCCTGAATACAGTATTAGCGACACTTTTGAACAGCAACCAACATCATCAACACTTACGCCAGTCTATTCAACAACCGAGGGGTTAAAGCAACTCTCTATCAGGGCGTTGAGTGAACAGGCAATAGAATTGCTTCAAAAATACGCAGTAGAAGAGCTACTACCTCAACAATGGCAACCATCGCAACTACCGTTAAGTGATGCGTTATTGCTACTGCATCGCCCCCCTAATGATGTTGATATAATTGCGCTTGAACAAGGGACTCACCCAGCACAACAACGGCTCGTTTTTGAAGAGTTGTTGGCTCAAAATCTCAGCCTCTTAAAAGTAAGAGAGCAAGGACAACAAGTTAAAGCTATTGCCCTTGAGCCCACTAATCCATTAGAAGCGCAATTTCTAGCACAATTACCCTTTGCGCCAACCAATGCACAAAGCCGTGTAGTATCAGAAATTAAAACAGACATGCAACACGCTTACCCTATGATGCGACTTGTCCAAGGGGATGTAGGCTCTGGTAAAACATTAGTCGCAGCCCTGAGCGCTTTAACTGCGATAGCACAAGGCTATCAGGTCGCATTAATGGCGCCAACAGAGATATTATCAGAGCAACACGGAATTAACTTTTCCAGCTGGTTTGAAAACCTTGGAATATCGGTTGCTTGGCTAGGCGGTAAAACAAAAGGAAAAGAGCGAGTTAATACCCTTGCAATGATCGCCTCTGGTGAAGCGCAGATGATTGTGGGTACCCATGCTTTATTTCAAGATGAAGTAAAATTTAACAATCTCGTACTTATCATTATTGATGAGCAACATCGATTTGGGGTTCATCAACGTTTATCACTGCGTGAAAAAGGGCGCTTTGGTGATTGTTATCCACATCAACTAGTAATGACAGCAACACCTATACCACGTACGCTTGCGATGACTGCTTATGCAGATTTAGAAACCTCAGTGATCGACGAATTACCACCAGGAAGAACACCAATTACCACTGTTGCCATCCCTGATACCCGCAGAGATGACATCATTAGTCGGGTGAAACTTGCCTGTAATGAACAAGGTCGACAAGTTTACTGGGTATGTACTCTTATAGACGAGTCTGAAGTATTACAATGCCAAGCAGCGGAAGACAGTGCTTTACAATTAAAAGAAGCCTTACCTGAACTTAATATTGGTTTAGTCCATGGGAGAATGAAAGCCACTGAAAAGCAAGCCATTATGAGTGAGTTTAAAACGGGGAACATTCATGTACTTGTCGCAACAACCGTGATCGAGGTCGGTGTTGATGTCCCCAATGCGAGCCTAATTATTATTGAAAACCCAGAGCGCTTAGGTTTAGCACAGCTTCACCAATTACGAGGCCGTGTAGGACGTGGGGCAACCGCATCGCATTGCGTTCTTTTATACCATGCGCCACTTTCTCATACTGCACAGAAGCGATTAGGAGTACTGCGCGATAGTAACGATGGATTTGTTATCGCAGAACGTGATTTAGAAATACGCGGCCCAGGTGAAGTACTTGGAACTAAACAAACAGGTTTAGCCGAATTCAAAATCGCTGATTTAACACGCGATAAACAAACACTCAATCAAGTAAGACCCATCGCACAACAAATGCTTAAGCAATATCCTCAGCATATAGACCCACTTATTCACCGCTGGTTAGGTAATAAATCAAACTACGCACAAGCATAGTCGGTTTTTAAACTTTACTTTTCACCTCATCATCCAGACTTACTCCAAACGGATATATTTTCATAATGCCTTTATTCTCAGGCCTTCTATTGCAAGATGTCGTGGTGTCGTCCAAAGCGTTAGAGTAGTCTTTAGGCGCTTATTCTTTTACTTTTACCTGATGCCTTTTACCTTTCACCTACGTTTTTACTTTTCTGCAGACGTAAAAAAGCCCGACTATTTCTAGTCGGGCTTTCTCAATTTGGAGCCTGGTGATGTCGTAGTGCCCACAGCGGTAGAGAGCCATATAGCAAATGTATAGAGTCGGCATTAGGCGCTTATTATTTTCCTTTTACCTGATGCCTTTTACCTTTCACCTGCGTTTTCACTTTCCTGCAGACGTAAAAAAGCCCGACTCTTTCGAATCGGGCTTT
>NZ_JASDCM010000032.1:0-17299 GCF_030407915.1 Pseudoalteromonas sp. APC 3250
GTATGGTCCCCGAAGGGAGGGGTCGGAAAAACAACTTTAACAGCGCATTTAGCTGACTGTTTAGCCGTGCAATACGGTAAGAAAGTCATAGCTTATGATGCCGATCCTCAGTTGGCACTTTTCAATACATACAAAAGAGGCGGGTTCGCTTTTGATGTAACAGATAGTTATCCAAGCGAACGCCCAAACTGTGATTTCTTTATTGTTGACTTCCGACCAACTGCAAATCTAAGTAGCCATGAAAAAACGATTATCCAGAATAGCTCTGTAGTTGTTGTTCCCGTTAGAGCATCTCGCCTCGATTTAGATAGTGCGAAAGCAGTCAATAATCTAGTTCCGGAAAAGCGAGTTATCAATGTTCTAAGTTGCTTCGACAAAAGAGTCAGTGATCAAAAAGAAGTTAAAACTCATTTAGCACCAGAACACGAGCTAATTAGTTACTTAGCAATATATGCAAGAACCATGAATGACTACAAAACTATTTTCACACGCGACACCGATAAATTAAACGGAACAACCAGAGCCCGAAATGAAGTAAGAACTCTGGTTACGAAAATCCTGGAGAAGTCTAATGGCTAAGGACTGGATAAAAGAATCAAAATCTGACTCTAAGAGCAGCTGGGAGTCAGGTTCAAATAATAAAGAAGTAAAAATGGGCAGACCTTCTATTCCTGAAGAGAAAAAAAGGAAGCCCAGGTTTACTATGAACATGAATAACTCTGAATATAAATTAATAGAAGAAGCAGCTGAACAGCTTGGTATTCCAGTCGCTGTTTATATAAGGCAGCAAGCACTATTAGCCGCAGAGAAGCAAATATCGCAAAAAAGCTAATATATTAGAAGTGTTTTAGAAGTACTTTATAAATATATATAAAATACTTTATATATTTATTTAATTGATTCTCAATTTGGCATGCCAAATTGAACTTCCCGCTCTCTATAGGCACATTCCATAGCCTTTTTTTGGCGACTGTGACACTCTTAGTTAAAAGCCAAAAAGAACACCTCTGTAGCCCCCAATTTTAAAGGGGTCTCTATTAGGCCTTTTCTTTTGGTCCTATATTAATTTATCTTGTATATATAGCGCAGTGTGACATGAATAATTTGGTTCATAAATACCTAAAAAAACACGGACCAGCTTTGAGCTCTGAAATAACGGAGCACCTAGTTAACACGTTAAAACTAACTCCGGATGCTGCGAGACAAAGAGTATCTAGGGCTGGCGAGGACATTTCACGATTAGAACTGTCATTCCCGAGACGAGCCAAATTCCTTTTTCTAAAGGAACAAGCCGGTAGCAATTTGTACTGGGTTCGCCTGGAACTAGCTTTACTGTCAACTAACTCTGCATATGGCTTTGCCATAACAGCACTGAGCGAAAGGGGCGGTATTATGCCAAGGCAGCATTTTGAAATAGCCTGCGGCGCTCCTATTAAACAAAAAAAACATCTAGCGGCTGAAGTTGTACTCAATAAATTAAAATCTGCAAATCTACTTAAAGAAATACACGTCGAAGGTATAGGACCCTGCATATACCTAGGGCTTCATGTGAATCACATTGAAACATTAATACCGGCAATGAAAGCGAGGTTATTTACCGAAGAACTTGTTCTTCGTGGAGTTAAAAGCTGGATGCGAAAACTTGGGTTTATTTCATACAACCAAGTTTCTGTTCGTTCATTAGAAAAAAACCCGACAGTCAGTACCACCGCTTGGGACTTGGCTGGTCCTTCCTATCTAAGCCCTCTTGTAACTTTCCCGAACAACAGTTCAAAACCTAACCCGGGATTTGTTGTATGTGACATTCTACTTAATCATGAGGTTAGCGAGACAGGAATAGCGCCATATTTACAAAAGCTAAATGCTCTAAGGTGTTTAAAAAATGTAGGCAAGCAACTCTGCTTCTTTTTTGCACACTCCTTCAGCGATTCAGCATTTAAAAAGCTTAAGTCCCAGGGCATTTCTCCAGCAACAATTTCTGCAATTTTTGATAACGAGACAGCACGAGGATTAAAAGAACTAACAGATATTCTTTCTGAGGTTGCCATTCGCTCAATTGAACCTGAAAAAATCGATATTATATTTAACTCGTTGGGAAAAATTGAAGGTGCCGCAAGTAGGTTAAGAGGGGCTTTATTCGAGTACATAATAGCTGAGACTATGCGAGCTGAATACTCCCATCCCGTAGAGTTAAATCGTCTTTGTCAAACACCCAAAGGTATGAAAGAAGCCGATGTCATATGTTCTAACCATCAAGAAGTCAGATTCATCGAGGGAAAAGGGTATGGGTTTAACAAGCGAGTATCGGGTGATGATGTCAAATACTGGCTCTCTGAGCAGATACCAATATTTAGAGCCTTCGCCCTAGTGCATCCGGATTGGAGAGACCGAGATCTAGTTTTTGAATTCTGGACTTCAAGTATGTTTGACGATGAAGCTATTACGAAACTAAATAAAGCTCAGCAGAACACAAAACAATATAAAATTGTGTACAGAGATTATAGGGACGTTTCGAGAAAAATAAGAGACTCAAAGAACAAGGCTTTGATAAAAACTTTTGGCGATCATTTTGTGAATCACCCATTGAACAACATTAATTAAATACTTACAAAGTACTTTATAAGTATTTAATAAGTGCTTTATAAGTTATTTTCTATGCTTCTAAATTAGGCATGCCTAATTTTACTTTATGCCTAACTCTGTATGATAGTTAATCAACGTCGTATATCGATACTCAAAGCTATTCAATACATTTCGGTCATTTTTCTGAACGGATGAAATATATTTCTCAACGTATCCGGTAAACTGCTTAGTGATATGCTCTTCCTTATCAACTAACTTTCGACCAGCTGCTTTGCTACGCAAAACAAATACATCATCAGCCACATGACGTTCATCTCTAATAAGAAGAGCTTTAGAATAATCTAGGCCCATCCCTTTTATGTGCCTATTTTTTCTGTCGACTTGAAGAATGAAAGAAGCTTCGTGCCTTATGTGGGATCGTACAGGTATAGCAAACATCAGGCCTTGTATAGTGATTTTGACTACACCGTGCCCGCGAACTTTATTATCAATATCAAGCCAACAACCGGCCTGCATGTCAAAGTCTAATGCTTGTTCTACACGTACATTATCAGTATAAAATGAGGGGGATAGTTTCTTTAATTCCACTTCGTCTCCATACGAAAAACCCCAGTCTTAAACTGGGGTTTTCGGTAGCAAATACAAGGAATTTAGGTTTTTAACGTGGGGATGTTCCTACCGCCACAACAAACAAGGAATTTGGGTTTTTAACGTGGGGATGTTCCTACCGCCACAAGCTACATCTATATTATGGGGTATATTATACCAATTTGCAACTATCACCATAACAGGCAGAAAAGCTATCACTCCTGATATAGTAAGATAGCTTTGTTTAAAGTCATCCGCGTAACACCAAAGTGCTTCGCAACCTCACCTTTAGTTATAGAAGGATCTGTTAGCATTGCTCTGGCCTTAAGAACTGCTTTCTTGTCCATTTTTCTAGGCCTTCCACCTTTACGCCCACGAGCTCTAGCCGCAGCAAGACCAGCCTGCGTTCGCTCTCGAATAAGGTTTCTCTCGAATTCGGACAACGCACCGAAAATATGAAAAACCAACGTCCCTGAAGATGTAGCTGTATCGATAGCTTCAGTCAATGACTTCAGTTTTATTTTGCGCTCCTCAAGTTCACTTACCAAGGAAACAAGATCCTTTAAACTTCGACCTAACCGGTCAAGTCGCCAGACAACCAAAGAGTCACCTTCCCGTAACGCATCGAAGCACCGCTCAAGCTCTGGCCTATCTCTTGATGCACCGGAATAAGTTTCATGGAAGATTTTCTCACAGCCTGCTTTTTTTAGCGCATCGAGTTGCATTGCAGTGTCTTGCAATGCTGATGATACGCGAGCGTACCCTATTATCATAATCTCATACCTTTTCTATACGTAGATTATTATATGGCTTTTTATACACAATTCCTTCTTTAAATAATGTCACTACCAGGTAACTTTATTATGTATAAAAAACTACCGTTTTTTATACACCCAACTTACATGGCCATCATAGTCAAAGACGTCTATGTTCGAGATGTGATTTTTAAAATTAGGCATGCCTAATTCCCCTGTGACAGTGTCACAGGTTATGTTATACTCTGTGACACAGTCACAGATAGGAAATACACATGCGTTTTTCTATAACTAACGAAAATAAACATGATGCCTGGGCATATATCTTCAATAAACTTAAGAACGACCCAACCTATCTCGATTTCGACGATTTAGGAAAAGAAGACGAAGCTAAAGACACCTTTCGAGCTATACGGCTTAACGAAGATTTAACAGCTGAACAACTAAACAACTGGTGTAAAAAATACCTTCAAAATAAACAGCTCAACTCCTTTAGAGCTGCACTTCGCAAAAAGAGATCAAGACGTAATAAAGATGTTCTTTCCATAGAGCTTGAGAGGGATGTCTATAGTGACCTGAACGACTTGGCGGCTGCTGAAGATATGACCTTAAAAGATTACCTGGCAATGCTCATACAGGACCGCTACCACGAGGTAAAACCTCCCGTTGCAAATCGAGCAAAGCAACGAAAAAAATGCTAGGTGTGACTACGTCACACCTCCCCCTCTTTTCGCTTATCCCAGCCTAAATTTAACACCGTGCCATCGGGCAACCCCCCCCTTTTGGGAAAAGGGCATCAGGAGCAATTGCCCTTTTCATAGCGCCTTCACCGCTTCGCGGCTTGGCGCTAAAGGCCGTCCGCTCGCGGACGCTGTGTAAGACTCGTAAACTCGTCCCTACACAGCGTCCGCAGCGGCCTGTAGCATTTGCGCGCATATTTTTACACGCACAAAATCCGGCCTTGCAAAAGGGGGTGGGTTGCCCTATTATTACTCATGAAACAACCGAGAGCTTTCTGCTCCGGATTCAAAAAAAATAGGCGCTTTCGAGCTGCCTTCAACACGTCACGAAGACCCACAAGAAAGATTTAATATTCTATAAATCATGCCTCGCCGCATTTTTTGGCGATCTTAAAAATCGGCGCTTTCGAGCTGCCGTTAACACGTAATGAGGATTTAGGCGAGATCGGTCCGAGCCTGACGCTATGCGTCGAACTGGGGCGAAACGGCCCAGGTGGTATTTATCATCTGGGACCGCATTCACTCAACGAGTGAATGATTTTCTAACAACTCATTATAGGTAAAATATGATTGAAGAATTCGATGTTAAAAAAGAGACTGAGAAGGCAAAGCAGTTAACCAAAGCAATTAGAAAACCGAGATTTTATCGATCAAGTTTAGATGAGCACGCGGATATCCTTATTGCACTTCATCGAGCGGGGAATACAACAGCCCAAATTCATCGCTTTCTGGTTAAAGAAAAGAAAGTAAGCGTAGCTTGGTCTACAGTATATCGCTGGGTGAAAAAGAATGGCTAGATTTAGGAAAAGCCCACTCAGCCCTCAAAAAGCGGAAAGTATTGCACAAAAACAAGCTGCAAAAATTATGGCTCGTATGCAAGGCCGAGACAAGCCAATCAAATCTGTAGGCACTGCCCGAGGTTACACCAACTGTCTTAAAAAAGTTGCTCGTTACGTTAATCAACAATTTAACATCAGTCTAAGAGAACTTACTCCCGAGCAAGCCAAGCAATACCTTGATGTTCGTTCTGAAGAAGTAGGACAAAAAACACTAGATCAGGAGCGTCAAGCTATCCAGGCAATGATGCTTAATGTAACCAAAGCACTGGATATTTCCGATAAAAAAGATCGTCTATCTTTCGTCAAATCGACTAAAGATGAAATCGAAAAAGGCAGAGCGTATACCAGCCAACAAGTGTCCATGATCGCTTCAGCACAATCTGAAAAACACGCTATAGCGACTCAAATAGCTCACGCAGCAGGATTGCGAGCTCATGAACTTTATACACTCAAGCCTCTTCATGATAGAGAAGTTGAATATCGGAAGGAAAGAGAAGAGACAAAAACCACTCTATTTCATGCTCGTAACGGTATACGCTACACGGTAGTTGGAAAAGGCGGATTGGAAAGAGAAGTATTGATACCCGTTCACCTGGTGGAAAAACTTGAATCACGCCGATTAGCGCAACCACAGCAAGTTAAAGACAGAGGAGTATTTTACCGTTCCCACTACAACATTGGCGGGGGTAATAATTGGTCCAGCAGCTTCTCTGCTGCATCAAAAAGAACATTGTTCCGTTCCAGTGGAGCGCATGGCGTAAGACACAGTTACGCACAAGAAAGAATGAGAGAGCTTCAAAGAGCAGGGTTATCAAGGAGCTTGGCGTATAAAACGGTATCTCATGAGCTCGGCCATTTGAGAGAGGGAATTACAAAAGTATATTTGCGTTAAACTGAGCTATTATTGAATTTGGCATGCCAAATTGAAGCGAAAAGAGGGAAGGTTATGGGACCAGTAATTGTCAGCAATTTAATGATATTAGCAGTAATAGCCTTTTGGGCAATATTTTTTAATAAAACACTGGGTAGTCAAAAGGATAGCAAGTAACTTAATGACTATCCAAGCTATCCTGATTTCCTCTATCCCAGTGACACAAAGAAATTAACCACATAGCAATTTCCATGATCTTTTGATCGTAATCTTCATCAGATATATGTGACACCGTCACACTTTCTGACGATTCCCTAAAACTAATAAAGCTTTCCATTCGAACATCCCATTCTTCACCTCTTTCATTTTGAACGCTGGTCATAAAAACAGGATGTGAGAGTAAGTGATGTACCAGTTCCTCTTCTGAAGAAGGCTCAATATCTTCATGCAACCACTCTATATTCGGCAACTCATCTACCCCTTTGAGTTGCATTTTGTATATGTAGGCCGCAGGAAAATAAGGTCTTAACTCACTGTGTCTTCTAAGGTGATGAGGGTTCATAGTTGAACCCTCGAATTAGGCATGCCTAATTTTTTCCTTAATAAAGCAACTCCAGACAAGAGAATAAACATCAATCCAGTGCTTCCGCCACTTTTTTCACTGCCAGTGTCACCGCCAGAGTTGGCATTATCATTGTCAGTTAATGTAATGGTAACGGTACTTGTCGTCACTTCTACACCCGCCCCTTCAATAACAATATCAAAAGAAGTATTGCCAGATTCATCATCTGAGTCATCCAGAATTTGAAGAATGAGTGTTTTTTCAGTTTCACCATCAGCGAATGTCAATTCTTGATTTAACTCTGTGAAATCAGTACCCGCAATCGCAGAACCAGCCACCGTGTAAACTCGTACAACAGCCGTTCCTTCAGAACCACCACTTCGAGTAACCGTAAGTGTTACACTGCCAGCAGCTTCAGAAACACTAGTCGCTGACGCGCTTAACGCAAATGTTCCAGCATCAGGCTCTACCGCATCATCGTTATCAATAATACCGACATTCACGCTCTTAACATCGTACTCAGCAGTTTCACTAGGGCTATTAATTTCAATAGTCAAACTTTCTTTCGTTTCTGCTTTTTGGTCATCAACAGTCACCAAAGTAACCGATTTTTCAACTTCACCTTCAGCAAATACAAGCTGTTCATTTAGGACAACATAGTCAGACCCAGCCACGGCACTACCAGCAACGGCAGAGACATTAACAACCGCCTCACCAGTACCGCCGACGCGACTTACAACATACACACCTGAGTCACCTTCATTCAACTCTGAAGGCCCAGTAACTGAGAACATACCAGCCGTGCCAGTTTGAGCGCCATCAGCAACATTTACCGTTGCAGTAACCACATCACCAACACTCAACTTATAAGCATATTTCATGGTAACAGAGAAAGATTCGGTACTTTCACTCTCACTGTCTTTTACCATTGGGTAGACCACTTCAGCAGTGGCCGCACCTGGTTCAAACTCTGCCAGAACATAAGCATCAACAAAATCAACGCCCCATTCAGCAGTATCACTTTCCGCGAACAATTTAACCGAGGCCACTTGTGACAAGTCACCATCACGTTGCAATGTAATCACAACTCCATCTTTTTCATTGCCTGAGAAAGCAGTTTCAGCAAACGATACAACACCTAACGCTTCAACACCTACACGGCGCTGTGTTGTTGCGACAAAGTTTTCTTCCAGAACGCGAGCATTATTAGCGGTTGATTCATTACCGCAAGCCTCACCACCACTTGAAAGCTCAGGTGAAGAGTAATGGTGCAAAGTCTTAGCCATTGGTGAAGCAGAATACATAAGAGTGTAATTACCGCCACAGGTCGTTGCTCTGGCATATTCAGGGCCTACATATGCCTTAGCCTCTTCATGGTTCATACCTAAAGAATGACCCACTTCATGTGCCAAAGCTGTATACATAGTAGGTTCAGAGTTGTCATCGAGTACAGAAGCATACTCACCGCCAATACTGCCTAATCCAAGTACAGTGTCTTCTGGCCTTTGCTCTCTAACGTACACAACCAGATCCGCTTTCCACTTTTCTTGATAAATCGAATACTCTGGATTGCCTTCATTTAAAGCAGCCAATGAGAATAGATAATCGGCACCATCTTGCACGATATTACCGTCTTCATCGACCACATCCTGATAAGGTACATCGTCATCAATAGACTCAACAGGCACAATATCTTTTATCGCTAACTGGTAGTCATATCCATGTGTGCGATAAGTTTTATTTGCCAATTCAAACCACTTTTCAACACGCTTTGTTGCTTCATATTCACCGTGCTTAGCAAAGTATGAGGGCTGATAGAAAACCACTACATCAGCGACTACCCCACTGCTGTTTTCATTACCTAGAGACGCAGTGTTAAACGACCTGGTATATGCATATTTTGGTAAATTTTGTACATGAACTTCGTTTACTGAAATAGCGCGAACATCATTAACCGAGGCATTCACATTAGATGCTGTTAATGCCGCAAATAAACTCAAATTAAATACTGATTTTTTCATATCAATCTCCTACATCACGATATAAAAAGTATAACGCTGCGTAGTACCTAGGTCAATGAAACAATCAACTTTTCAATGTCTTTTTTTTGTACATCTATCAACGTTGGTAAAACCTGCCTCATCATGTATCGCCTAACTTCTAAAGGAATGCGCTCCATGTTGTATTCTCTGGTTTTCATTACTCCTGGCCATGTTTTGGAGTAGGATGTGCCACAAGCCTCATTTAGCCGGTTAATGCCTGCAATTTGTGAATCTCTTTTTTTTTCTATTTCTAGCCAACGTAGAAAAAGCCCATTTTTTTCCATAATTATCCCAATATTAAAATTATTCTAACAACCTATTGCTTCACCATTCTTGATTTGACAAACAGTAGCCCAGACAGTGAATTCTTTAGTTCTATTTGACGGTACATGAGTAACAGAAGCCGTTGATACTATATCGCCAACACCACCTGTTGTGCATTTACTACCTACTCCAGTACATCCCCCAGACCATACAACATCCCACTCTGCTGAATTAGAAAATTCATAATTTTCTCGGCCTAAATAATCCCCAACCGAGAAATTTGCCTGTCCAAGTTTTGGGTGTTCAACTCGACCAAAACAACTTGAATAAGATGCCTTATCAAATGCAAGAGTGTCTACCCAGCAACCATGAAGTAAATCATTGAACGGGTCTATTGGTGTTCTGTTGTCATAACGGATATTGACGCTATCACTAGCAGTTCTGTCGCTATAGTGACTATTAGTTACTATTAGCGTTGCAGTGCCTGTTGCTGAAGCTTGTGGGGCAACTGAAGCTGAAACGTTGCATGAAGGTGAAGCGGTACTTCCTTTTGATACTGTACCGCTGGTACACCCAGTGAAATTAAGATTTGAGCCAGATGTAGCCCACCGATATGAGCACCCTTGCCTACAATCAGAAATAGTGCCTGTTATTGTGGAAGAAAAACTACTTCTATTGCCAAACGCCGTACAACTTGGGCAACTAACATCAACTGATGGAGTCTGTGGCAAGCAGTACTCTGTTACATCCATACAATGATCCAGCTTATTACGCTGCTCGGTAATCAAAAGATGGTTGTTATTAACAGAACTTTGAGGCGTGTAAAAATCATCATTGCTAGTGTACGAACCACCGCTAAACTGGCTAGCGGACACGGTATCAGCGCTTAAATTTGAACCACTTACACTCCCTATATTGGCATTATTAAAGCTTGCCAGTGTGACGTTAATTCCTGAAGCATTCAGCGTCTCCTGGATAGCTAACTCTGATGCAGATGCATTACCTACAGATGAACTATCAGACTCGACAACATTAGTTTGAAGGCGATTATTCACCGTTAGATTTGATGCAGATACAGAACCCGTAGACGCATTACCAGAAGTGCTACCGCTCGATGCTTGCACTGTCTGACCTTTAAAGCTATTGGTATCGATACGGTTACTATCTAATTCATTAAATGTCGATGTACCAGAGCTCGATACCGATGTACCTGAAGCACTATTTGCCTCGCCACTATTAATATTACCTGTAGTAACATCTAAATTAGTCACATTACCGTTAGATGATGACAGTCTGTTTAACTCTGCCGTTCCTGTAACGCTCATATTGCCAATAGACCCGCTATTTGCTGACACGCTATCAAAATTACCATTCGTGCCGTTCACCGTGCCATAAGTAAGCGTATTACCACTTAACGTATTCACAGTACCTGTTCCATACGACAATGAATCACCTGATAAAGAACTGATATTACCGCTATTAAAGTCCAAGGTATTACCGGATACTGAGCTTATAGTGCCTGAGTTGTAGGTAAATGTATTACCGTCAAGTGCAGTGATTGAACCATTACCGAACGTGAGCCTATTACCGCTCACTGAATCAATACTACCGCTATTATAATCCAGTGAGTCACCGCTAAGGCTATTGATTGCCGCGCTATCAGCGCTTATAGAATCAAACTGGCCGATGTTTGCTGAAACAGAATCAATTCCAGTAATATCGTTGCCATTACCAACAATATCGCCATTCATAGACAGCGTACCGTTGGCTCTCACCGTTCCAGCATTAACATTTAGCTGATTACCCGCATAGGTAATACTGTTATTACCTAGTTGAACCTCTTCAGTGTTAATTCTTTCTATATCGGCAGTGGTAAATTCAGCATCATCGAAAGTGGCTCGTTGAACATTAAGCGAACCAATATTAACCAGGTCATTATTGTTAATGTCCAAGTCAACTTCTAACTGAGTACGTTGCGGATTATCAGGGTCTTCTACTCGTTGTAAGTAATCGTCATAAAGCGCTGACTGAAAAGGTCTATTGATAGTTGCCGTAACAGTAGTCCCAGCTGACGAACCACCTGGAATCTGGTTTGCTACTGCCTGTGCAACTCCTTCTTTCAGCAAATTAACTGTAAGCGTGTAGTCGTCTCCTACCTGTGTTCCAAAAATAGCAGTGCAAAACGATGATTGGAAAACACTTCCACCGCCGCAGCGAGCTGCATCACCATTGAAATAACCGGCTAATGCCAAGTCATTTAATGATGATGGCCAAGACATATTCTCACGGTAATACTTAGTTAAGGCACTAGCTATCTGACGTAACTCTTCAGCTGATGATTCATAGGTTTCCCTAACACTCTCTGGCTGTGACATTCGGGTTTTGTAATACACAGTACTACCCAATGCCAAAATACCTACAAGGGCTATCATGAGTAACGCACCATAACCCTTTTGTTTTTGTAGCCCTTTCATCACACAAAAACCCTTTCAATAAAGTGTGACTACGTCACAGATAAACAACTGATAGAAATGTTATCGATGCAACGAGGATCACGACTCGAATTAATACATCAGCCCAATCCATATCGCCCTCGATTACTTCGTTATACATACCCATGAGACACATTCCCGAAAAAATGACGGCCATAGCAGTTAACAGCCAAGTCAAAAACATCGAAAAGGTGACTGAATCTACACCAAGTGTCGCACTAAAAACTTCCATCTGTGGCCCCGCTAATAGTCATAGTCAGTACCGTGTAAATTTCTATGCGCCTTGGCTTCATCAGAAGTCATATGCTCACCAGAAATGTTGTAACCTCCGACCCCATCAGAAAAGCGTTCAAGGTCTTTCTTTTCTTTTCTGGCTCGCTCTTCTTCGTCATCAGCAAAGAAGAAAATTACGGTTAGAGCTTTTCCCAACCATCCAACAAATTTATTTTTACTCATAATGACCTCTCATTTAGCATCAAGAAGCTGCCCCTTTAGTTGCAGCTTTCTTAGCGCCACTAGACATTTTTTTACCTGCGGCCTTACCAGCTGAGGCAGCTTTACCTGCACCACTTTGTCCGGCACTACCCGCTGATGAAACACCCTTTGTCTTAGACTGTGCGATGTCAGCTCCTGCCATACCAACCCAACCAAGCGCCATAGTGAAGAGCGCAGGACCGTAAACGAAAAAGAAACCTGACAACCATTGTGAAAGCATTGCCTGGTTGATTCCCAAACTACCGAAAAGGACACCGCCAGAAGCTTCAAGCAACGTGTCATCCACGAGTCTCCCCAACTCCCAAAGAAACGGCCAGAACATAATGCTGGCAATCACAGATGCAAACGTTAGAGCATGCTTTGCTTGAAAAGAACCAACGAGCATTGCAGGCACATATGCTGTTAGCACGACCAATAAAATCAGTGGCTTTGCTAAAGGCGCTGCAATTTGGAGCATAGATGCACCGGCTGTTTGAGGGATGGAACCAAGTGCGACCCCGATGGTTCCTAGGAACCTACCGGCATAATCCATGAATCCAGTATCACCAGAATCAAGCCCGTAATCGGATGCACCGGTAAAACCAAAATCTGACGCTGATTTATTCGTAAAGAAAACCTGAGAAACAATTGCATCACGCTTATCAAGGTAAGCATCTTCCTCTTCGACAGAAGTGAACCATCCGCGAATAATTGCCCAAACACCGTCCTCTTCCTCTTTTATCCAATTAGGAGTTGCTTCAAATAAACGATGTCTTAGTGAGTATTCCCGATCACTATCAACACCAACCCACCATTCGCGGCAAGTTGGAAATCCATATCCAGCTGGAAGGCTTTCTGTTTCAGAGAGCGCATTTGACGAAGTAGAGAAGCCGTACCTTGCCGTTCTGGAATAAAATCCATCACCGCCTTTATTATCGTAAAGGCCGACTGTCTCGATAAAGCTTCGATGACCAGGCCAAAGGTATTCTTCAGGAGGTAATACGTCTAATTCAATACTCTTACGACGTGCCGGCCAGTAACACTGCCTTACAAAATCAGACACTTCTTGCCGCATACCAGGTGGAAGTTGTGTGGAGGACATTTCAGTGCGAATTAAGCGAATATCAGTAGCACACGGTAAACGGCTCACAGACTCATTTTTAATCGCCTGAGAGACTGCTAACGTGACCCAAATAAAAGGTGACACGCGAACACGCTCACCATCGATAACCGCATCAAACCTTTCCTCAAGTACGCTTGATGCTCGTATCGCTTCCGGAGATTCGTTATCACTTTCCCTTAATGCTTGAGAAACCTGTGCTTCAGCAGACGAACAAGCTTTTGGGGTAGGTTTAATATCCGTTACCTTAAAGGTAACAGAAGGTACAACCGCTAGTGTGAAAACAAACCATACCGCGAAAATCTTATATACGACCGAGCGATAAGTAGCATCATCGTACCCCTCAAGTAAAATACGCTCAGCCCCTTTAAATAAAGAGAAAATCAAAGGGATTAGAATGATCGCGGAATCAGATAGAACATCCCACAATATCGATGCAGCTTTAAGGCCTAATGCAATTCCCCAAGCGTCGATCAACGAGTCCAGAATCATAGCTGGCCCCGCTAGACAAATAAGATATAAAAAAGGTTAAGGCCTACGACTAGTAGCAGTAACCAATGAAGTAAGCTGACAGCTTTGACCGATGCAGCTTCAAATTGCTCATCAGAAACATCTTCAGGTTTTGGAATGCGGGTCCGGATATACCAGGCAGCAAATCCTTTTCCAAAAAAAAGGATAAATACGCTTAACGCGATACCTATCAATTTCAACCCACTCCAATCCCGAAGGGATTCAAGTCCTGAAATAACACCTTCCCCTGAAGGGGATAAAAATAGCGATCCCAACTGAGACGCTAAAATAATTAACAACCAGGGAGCGATTAAGAAAACGCCAACCCAAAATAATATTTTTTTCCAGCCCTTCACGACTAATCCCCTCTGTTAAAAAAGAGAGGCGCGAAGGCTCTTAACGACTCAAGTGCTTTCGCGCCAGCTTTTAATTACCCTAGATAGTGTAGAGCGTGACACTGTCACATCTTTACATTGCTCAAGCCAAGCCTGAACTTCTACCTGGGTAGCACCATGCTTATCCAACAGCTCAAGAATTTCTCCTTTTAACTGCTCTAGGGGGCGCTGTTTCCCTAGATTTTGTCTTACGAGCTTAAGCTCCTCGCCTAGACCCGACATACAGCATTCCTCATTACGTATAACGGGCAGCTCGAAAGCGCCCTTGTTCTGTAAAAACCCATTAACATACTAGCATAATCCCAATAAGTTGCAAGAAAGTTGCATAAAAATCCTACTAAAGTTTCAAGCTAGAGAGCCTTATAAAAGCTCAAAAGCCAACTTAAACGAAAGTCAAAAATAAATCCCCGAAAAACTAGGGTTAGTGAAAGGGGGTTTTTTTGAAGCTACTACAGCATAGCTATTTCTATCTATATTGGAATGGCCAACATAGAGAGAAATGTCTATATCGTGATCTAAATAAAAATTAGGCATGCCTAATTTTAGAGAATATGCAAAGACCTATGGACTTGTGAATTTACGCTACGCGCAACAGCCTAACCGTATGGACAAGCATATGGATAACTCATGGACGGGCAAGCCGACCACAAGTTACCCACACGCATTGCCCACACTCACGGCTTAATTCACGAATTCCACAGGCCCAAAAGAATAATAAACTACTTTAATTCTTTTATTCTGTTTGAAATATAGAGGTTTTTACCCTCCTACCGGACATCTCTGTGGGGGGGAATATATAGAAGCGGACCTAATTGCCGGATGACCTATAACCTCAGACCAATAACGTCTAACCGTTCTCTCGCTCCGGCCACAAATCGCAGCTACAGATACTTGAGTTAGGGTGACATTTTGAGTTAGAAGCTCCCTGGCAGCTCTTAGGATTCGACTTAAAGTTGATTCCGCTTTCTTCTTGGCCGTTGACTCAGCCGCAGCTTGCCTAGCGGCCTTAACTTCTTCAGGAGTGAGTTTGGCTTTGTCCTGGTGTAGAAATGAAACATCCATACCTAGTTGGCGTTCTAGATAGTCTGCTATCGAGTCCTTTTTGTATTTATACAGCGTTGTTTTCGCCGTCTTCAGGTACTTGTTGAGCTCTTCATCCGTTAGGCCTATATGACGCTCATTGAGCTGTCTCACGCGCTGATATGCAGCTTCCTCATCCTGAATGTGTCTTAGCGCCACAAATAATATAAATGCCGTACTATCGCGCATCCCCTCTTTCACTGGGTTCGCATTTATATGTTGAAGAATGTGCGTGTATATCTTGAACCACCATTGCCCTATCGTATGCTTCCCTCCATTGGGTTTTTTATATACGTTCGGATCTTTTGGGGGTGACTTACGGGGTTTAACAGGTGTTGAAGCTGATTGAACTAACGTTAGGTGTTTAGGCTTTGCTGTTTCAACATTTAAAGACTTTGCCAGCTCTTCAAAGCTGAACACATCGCCACAAGAATAAAATTCCACAGTTCGTCTAGTCGAGCCGTGTCTTGTACCAGGCATCCTAAGCACTCGTGCCGGATCTTTACTCGCGCCTAAGTCTACATGCCAAAGGTTTCCACCTTTCAACTTGCTAACTAAAGACGATGCAATATCGCGCCATGCAGCAACACGCCATTTATATGCATCAACACCGCCATACATCCAGTAAAGATGCACACCACCAGAGCCTGATAGCACATACCCTGTTGGCAAAGGAACGCCCTGAGATTCGAGCTGGTTAAAGACTTCACTTACTACTTGAGCCTCTTGCTCTTTAGATAAAGACTTTTTGGTTTCCCTGGTAGTTCCTGCTGGCGTATTAATATCAATTTCTAACCAATTAGCATGCAGTGAAGCTAACTGTTTAGTATTGCGCCAATCGAAGAATTGGTTAGGCGACACAAAACAGTCTATAGAACAATCACGCCCTATAGATGCATCAAGATAAAATTGAGACAGCTTGCACGTCTTCTTACCTGATTGACGAGTACCAATAGCTCGCCAAGGCGAATCATTGTCAGCTATACGATAAGACCATACGTAGCGGCAATACGCTTCCTTACCAATTCCCATCAGCTGATTGAAATCAGTAGAAGGACATTTACGGTAAAGCTGTCTTATTATCTTCTGGTTATTGTCAGCTTCGCTCTTTATCAAAGTAACCTCGCGGTACAGGTTCAACTGTACTTATTGCCGCGAGCTTAGAGGAAGTAAATGTGGGGAACACGATCACCGAACGAATAGCGTCCGCCAATCGAACGAACAGTGTTCGTTTGTTCGATTTTGAATTGACATCAAACACAGGACAGGCCATACTTATCCAGACTTTTAGGGGTTTTTGCTCTGTCAGGTTTGTTTGCAAGCACATTTGACTACTCCGCTAAGCCCTCTGTAAAACCGCTGTTCGCACCAGCGGTTTTCGCTTTTCTGGCTTATTGAAATTCTACAGTTACACTTTTAAAGCCTATTTCTCTGGCATCAACAAGCGCGCCGTTTATTCTTTTATACAATTTTTCTTGATCAGTCCTGGCTCTCGTTATTTTTTCTTGAGCTCCATTCAAGCGCTCAAATACCAGTAACCATCTATCTTGTTCCATAGGAGCAGGAACCACCGAAGCCTTCTTCAAAAGCCCCTCATGGTACAGTTCTCTTAAAATTCTTATTTCCAACGCCCGCTCCTCAAATACAAATGCACGATAATGCATTTGTATGAGCATACCAGATAACTAATCATGATCAAGATCTTTTTTTTCACACACAACAACGATCTCAACATGCACAAAAGAAAACTATTTACATACTTATTAAATACATATAAAGTACTTAAAATACACTTTATATATACTTTATAAGTTACTAATAAATATAAATCAGGAAGGTCATATGCAAGTGATTTCTGTATGGTCCCCGAAGGGAGGGGTCGGAAAAACAACTTTAACAGCGCATTTAGCTGACTGTTTAGCCGTGCAATACGGTAAGAAAGTCATAGCTTATGATGCCGATCCTCAGTTGGCACTTTTCAATA
>NZ_JASDCM010000033.1:0-8067 GCF_030407915.1 Pseudoalteromonas sp. APC 3250
CTTATTATCTTCAATTGGGTATATTTCACCAGCTCAATATGAAACAGACTACTATGATAATTTAAACGAGTCAGGTAAAGTGGCCTGACTTAAACAAACTGGTCTCCGATGAACTCGGGGCGATTCATTATGCAAAAGTAGCTCAACCTCAGTTGCAGAAATATTTTCCAACAATGAAATTAATGCTTGAGTCTGTGCATTTTTAGCTAAATTAACTCTTAACTTTTTAAGTTCATCATCACTGTCAATTGACTCATGTACAACCCTCATTTTTTCTTGCAGTTCTTCGTAATTAATTGAAGAAGCCTCACCTTGAAGATGAACTTTATGCCCACCGGCAAAGTAACCTTGCTTATTTAAGGTGCTGAAAGATATATCTGCTTTTGTAGGGTTAAAAACCCCTCTACTGTATATTGTTCCTTCTTGATTAAAGAGCTCTTGATAACGCTGATTAAACTCATCGGATTTTGATAGAAACTCAGGACTTTCTAGTATCGAAATGGCTTTGGGGTCGAATATTTCGTTATAGATAAAACTTTTTAAATCATCACCAATAACAATTTCTTTTGCTAATTCTATTGCTCTAACAAAATTATCTGTTTGAAAGTCATTTATCAGCCTATTTTCGACTTCACCTTTTTTTAGTTTGGACTTTTTTTGGAGTGATGTTTCAAGCTTTGATTTCAATTTGTGAATGTTAGAAATTAATGTGTCATATCTAATCTTACTCTCTTGATTAATTAGAATATTTGTTACGGCTTCATTATCAGAGCTTATTTCTATTTCAGATTTAAGAACGTATATTTGTTCCTTTTTAATTTCAACATTATCAACTTCAATAGTACAAGTTGGTAGGCGATTAAAGCGTTCTTCTTTTGGCTGTTCGCCTTTTGATAAGGCATCAAAAGTTCTAGAAAACGATGTTTTCATCAGTCCGTTTGGGGCATAGATTGAGTAAGCTTTAGTTTTTCCTCGGGTGTTAGATAAATCAAAAGTTTCATTTAATGAAGAAATACCGTAACAGTTTTCAAAACGTACTTTAAGGTTATCCATAACTCATCCTTTTAATTATTAACCGAGGGTAGATTAATCATCTAGCCCTGTAACGCCGCACTAAGCGGACTAAAATGGTGGGTTGAATGTGTGCGAAGCAAAACGTAACCTATTGTTTTACTCTCATTTAAGTGCCTAGTTAGCTGCTATATATTCTGAAGTTCATTTTTCATTTGTTTTATTAAACTAGTTCGAATAATTTCATTTTGTAGACCTAGCTCAGTAAGAATATTTGTTAACTCAGTTTGTTTATCTTTATCATTCATACCATTGGGAGTCGCAAGATACTGCATAAAATCAGTAGATAAATCCTTTGTTTGCTCCAAGTTGATAAGTAAATCATTCAATAAACTTTCAGCTTCATCAGAAGTGCTCAGTCGCAATTTGTTTGTTTGATTTTTTACTTCGACAAAAGCCAAGTTTAAGTCGTTACATAGTAAGAGCATTTCAGAAAAGTAATCTGAAAATGAAACCTCTACACTTTTCGTTGAGCCGTCACTATCCTCAATTGATTCAAGCAACCGAGTCATCATAGGCATCATTCTTTCTTTAAAG
The DNA here is from genome assembly GCF_030407915.1 of Pseudoalteromonas sp. APC 3250. Taxonomy (NCBI): domain Bacteria; kingdom Pseudomonadati; phylum Pseudomonadota; class Gammaproteobacteria; order Alteromonadales; family Pseudoalteromonadaceae; genus Pseudoalteromonas; species Pseudoalteromonas sp. APC 3250. Next base: position 1,609 of record NZ_JASDCM010000033.1, read on the forward strand.
ATGACTTGCCCTTGGCTCTGGTACTTATCTAAGTCGTTACAAAAGTCAGAGTACACTTTCCTTTTATCTTCATACTGATATTTTCGGTGTTCAATCTCTAAGTTATGCTCTTTTTTTACTTGCTCTACCTCTACAACGAACTTCTTTTCTACAGATCTTTTTTCTTCTTCTAATCGCCTAACATCTTCTAATAATGCGCGGTTCTGTGCTTTCTTTTTAAGGTATGCAGCCACATATCCAGCTATAGCACCAAGAATAATTCCTATTAAAATTTCGATTGGAGACTCCAAAGTATTCCTTAGCAGCTAACAGCTTTATCAGTGGACACTTTCCTATTTTAGCGCGAAAACGTCCTTATTTTATGAATCCCTATTAATAGCAAATAGCGTAAACTATTGCCAGCTACAAATATTATGCTTTCTGTAGCCTATATAAACATGTAAAAAAGAGGAAAGTTTCCTCTTATTCTTACTAAGCTAATAACAACTTACTTAAATGACTGGTTTTCGCTCAAATAAGACCCCGAAAAGTTGCTCATATATCTATCTAGGTTAACGCTATCAAAAAACAAAAGTATATTTCCGGTAATTACCCTTGAAGCCCTATAAACGGAAGTTTTCTTCCGAAATATAGCAATATAGGCTTACAAACCGGAAGCTTACTTCTGCTTTGTATTTTAAGATTATAAGCAGGTGTTTAGTGAAAGCGGGGAAGTCCAGTGAGCCACCTTACTCAGTGTGGAATATGACAATTTATATAAACTTGCTCTAATTACTAAAAGCGCATATTTCTATACATTTATTTTATAGGCCTAGTTTTAGCCTGTAATCTAATGGCATTTTATCTATAGCTAAATCGAGCACTTCTTTAGTTGTTCGTGCTTTAAGTTGATTTAATTCGTTTTCGATATCTTGGTGACTCCTCACAATAGCTTGTTTCTTTCGAGACCGAATCCCCGTATTTTTTTGTCTATTTCTTTGCTTAATTTGTTCTTTTTCATACAACTCTAACAAGGCGATATTTATTTCATCAAAAAACTTAAGAATTGAAGGGCTAAACTTTGAAGTTCTGAAGATACTTTGAGAACTAATCTCCATTTTTTCTGCAACTTCAGACTTTAATATCTTATACAAAGATCTTTGTGTTTTATTATTAGCAACTTTTCCAAACTTTTTGATGTTTTCTTCTTTTTCTTCTTTAATTACCAAAATAATTTGCCAAGACTTATATGTAGTATGATTCTCATCATCAATTACCCACGATGGTCTTTCGGGTGTATGAGACTGAATATATTTATCATCTAGAGTTTCTAGGAATTTTTCTCCAATTAACTCATCCAAGTCAATATGATCATTTGCCATATATTGTATTCTCTTGCTGAAGCTTTAATTCAATTGTCTTGATTGCAGTTTCGATAACCCCTAAAATTTTCGCCACTGCTTCCGAGTTTGATGATTGTAGTTGCTTTATTCGCTTATAGCCTGAGCGTAAAGTAGGTAAATGTGATTCCAGCATGAAACCTAACGTATTTTCGTTAAGAGCTTCTTTCACCATCGGTTGAATTGTTGTCCAAATACCTCTTAAGTTTCCAGATGTAATAACAGCATTAGTGCAATTCAAACAGAACTCTGGTTTGGCATCTTGTGGATTAATACTGCCAAATTTGGCGCATTTAGCCCTTATTTCACCGCTATCTCTAGGAATACATATAGCAAAAATGCTTGGCTGAATACTAATGATACGCTCGTTGATACTCGACCTTAATGTATTAAACTCATCTACACTTACTGGCTTAGTAAGAGCAACAGCTTTTTTGACATAATGAGCAAAACCACCAATATACTCTTGCCCTACTTTATCTGAATCAATGAGCAACGAATCCACAATAGAATTAAGATAACGTTGACTTGCACCTTTCATTAAGCCTCGAACGTCTTTATTTCGAAGATACGCCATAAAGAACGAGCTATCTAAATGACAAAATTGATGCTGAATCACGGCACCTATATCACCATGATATCGAGTTAATACGGCTTCAGCCCAAATATGTCTCAATGCATGTGAAGATGGATAACGAACTCCCACTAGCAATTCATTAACAATATCATTCATAGCTTTGTTGTCTAAAACCACAGTTCCGGAGCGAAGCAATTTTTTTGTTTTTTCAGAAAAGTAAGTTTCTATTAACTTTTGATGTAACTCATTGTGGGTGAAACCAACGGATATAAAAGACTTTAATGAAGCTTTAAACGCTCTTTGGGCTCGAGAGCTAGAAAAAGAAGTACAAGACAATCTTTTCCAATCCCGTTTTACCTCTTTTGCTGTAGATAATAGATGCTTATACCGAGCGCTTTGGGGATCATACATGTGACGTAATCGATCAAAGTCTTTTAACTCATCACTGTTCATAAATTCCACATCTTTAGAATTCAATAGCGCTAATTTAAGAACATCATTAAAAGGCTGATAACTATACACAAAATCTTGCCAGTTTGCCTTCACCCTTCTTTCAATAAACATCTCAGATTGAGTCGTCACTTTCTTCCCTTCACCGCATTCATACAAGCATGGATCATCGAATGAAGCACTGAATAAGTTATTTAGCTGTACTGCGATTTGATAGCACTGCGAAGTAATCTCTCTCTTAATTTTAGTTTTCCCATGAGTTTTTGGAACAAGCCAATTTAACTTAAAACGAAATGGTATATGTGAACTATCAAGAATATCTATGTTTGGTTCTATGTGAATTGCATTTAACGGAAAACCAAACTCACTTTTTCGATAACCTAGCCAAGCAGCAACAAGGGTAGTCATAGCATGAACAATATTATTCAATGTAGCCTTAAAAGATCTATAATCAGGCCTTAAACCTTTTTTTAGAATCTTATCACCGAAACATTCAAGGGTTCGCAAAAACTCCGCTTTTTTCAGTTTTTTTGGTAAAATTATGCCTTGCATTTGTTCATAGACGCATTCAATAGTCACTTCAGCTAATTTATGACTTTCAATAAAAGTCTTATCGAGTGAAGCTAAATAACTATCCCATATCTCTGTTGGTGATTTTTGCACATCCAAATCATAAAACTTTGCGAGCATTAAAATACGAATTATTTCAACGCCATCGAACCGCATACCAAGACCGAGCTTGATTACTAGCTCTTTGATACACTTTTCATTGAGCGACATGGCACTCTCAAACAGCTTTTGATACTCGCTGAATGCAATTTCTTGCACCTCATTAAATAAGTCTTTGTGATTAATACCTTTTGTGTGTTTCTTATGGGGGTCTAATTTGTGATGAGTTAACGAAGCTACCACCACATCGTTTATCCTGACGTGTAACTTTGAATCCAAAACTCTATTGTAGGTCTCAGCTACTTTTTTAATGGTCTTCTTACATATGGCCATATATAAGTAATCTTTTTGGTAAACCAACCTTAAATAATCAATATAGTACTGCCCAAGCTCTAAACCTAAAAAGTTAAAACTCCCCCCTAATCTATATTCACTCAGTGTTATACCTAACTGTGATTGGCATACATTATCTAGTATGATTTCAACCTTTTTTTGCGTAATATTATTATCTATGACACCAATAACACCTAGCGCTTTAAGTTTGTTTCTTGTAATGGCAAGAGGTATAAACTTGATAGCTGCACTAAAGCTCGGAGGAGATAAACGATTATAAAATCCATTTTCGTTAACTGACTCACTTAAATATGAAATCCAAAAATCTTCTAATTTATTTGAACTTAGATATAGAGCTTTATGGAAGTTTAGGAAAGCAAAAATATGTATTACTATTTGTAAAATAGAAGTAATACCGTATACATTATTTTTGGGGATAGTAGCGATAAAAAATAATTTGGCATATTCTTTAGCTGACAGTGGGTATACATCTCCCCCTATTTTTAAAGTTGCAGATCCACTTGAATTAATGTGAGGCATGTCAAACAATGAAAAATTAATTTCTGTAACGTTATTTATATTGTGGTGTTTAAAATAGAATACATCATCGAAAATTATTCCTTTTTCCTTTATAAAACAAGGGTGTGAGAGCAGCTTTTGATTTTGATCTTCCCAAAACATTTCATATGCAGTTGTAGAAAAATTTAATTTCATATTAAACCTCATTAAATAGAATGAAAAACACTAACTACAACGCGGTTTTTAATTGCATTCTCGAATATGGCCTGTCCAGCCTCTTGACTTTCTTTACTCAACTGACTCAGAGTATGTTCTGCCCACTCTACAGTAGGCAAAACTGTCTTATAAAGGTATTCAGAGTTTCGGGATAATAACTTTTTATAATGCTTCTTAAATTCGTGTAAATAATTGAACATTTTCCATGCAACAACAGCACTATCCATGACATACAAAAAGGATAATTTTGGTGTATCCTCAACACTATCGAGAGCTGATACTCCCACTTCATTAATTTCACCTTTATTTTGTCCGGTTATAATTCTAAGTCTAGATAACATCTCACCCGCTTTATAAGACACACTTTGTGTTACTGACATGAATTCACTATTAAACCGCTCAACAGCTTCTTTCTTACCCTTGGTATTTAAATCTTCAAAATCTAGATCATACACATTATTAATTAAGTCCAACATGACTTCTCTAGTTATACGTCCTGCTGAATTAATCCAGTTTTCATTCTCACTATTCAAATAATGCCGCTTTTCAGTTTGATTAGAGTGTGAGTTTTTATTAATGAGGTAATTAAGCGTGTAAGGGTCACTAAAAGCATGTACAGCGCTATTTTTTATAGCCTGAAAACCAAAGAGTGTAACTGGGCAAGTTAAATTTGTTGTTGCCACAGGTTTTGATGCATCTTCAACTAAAAGACCATTATATGGGCCCCCCTCAATACCAGCGTAACCACCAGTATTTTTAATCAATGAAATTAATGCTCTAGGCATAGACAATGGTATATTATCTAGCTTACGATGGTGTTCAATCAAATAGTTTGACAATACTCTTGTCGTTAATAGGCAATAAAGAGTACCAACTAGTGAGTTAACCCCATTACTAATTACAAGGGCCCTTTTTTCAACAAGATACTCACTTTCTTTTCTTAAAGACAAATATGATACTAGTGCTTCACCTTCAAGAGTACTAACAGAAAGAGAGCGGGTTGTATGAAATACCTTTGCCCGGCCTTTAAAGTATTCACATTCAATATTTCTAACTTTGCCTCCAACCTTCAACAGGCGAAATGATCCTACCGTAAGCTTTGGTATGTCAAAAGGTTGAACACATTGAGATGCCATCAACCATGAAAACATTAATTCTTCTATTACGGTTGCAGGGGGGGAGAATTTATCAAGAGTAATTTGTTGCAACACTTCAAAGCTAAATAAGTTACCTGGCATAACCTGAGAACAAGTACCTGCGCAAAATACAGAACTGACCTCTCCCTTAAATTGCGATTGACTAGTAAAGAGGTCATCACATTGCGTTTTAGAAGCTAAAGCTGATAGTAAAAATTGGAAAGATTTGAAGTTATTCGAATTTGATAATAATACTACTTCTAAAGCCCCTTTTAGCACGCAGCTAGGGGTTTTCATTCTATGGTAAGCAGAAAGCAGTCGATATATTGTACTCCCAACAAACTTTCTTTTTTTTGTATGAGAGAGGTTTTTAGGAATTAAAAATAAAGAAAAATCAACTCCCTCTGACTTGAAAAAGCTATGTAACTCCTGCTTATATTTGGCCAGTACATTAATAACCGTAGATGCAGTTAAGCTTAATGATTTAACAGTTAGGTTCGGTGAAGCTAATACATTATACAACTCATGTCCTATTCCCACATCATCACGTCTTAACCAACTGATTGAACCAAAGTAACTTGCTAAAGATATTTGTGTTTTATTCAAGTTAGGACTAGCTTTTGTTTTCCTAAGCTCGTATAAGTAGCTGAGCTCTGATGAAGTTAGCGCTTCATGTAGCTCAATTGATTTATCTAATGCATGACAAAATAATGTCTTCAGTGAGGTAAGCCGACTTACCCCACCATGATTACTCATTTTATCAAATTGATATTCTTCATACTCTTTCAGGATCTCAAAACGGTTTGTTACCACTGCGATGTTTAACCATTCCACAAAACGAGGAGCAATACTTAAAAAGAATTGCTTGGCTGAAAGTGCCGCTGATTTATCAAAATAAGCGTAGTTATATGCTGCAACAATAAATTTATATAAAACCTCTTTATCTGGGTTGTTGGTGTCGGTCATTCTAATTTTTAGTTTGATCAATTTTGAGGTTTTACGGACTATAATTTCTCGTGCCTCAAGTGGGTATTTAAATTCACCTACAAACTCTGTTCTGCACAACTAAATCAGGACACTTTTCTTAAGGAACTTTGCTCATACTCTACTGGCGATAGATCACCATTAGCAGTATGAAGTCGCTCTAAGTTGTAATAGCGCATATACGCTGCCACATCAT
>NZ_JASDCM010000034.1:0-7627 GCF_030407915.1 Pseudoalteromonas sp. APC 3250
TATTCATGCTGTTGTGTGGTAACAAGCCTAATTGCACGTTCACGAAATTCTGATGTATAGCGATTTGATTTTTTCATAGTTCCAGTTTCTCAAGTTATTGAGTCTCTGGCAAACACGGGGCGATTCAAAAAGCTAAATATAGAAGGACATATAGAGGAATCTAAATACCACGATCATCTTTTTGAGCAATTAATAACAGAATTAGGGAAGGCTGAAGAGTTAAAGCCAATAATACTAAAGGAAAGAAAGCTTGGTAAGTCTAAAGTATCAATTGTAAGACCGATTACAAAAAAGTAGTATATTTAAAACCAGCTTTAAAATTATATCAACCAAGCAAATTGACTTGTTTCACTCAAAATTAATACGCTTTACTTTTAATGTAGATAAGCCAAATAAATATAAGGTTATCAGTTGAAAAAAGCTAGGCTTAATCAACAAGTTAAAATTTAATATTTCGGGATTATCACCTATAATAAAGAAGGTAATTAATACGCAATACGTCAGAATAGAACACCCAATAAGAGTACCAAAACAAGCAAAATCGTTATTTGGTAATTTGTCATTCAATCTTCGAATAAGTCCCAGCCACCACCAAAGAAAAATATAAACAAGAATAACAATTAACGGAATAAATACTGACATTAGCGAAATTGGATTTTGAATAAGCCCTAAGCTTTCGTTAAATAATGAGAGCAAAGATATAGTTCCAAAAATAACTAATAGCATGAATACACTCGGCTTTTCTGTATTTTTAAGAGCTGAACCAATCATAAGTGGACTCCTAAGAACGCATTACTGGAAACTACCGTTAACATACTAAAATTTATAACAATAAATATCTGGAAACGCATTTCAATAATTAATTTATTAATAACTTACTTAAAGACAGTATCCTTTACAATCAATTTATATTGGCGAATGTGGAGAGCAGATTGATTTAATAAGTGGTAGATTTTAACCTTAAGCTTGCGATACCGTTTCCTATTGTAATTAAAAAATGTTACAGACATGTTAGATTATAAAAGCCCCAGTTTTATCACGCCATTCGCATCGTTCTCAACCGATTGACTTAAAAAAGCTCCTTTACTATATGGGTGCAGCTATGAGTTAGAACATATAATGCCTGACTTAACTAAAAACCTATGCGCCGTTTACAATCGCCTTTCAATTTCTGCTCCTCAAACAAAAACTCTAATACTTCTCTTGATGTTGGCGCTTTATTCAAAAAACGCATTTTTCGTGCTATCACGCTAAAATCACCAGGAGTTATGCGATCTAATCCAACCAATTTAGCGCTCTCACTTTTACCTAAGGTTTTTTTGCCTGTTAAGTTTAATATCATTCGTGATACTTGTTCAGGTGTTAAGTAATCTAGTTCAAGCTTAAAATCACAACGGCGAAGTAAAGCTTTATCTAAACGCTTTTTAAAGTTGGTAGCTGCAAAGAAAGGAAGTTCAAACATTTCAAGGTTACACAATAGTTGGTTTACGGATTGAACCTCCCAGCTGTTTGTGGCGCCCTCACGGCTTGAAAACAGACTATCGGCTTCATCAATAAATATAGCCGCACCTTCTTCTGTAGCCTGTATAAATAAGTTCTTTATATTTTGCTCACTCTCCCCCACCCATTTACTTAAAATATCTGAAGCCTGAACACTAATTAGCTCAAAACCAGCTTCTTGGCATACATGGTTAACAAACGCTGTTTTACCAGTACCCGCAGGGCCAAATAATAACGTTCTTGCACCATGATGGTTATTAAGGGCGTTGGTTATATCATTAAGGTTAGAAAACGAACCCTTTAAGTTAATATTGGTATGGTCAAACTTCAGCTCTGGTTTGTAATGCATTTGGTTTAAATCAATACCCGATGCAACCATTACTCCTTCAACATACGAATCTATAAACTCTTGAGCTGCCTCACTCTTATAACCACATAAACTAGCCCCATGACTGGCTTTACTTATATTCGCCAAGCTTAGGTGTTTGTTCGAAACCACCTTTTCAATAAAGCTTTGGCTTACTTTTAGCTCATTAAAGTACCCTAGGGCATGTTCTAAACGCTTTTCCTTCGTTAGCTGGGGCATTTCAAGTACAAAATCAAAACGCCGTACACAACTCTCAGGGATATCTTCAATATGGTTAGTAATCCATATGGCTGCACTATTAGGTACTTCAATTAAGCTATGCAGAAGCTCTTTTGGTTCACTGGAGCCAAACATGTTTACATCGAATATATCTTCGCATTCATCTATAAGTAACACTCCATCACGGCGATCTCCCATTAACTTACGTGCCATAGATAAGTTATGAATGCGGTAGCTAGTTGAAGACTTTGTGCCTAATTGTCTTTCAACTTGTGCATCAACTTCAGAGCTAGATTTAACCTTCATTAAAACTAACTCAGCATTACTACATAAAGATTTAGCTAATTCAGACTTACCCGTACCAACAGCCCCATATATCAATATATTTAAGCCATTATTACTTGATCTCTTCCAACCATTTAATAAGCTTTTTAGGTGGAACGTATCCCTATGGCCAAAAGAGCTCAAATTGTAACTAGCTGGTTCTTCATTTTTTAAAAATAGCCCTAATGCATCTTTAGTCCTGTATTGGTGGCTAGTGAATAAATAATGGGCAAGAGATTTAGGGAGTAATGGTAGCTCATAGTCAAAAATACGGTTTTTATATAATCCAATCGATTCAAGTGCTTCTAAACACTCTTCCTGCTCAATCTCTCCAAGCCCCAATAACACAGTGAATGCATCTGAATATGAATACGCAGATTTAGTAATAAACTGCTCTATAAACTTAAAAATAGTTGGTTTAAGAGTACCAGCAACAATAAACTCAATAAGAGAGTTAGCATTGCTTGGCAATCCAATACTTTTGCTAAAGTAACGGCTATTTTTTGAAAGTAATTTTTGGTCAAAGTCTGTAGTTATCTCAATAAATGAGGCATATAGTTCATCCAGATCAACAGGTAAATTTGATCTTTTTGAGCCTGATAGTTGCTGTACTTCTCTAGGGCTATATTGTTCAAACGTATCATCATCAAATAAGCCTGATTCTATTAACTTGATACCATAATGGCTTGTAAATTGGCTTATTAGTAACTTATTCATAATCACCACATCCATTCACAGATAAAGTATTAACGGCGCGCTTTAAACTGTCCACGCCCCGTTTATCGTATAACTGTGTGGTAATAATGCTTTTATGCCCTGCCAACTTACTCACAGTAGAAATATCCACACCATTAGCCAAGAGTGATGAAATATAAGTTCGCCTCATATCATGGGGTGTAAACTTCTCCCCCAAAACGTGATTAGTTCTGGCCGTTACAACGCTATATATAGTTTCAGGTGAAATACCACGAGCTTGAATAACTTTACCATTCAAAACCACGCAAAATAATGGCCCCTCGTTTTTACCACGTACCGTTAGCCATGAACTTAAATACTCTAATACCCATACTGGTAAGTACTGTGTTCTAGTACGGTTTCCTTTTCCCTTATGGATAACAACTAGCTGATCAGCCAACGAAAAGTCACTAAGCTTTAAAGCCGAAACTTCAGATCTTCTTAATCCCGCACCAGCCATTAAAGCCAATAATGCAATATCACGTGTGCTAATAATTGAAGATGGTGTATAGGGCTGCTTTAATATGCTTTTTAACTGTGTGGCTGTAAGTGACTTACCTTTTAAGCTTGGTTCTATATGAGGGAGCTTAAGTACATTAAACTTTTCTAGTTCGTGCTGCTCAATTAAATTCATTAAAAAAGCAGTTTTAGCTATGGCTTTAATAACTTGAAAAGTAAGTTGGATAGTTCTAGCTGACTTATTATTGAGTACTAAGCTTTGTTTAAGAGTAGATAACTGCTCAAAGCTTAACTTGTGAAGTGGTAATACGGCTAGCTTATCATGCAATAATAAAGTGTTTTTAACACTTTTTATCAGTGAAATAACAGCCTTTCGTCCTGTTGGCGCTAAGTTATTTAAGTAGCATTCTGTAGGTGTGTAATTAGACATAATAGATACCTCTTATACATAAACGTATAGTCGGTATACATGACTAACTACTTAAAACCAGAGCTGTTTTTGACTGTTTAAGGCTATTTAATTCACTAACTCAAATCTTCAACACAAATCACATGCTCAGCTAAAGCTAGCTTTGTAAGCTGTATTTGTGATGTTACATTCAATTTAGTCATTATATTTGCACGGTGAACATGAGCTGTCTTTGGCGTTATGGTAATTTTTTGTGAAACTTGCTTGGCATTAAGTCCTTGGGCAAGCAGCTTAAATATTTCTGACTCTCTCGGTGTGAGCTTACTTAGGCTACTGCCAATTGTGTTATTTGAAAAGTAGCTAGTATTTATAGACGGGCTAAAGAAACGTTGGCCTCTATTGATCGCGTTGATAGCAATGAGAAGCTCATTAGCCGCATCTCTTTTTGAAAGGTAAGCATCAACTCCGAGACCCAAAGCTTTATCAATATATGACTTTCCCTCATACATACTAAGCATAATACGTTTAATATGAGGGAATTTTTTGCCAATATACTCAGCGACTTCAAAACCACTTTTATCTGGTAAAGATATATCAATAACAGCACAATCAGGTAATGAGGTTTTTAACAATGACTCACACTCTTTAAAGCTATTTGCTTCAAAGACGACACTCCAGTGTGGGCTCTCATCTTCAATTAAAGCTTTAAAGCCTTCTCGAACCATTTGGTGATCATCAATTAGTGCAAACTTCATTTAAGCTCCTTGTTACATAAGTTGATTGTAACCTTAATTCTGCTTGCCTATGTAAGAATTTTTCTTATTTCATTAAGAATGTTGCTAATTAATTAATTGCCAACTCCATTGTATTCTCATTATAAATTACAAGGAGTTAACGATGAATAAAATAGCGAGCGAAACGGTACACTTTCAAAATGTTTCGGTGCTACTGCATCATATTGGCGAGTCAAACTACCGGCTGGAATGGACTAGCAAAATGACGAAGGGATCGACTAATCTAGTTAAAACAGGTAAGAATAAATATGTTGTTATTCGAAAGTGGCCCAAAAATAAAAGTCTAACTGACGTAGTGACTAACTTCACTTCGCGCAATGCCGCCTTTGTTCACTTTATAAAAAATGTCGATGTTATAAAGTGTAACGACCTGCTAATACTTAAAGCAAAGCAGCAATGTTTGGATTTTTTTACCTATTGTGAACATATCAAATCAATCAAAAAAGCAGCATTCCCTAAACCGCGACTACAGGCTGCCTTAGGCAGAGAGGTTATAGTAAAACATAAACGCAATATGTCTGATGTCGCACAAGGCTTTTTACTACAACTTATTGGGAATAAAGCTGAAATACAAGTCACTCAACGATATACTCTTTGTAATTCAAACCCAAAACAGCAGTTTGATACAACACAGGTTTATCTATTATAAATAATGGAATTCAGCTTCATGGAAAGAGTAATTGCTGGTATTAAGCTTCAACACCTTTTACCTCAAATAAAAGCCATAACACCAACACAAGTAAAACGTTACCTTATCGCTTTTACGCTAATAATATTTCTAGCGCCAGCTATTGAAATCGGCTTTTATCTTTTTTCATTCAACTTTGTCGTCTATGAAAACTTCGTAAGTTGGTACTTCCCTGCTGGAGTTAGAGTTGTATGCTATTTATTCTTCCCACTTCGATATTGGCCTGCCTTAACGATTGGCTTTACGCTTGGTCAAATACTCTATACTTGGCATTTCTATGATGAAGCACTATCAGATATACCCTATCGCTTAGCAAAAAGCATGTTACGAGAGTATTTAATTTTATTACCTGTAATTGCAATAAAACTATTAAAAATACCACTCAATATTAACACCGTAAAAAATGCAGTAATTGTGATTTTTGCTGCTATTTCATATCGCTTAATTCGCTCAATTATAATCATCGCGTTCAATGACAGAAACAATAAGTATAGACTGATCGCAGATGAAGAACGCTTCGAAATGATACTGGCACATCAACTAGGTGGAATAATTCCTATACTAATCATGTTGCTACTGTTTTTTTCGGGAATGGTTTTATACAAAAAATGGCACATCCTAATAAGTGAAAATTCAGCAAAATTGATAGGACAACTTATTATTTGTTTGTGCTTATTTATTACAGCTTACCAATTAGAGCCTAAATCTTTATACCTTTTGAGAATGTTAGCGATATTTCCATTAATCTGGTTTAGCTATTCATTTGGTGCGTTAGGTGCTTTAAGTTACGGTTCAATAACGGTTATAACACTACTAGTTAATGTGTATGGTTCAAGCCACACTGAATTGATGCTAAATACACAGCTTTATATTATTACGTATAGCGTACTTGCAATCTTACTTAGTGCATTTGTAACTGAATTAAATAAATCTAAAACCGCGCTATTAAACCAAAACAAAGAGTTAATAGAACTCAGTTCACTTACTCAAAACCTAGCAACTAAAGTTGTCAATGTACAAGAGTCAGAGCGTAGCCAGTTATCACAAGAGTTACATGATGATATAGGTCAAAACCTTACTGCTTTAAAAACTAATATTGCAATTTTAGAGAAGAAATCAGCTAGCTATAATGAGTTAGACAATACGATTTTACGACTCAAAAATGTATCTAACCATATGTATGACTCCGTTTATAGACTTATGCACTGGTTAAGACCACGCTTGTTAGATGAGCTTGGATTAGAGGCTGCATTAAAAAGTGAGTTATTTTCAGAAAACTTAAAAGATGCAGGCGTTTCATACAGTTGTAAAATTAATGGCCCTGTAGATACATTGACTGAAAATTATAAAATAGCCATTTTTAGAATCTGCCAAGAAGCATCTACCAATACAATGAAACACTCACTAGCAACAGAGTTTTCAATCGATATAGCTTATAGCAGAGATCAACTAGAGATTATTATTAAGGACAATGGAATAGGCTTATTTGAGCAGTCAAACTCAAACTTTAATAGCGGGTTTGGCATTATAGGTATCTATGAGCGAGTGGCAGTGTTGAATGGTGAATGTAAATTCAAAAATAATACAAATGGTGGTTTAACAATAACTATTCAGTTCACAACGAAATAGAAAAGCTATAACGCTCTATTTTAAACAGTGATTAACATCATATAAGTCATTTTCGGTTTACAATAACAGCGACATCTAAACTGCATGCCTCTACCCCTTTCAATCAACTAACGTTAATATGTATTAACGTTAGTTGGTAACGCAGACACTTTAACATCATTAATTGTACTAGCTCATATCTGAGCTTACAGATTAAGTGAATAGGTTTAGACTTCATCTGACAGGCAGCCATGAGCGAGAAACAGACAGTCGCTCAAACTCGTTTTTGGACATAAATGAGTTAGAGCCGAAGGACGGCTCTGTGCCATTTGCAGTCATTGGTAACGTCTCATTCCGAGGCTAAAATTGTTGGCCAAAATAGCGCGGCACGAGCAACTGAATCGCCCCGAGTTCATCGGAGACCAGTTTGTTTAAGTCAGGCCACTTTACCTGACTCGTTTAAATTATCATAGTAGTCTGTTTCATATTGAGCTGGTGAAATATACCCAATTGAAGATAATAAG
>NZ_JASDCM010000035.1:0-6506 GCF_030407915.1 Pseudoalteromonas sp. APC 3250
TGATAGCTGATAGCTGATAGCTGATAGCTGATAGCTGATAGCTGATAGCTGATAGCTGATAGCTGATAGCTGATAGCTGATAGCTGATAGCTGATAGCTGATAGCTGATAGCTGATAGCTGATAGCTAAAACACGTTTTACACTCTGGAGTAATTATGTCTAATTGGATTGATGCCACAGTAAAGTCAGTTAAATGGTGGAATGAATCGTTATTTAGCTTAACGGTTAACGCCGATGTAGAACCGTTTAAAGCAGGGCAATTTACAAAGCTCTCTGTTATGGACGGTGAAAAACGTATTGCTCGGGCTTACTCGTATGTTAACGCACCAGATGATCCAAATTTAGAATTTTATTTAATTAATGTAGTCGATGGCCAATTGTCATCGCATTTAGCACAGCTTACCCCAGGTGACACTGTACTAATAGAGCGCCGTGCTAGCGGTTTTTTTACCCTTGACGAAGTGCCAGCGAGTGAACAACTTTGGATGCTTAGCACCGGCACCGCTATTGGCCCGTTTTTATCAATATTGCAGCAAAGTGAGGTATGGCAAAAATACAAACATATCAACTTAGTGCATGGGGTGCGCCTAAATAGCGATTTAAGCTATCAGGAGCTAATTAATAAGTTATTAAAGGCTCATCCTGGGCAGCTTAATTATGTGCCAGTAGTTAGCCGTGAGGAGCCTTTACAAGGTTTAGCAGGGCGAATAACCACAGTGATAAAAAATAACGCGCTATCTGAACATGTGGGGCTGTGTGCTACCCCCAATAATGCACAGTTTATGTTGTGTGGTAATCCACAAATGGTTAAAGATACCAGTGAGTTATTAGTGGCTCAAAACTATAAGCGTAATCGTCGAAAAGAGCCGGGGCATATTACGGTTGAGCAGTATTGGTAATGAGCTATAACGCTATAATAACTATCTCATGAGGGTAAAATTTGCTATGTTGCGCGTTAATTGCATTTTGTCTTTGTACTTAGGAAAACCATGAAACCTTCATTCATCATATATGCGTGTTTATTCGCCGCTTTCACATTAAACTGTCATGCCATAGAGCAATCGGCATCATCAAACAATGCTGAACTGACACAGCCAGAAAAAGTACAGCCGCAACAAGATGCACTTGATACGTTAACTCAAGAGGCTAACATACCTAAACAACCCGATGTAAAGAAAGTGACTGCAGATGATTCTAAAGTACTTGGCAGCGAATCAACGAAGCCGGTTGAACAGCCTAAAAGTAAAGTAGATAAAGCACAAGCGGTCGTCGAGGCTGAGCAAGCAGTGACGCAAGCAAAAGAGGCACTTACAGCAAGGCAACAAGCCAAAGCAAAACAGTCTCGTGAGTCACTTGCTGTTATAGAGCAATTAGTTAAAGCTTACAACGCGCGTAACATTGAAGAATTTATTCGTATGTATGATGAAGATGTTGAGTTTTATATTTTCCCGAATGAGCTATTATTTAAAGGTAAAGAAAAATTAATTGCGCGTTATGGCATTATGTTTAAAAAGCTAAAGTGTCTTCACTCATCACCTATTAAGCGTATTGTGCATGGTGACATTGTGATTGACCATGAGCTATCAGAAACCTGCTCTAACGATCCGAACGTGATAGATAAACGTTCAGAGCTTATTTCAAGCTATCAAATTAAAGATGGCAAAGTGGTTAGGGTATTATTTTTTAGGTAATTATTAATTATGCAGCTAAGTGACGAGAAAAAAATTCGTGTAATGTATCGTGTAGAGCCTGGCTGTTTAGGCCCTGAGGGCGCAGACCACATTGAAGACTTTTGTCGCTTTGCGAACAAGCATATTAAGTCGCCTTATTATGCGCAGTTATTATTTTTACCTCGATACGATAAGCAAAAAGATGAGCGGCAATACAGCGTTAAAAACCGCAACTTATCTCAAGTGCAGGCTAAAGCGTATTTAAATCATTTTGAAATCAACATAGAAGACTTTGAAGAGCAGCTCGACGAGCTGCTTACTAAGTCAATAGACTTATTCTTTAAACGCTAAGCTCTATTGACCTTTGTAGATTGATATTTGTTTAATCTAGAGGCAGTTTAATTGCAGCGCGAGCTTCTAACCTAGTGGGGTCGATAACTGCGCCTAAGTTATTCTACTGGCTTACATCCCTGTAATAATAAGTAAAAACTGAGCAAAACTTTCGCGTTCTGCTCACGCTTTTTACCACCCTCCCTGTAGGCAACGAAGTTTAGGCTTCGTTTGAAACTATCGCATTAAAGCTGTCGTTATCATGCAGACTGGCAAAGGCACTTTCATGAAGTAGCTCGTTTCGTAAGTTGGGTGAGTATTCAAGCGACATTTTTATATCGGCTAGAGCATCTGCATGCTCATGCGTTAAAGCATACGCACAGGCGCGCTGCCAGTATGCGTAACCATAGTCGCTATCTATATCAATTGCTTGATTACAAAGCTCAATAGCTTGCTCAGTCTCATTTAATTCTAATAAAGCATCCGCTTTGTAGGCAATGGCTTCTACATCTTCTGGTTTACGTTTTAAAATTTCATCGAATATTTCAATTTTATTCGCAATATCACTTTCAAGGTTGGCTCGCATCCATAACGAATGAACTTCATTAGTGATTGATATGCGTTCTTGGTTACTGAGTATTTCTTCAGAGCGTACTCGCAGTTTTTCTTCTAATATTTTCAAGCGATCTTCATACTCATCAGTAATAACACTCACTCGGGTGTTTACTATATCTTCTACTTTGTTCTTTACATCACGTAACGAGTTCCAGCCCACTAATACCAAAATAGACGCGGTGGCGGTAATAATAAAAAAGACATTATTAATGGTATCTGTGGTGTAGGTAAGCGCCCGATCGGCGGTGTCTAACTGTGCATGCGTAACTTGTTTGGTCACGTCTTCACGCAGTTTTTGTTGATCTTGGCGAACCGACTTTAATTCGTCGAGAATATAACGTTCAAGTAATGGTTTGTACAAAGGGGCTTCTAGTTGTGCTAATTCACGCTGTTGTTGCTCGTTGAGTGCTGCGGTGTTTTTATCAGCAGCTTGCACCGCAGATGAAAAAACACCAATAAATACAATAAATAGTAAAAAATAAAAACGCATTGATATGCCTAGTTAAAAAATTAGTTAATCGCTTTGTTAACTTTAACATGCGCACATCATTGGTACTAGGGTGAGGATAGGGAAGCTGGAATTAACTCAAAAATCTTTTATTACAGGCAAAAAAAATCCAGCCCAAGTTGGGCTGGAAAAAACTACATCAACATATCAAGGGAACAATAGGAGATAGGTGCTATTGTAAGTTTGCCTACCTGAATTTTTACTTAACTAAATTCAAATAGATAAAAATAAAAAAGAAATAAAGGTGCATAAGTAACTTATACACCTTTTATAACTATAATTTCATGGCGAAGGGGGGTATTCCACTGTGCACTTAAGAAAACCTAAGTCACTTTCAAACCCTTCATCGTACATTACGTGACTATTTTTAATAACGATCATCTATTTTATAAAAAGTTTTAATATTTATTTACGCTAAGCACAAACATTGGCAGCATCATCATATTTATAAATGAGAGTAATCGTTTTAAAGCATTACTTTGCCCTAGCGTATCAAAGCAGCTACACGTATATTGAATAAGCAGAGACCGTACACGTCATTCATTTAATAGCAATAAAATAACAGCGCTCCCAATTGGTGAATACCAAAAGCAGTAAGCATGGGCGTTTTTATTTATACTTAAAAAGGAGCTCAATATGGATAATCATAAAGCGGGTAAATGCCCGGTTATGCACGGCAGTAATACTACAACCGAAAACACCAATACAGATTGGTGGCCAAACTCACTTAATTTAGACATTCTTCATCAGCACGATAGCAAAAGCAGCCCCTACGACAGCGACTTTAATTACGCCGACGCTTTTAATTCACTCGACCTAGAAGCACTTAAAACCGATTTAAAAGATTTAATGACTCAAAGCCAACCTTGGTGGCCAGCTGATTGGGGGCACTATGGAGGCCTGATGATCCGTATGGCATGGCACTCTGCGGGCTCGTACCGTTTAGCTGATGGTCGAGGCGGTGGTGGTACCGGTAATCAACGTTTTGCACCACTTAATTCGTGGCCAGATAATGCTAACCTAGATAAAGCGCGCCGTTTATTATGGCCAATTAAAAAGAAATATGGCAACAAGCTTTCATGGGCCGATTTAATTATTTTAGCCGGTAATATGGCGTACGAATCAATGGGATTAAAAACCTTTGGTTTTGCCGGTGGCCGTGAAGATATTTGGCATCCAGAAAAAGACGTTTATTGGGGCGCAGAAAAAGAATGGCTTGCGCCAAGTGATGAGCGATATACCCAGGTTGATAAACCCGATACCATGGAAAACCCATTAGCGGCAGTGCAAATGGGTTTAATTTACGTAAACCCAGAAGGGGTAAATGGTAAACCCGATCCACTTAAAACCGCAGAACAAGTGCGCGAAACCTTTGCACGTATGGCAATGAACGACGAAGAAACCGCAGCGCTAACGGTCGGTGGCCATACAGTAGGTAAAACGCATGGTAACGGCAAAGAAGAAAACTTAGGCCCAGAGCCAGAAGCCGCCGATGTGCACGAGCAAGGCCTTGGCTGGAATAACCATAAAACCCGTGGCATTGGCCGCGATACCATGACCTCAGGTATTGAAGGCGCATGGACAACCTACCCAACTAAATGGGACAACGGTTATTGTAAACTGCTGCTTAATTACGAGTGGGAGCTAACCAAAAGCCCTGCAGGGGCTCATCAGTGGGAGCCGGTTAATATTAAAGAAGAAGATAAACCCGTTGATGTGGAAGACCCATCGATTCGTTTAAACCCAATAATGACCGATGCCGACATGGCAATGAAGCTCGACCCCGCGTACCGTAAAATTATTGAGCGTTTTAATGACGATTTTGAGTACTTTACTGACGTATTTGCCCGCGCATGGTTTAAGTTAACCCACCGTGATTTAGGGCCAAAATCACGTTATTTGGGCGCCGATGTACCCAGTGAAGATTTAATTTGGCAAGATCCTATTCCTGCAGTTGATTACACCCTAAGCGACGCTGAAATAACCGAGTTAAAAGCGAAGCTACTTAATTGTGGGTTAAGTGAAACCGACTTAATTAATACCGCATGGGATAGCGCCCGCACTTACAGAGGCTCCGATCACCGTGGTGGTGCAAATGGCGCCCGTATTCGCCTAGCTCCGCAAAATAGCTGGCAAGGTAACGAACCAGAGCGTTTAGCCAATGTGATTGCAGCCCTTGAAAAACTGCAAGCGAGTTTAACTAAGCCTGTTAGTATGGCCGATTTAATTGTACTTGGCGGCACCGCTGCGGTTGAACAAGCGGCTAAAAAGGCAGGGGTTGATATAACCGTACCGTTTGCCCCAGGGCGTGGCGATGCTAGTGATGACATGACCGACGCAGAGTCATTCGAGCCATTAGAACCAATTCATGACGGTTTTAGAAATTGGCTGAAAAAAGACTATGCTGTATCCGCCGAGGAGCTATTACTAGAGCGCAGCCAATTGATGGGGCTAACCGCACCAGAAATGAGCGTATTACTAGGCGGTATGCGCGTACTAGGCACTAACTATGGCAATAGTGAACATGGTGTATTTACCGACAAGGTAGGCGTACTGAGTAACGACTTTTTTGTTAATTTAACCGACATGAACAACCGCTGGGAGCCTGCAACTAAAGGCGAGTACAACATAGTCGACCGCGCTAGTGGTAAAACTAAGTACACGGCTACGCGGGTTGATTTAGTGTTTGGTTCAAACTCAATACTCCGTGCATTGGCAGAGTTTTATGCTCAAGACGATAACAAAACTCGTTTTGTACACGACTTTGTCGCCGCATGGGTAAAAGTGATGAATGCCGACCGGTTTGATATTAAATAAACCTAAGTAAAATTTAAAAAGGAGCAGCAATGCTCCTTTTTTTATATTATTTAGGTTAAAGGTTAAAGGTTAAAGGTTAAAGGTTAAAGGTTAAAGGTTAAAGGTTACGAGCTGCGGGCTGCGAGGCGCGGGTATAGTTCAATGACCTTGGTCTTGCGCGGCATAAAGCCCCACCTACGTTAAATCCAGATATTAATCATATCCGTAGGCGGGAGTTTACCTCGCGCATTTTATCTAACGTCTAAATCTAATTTCTTGTTTGAGCTCAGAGAAGCGAGTAAGAAGATAACGGGCTTCGCGTGGCGAGCAGCGGGCTTGTACAAATAGTTTGTACACCTAGTCGTATCAGCAATGAACCTAGAACCTTTAATTTACTCTTTCAGCGCAGCGTCTTTTAATCTCTGTGGTGCATAAATAACTTAAAACCTATTTGCACAAAGAGCAAAGAATGAAAGCAAATGAGCAAATAAAAAATACAGCT
Organism: Pseudoalteromonas sp. APC 3250; assembly: GCF_030407915.1. Taxonomy (NCBI): domain Bacteria; kingdom Pseudomonadati; phylum Pseudomonadota; class Gammaproteobacteria; order Alteromonadales; family Pseudoalteromonadaceae; genus Pseudoalteromonas; species Pseudoalteromonas sp. APC 3250. The sequence goes on from NZ_JASDCM010000035.1 coordinate 6,422, forward strand.
TTTCTCGGCCTTTTTTATTAAATAAATTACCAATTGCGTTTTAATTGATACCAAGCAAAATTCTGCCGAACCCCGAACCCCGAAC
>NZ_JASDCM010000036.1:0-3002 GCF_030407915.1 Pseudoalteromonas sp. APC 3250
GCTTAAACTATCACATAAAACGCGTTTGGCGTTGTATGGTTAAGCCTCACGGGTAATTAGTACAAGTTAGCTTAATGGCTCACACCACTTCCACATCTTGCCTATCAACGTTGTAGTCTTCAACGGCCCTTCAGAGACTTTAAAAGTCTAGTGAGAACTCATCTCGAGGCCTGCTTCGCGCTTAGATGCTTTCAGCGCTTATCAGTTCCGAACGTAGCTACCGGGCAATGCCATTGGCATGACAACCCGAACACCAGCGGTTCGTTCACTCCGGTCCTCTCGTACTAGGAGCAACCCCTCTCAATTCTCAAACGCCCACGGCAGATAGGGACCGAACTGTCTCACGACGTTCTAAACCCAGCTCGCGTACCACTTTAAATGGCGAACAGCCATACCCTTGGGACCGACTTCAGCCCCAGGATGTGATGAGCCGACATCGAGGTGCCAAACACCGCCGTCGATATGAACTCTTGGGCGGTATCAGCCTGTTATCCCCGGAGTACCTTTTATCCGTTGAGCGATGGCCCTTCCATTCAGAACCACCGGATCACTATGACCTACTTTCGTACCTGCTCGACGTGTCTGTCTCGCAGTTAAGCTGGCTTCTACCATTACACTAACCGTACGATGTCCGACCGTACTTAGCCAACCTTCGTGCTCCTCCGTTACTCTTTGGGAGGAGACCGCCCCAGTCAAACTACCCACCAGGCACTGTCCGTAACCCCGATTCAGGGGCCAACGTTAGAACATCAAAACTACAAGGGTGGTATTTCAAGGACGACTCCACAAAAACTAGCGTCTCTGCTTCTAAGTCTCCCACCTATCCTACACATGTAGGTTCAATGTTCAGTGCCAAGCTGTAGTAAAGGTTCACGGGGTCTTTCCGTCTAGCCGCGGGTACACAGCATCTTCACTGCGATTTCAATTTCACTGAGTCTCGGGTGGAGACAGCGTGGCCATGGTTACACCATTCGTGCAGGTCGGAACTTACCCGACAAGGAATTTCGCTACCTTAGGACCGTTATAGTTACGGCCGCCGTTTACCGGGGCTTCGATCAAGAGCTTCTCCGAAGATAACCCCATCAATTAACCTTCCGGCACCGGGCAGGTGTCACACCGTATACGTCATCTTGCGATTTTGCACAGTGCTGTGTTTTTAATAAACAGTCCCAGCCACCTGGTCACTGCGGCTCCAATCAGCTTAGAGAGCAAGTCTCATCACCAATCGGAGCGTACCTTCTCCCGAAGTTACGGTACGATTTTGCCTAGTTCCTTCACCCGAGTTCTCTCAAGCGCCTTAGTATTCTCTACCTGACCACCTGTGTCGGTTTGGGGTACGATTCGGTATAATCTGAAGCTTAGAGGCTTTTCCTGGAAGTATGGCATCAGCAACTTCATCACCTTGGTGACTCGTCTCGTGTCTCAGCCTAACAGCAACCCGGATTTACCTAAGTCACTAGCCTACACACTTTCACATGGACTACCATCGCCATGCTTGCTTAGCCTGCTCCGTCCCCCCATCGCAATTATACCAAGTACGGAAATATTAATCCGTTTCCCATCGACTACGCCTTTCGGCCTCGCCTTAGGGGTCGACTTACCCTACCCTGATTAACATGGGATAGGAACCCTTGGTCTTCCGGCGTGCGGGTTTTTCACCCGCATTATCGTTACTCATGTCAGCATTCGCACTTCTGATACGTCCAGCATACCTCCCGGTACACCTTCAACCGCTTACAGAACGCTCCCCTACCACTCAGAATAAATTCTGAATCCGCAGCTTCGGTGCATAGTTTAGCCCCGTTACATCTTCCGCGCAGACCGACTCGACCAGTGAGCTATTACGCTTTCTTTAAAGGATGGCTGCTTCTAAGCCAACCTCCTGGCTGTCTGGGCCTTTCCACATCGTTTCCCACTTAACTATGACTTTGGGACCTTAGCTGGCGGTCTGGGTTGTTTCCCTCTTCACGACGGACGTTAGCACCCGCCGTGTGTCTCCCGGATATTACTTTACGGTATTCGGAGTTTGCAAAGGGTTGGTAAGTCGGGATGACCCCCTAGCCTTAACAGTGCTCTACCCCCGTAAGTATTCGTCCGAGGCTCTACCTAAATAGATTTCGGGGAGAACCAGCTATCTCCCGGTTTGATTAGCCTTTCACTCCTAACCACAGGTCATCCCCTAACTTTTCAACGTTAGTGGGTTCGGTCCTCCAGTTGATGTTACTCAACCTTCAACCTGCCCATGGCTAGATCACCGGGTTTCGGGTCTATACCTTGCAACTATTCGCCCAGTTAAGACTCGGTTTCCCTACGGCTACCCTAATCGGTTAACCTCGCTACAAAATATAAGTCGCTGACCCATTATACAAAAGGTACGCAGTCACCCAACAAGTGGGCTCCTACTGCTTGTACGTACACGGTTTCAGGTTCTATTTCACTCCCCTCACAGGGGTTCTTTTCGCCTTTCCCTCACGGTACTGGTTCACTATCGGTCAGTTGGGAGTATTTAGCCTTAGATGATGGTCCACCTATATTCAGTCAAAGTTTCACGTGCTCCGACCTACTCGATTTCACTTAAAATGCATTTTCATGTACGGGACTATCACCCTGTATCGTGGCACTTTCCAGAGCCTTCCATTAACACATAATAAGCTTAAGGGCTGTTCCGATTTCGCTCGCCGCTACTATCGGAATCTCGGTTGATTTCTTTTCCTACGGGTACTTAGATGTTTCAGTTCTCCGCGTTCGCCTCGTTAACCTATGTATTCAGTTAACGATACCTGCAAGCAGGTGGGTTTCCCCATTCGGAAATCCTAGTCTCAAGTGCTTTTTACTAGCTTGACTAGGCTTATCGCAAGTTAATACGTCCTTCATCGCCTCCAACTGCCAAGGCATCCACCGTGTACGCTTAGTCACTTAACCATACAACCCAAACGGGTCTTTGTTTTGTGACAGTTTAACTTCGCCAGAAGTTAATATTGAATACTAAAGTAGATACCAAT
>NZ_JASDCM010000037.1:0-1285 GCF_030407915.1 Pseudoalteromonas sp. APC 3250
GCCTAAGGTAACTGCGCCACCTTCACATGATGTAAATCGCAGCCATTAAAAAAGGCCACCTAAGTGACCTTTTTCTAACAATTAACTTAAACGTTAATTATTACTCTACGATAGTTGCTACAACACCAGCACCTACAGTACGGCCACCTTCACGGATAGCGAAACGAAGACCTTCGTCCATCGCGATTGGCGCGATTAGCGTTACAGTCATCTTAACGTTATCACCAGGCATTACCATTTCTACGCCTTCTGGTAACTGTACGTCACCTGTTACGTCAGTTGTACGGAAGTAGAACTGTGGACGGTAACCTTTGAAGAATGGAGTATGACGACCACCTTCATCTTTCGAAAGTACGTATACTTCTGAAGTGAATGTAGTGTGTGGCTTGATTGAACCAGGCTTAGCTAGTACTTGACCACGTTCAACGTCTTCACGCTTAGTACCACGTAAAAGTGCACCAATGTTCTCACCAGCACGACCTTCGTCAAGAAGCTTACGGAACATTTCAACACCAGTACAAGTAGACTTAGTCGTCTCTTTGATACCAACGATTTCAACTTCGTCATTCACGTTGATGATACCAGCTTCAACACGGCCAGTTACAACAGTACCACGACCTTGGATTGAGAAAACGTCTTCGATAGGCATGATGAATGGCTTATCGATGTCACGCTCTGGCTCTGGAATGTAAGTATCTAGTGCTTCTGCAAGCTCTACGATTTTAGCTTCCCATTGCTCTTCGCCTTCAAGTGCTTTAAGTGCAGAACCTTGAATTAGTGGTAAGTCATCACCTGGGAAGTCGTATTCAGAAAGAAGTTCACGAACTTCCATTTCTACTAGCTCAAGTAGCTCTTCATCATCAACCATGTCACATTTGTTCATGAACACAACGATGTAAGGAACGCCAACTTGGCGAGAAAGTAGGATGTGCTCACGAGTTTGTGGCATAGGGCCATCAGTCGCAGCAACTACTAAGATAGCGCCGTCCATTTGAGCAGCACCAGTGATCATGTTTTTAACATAATCGGCGTGACCAGGACAATCTACGTGTGCGTAGTGACGAGTAGGTGTATCGTACTCAACGTGTGAAGTTGAGATTGTGATACCACGCTCGCGCTCTTCTGGAGCGTTATCGATTGATGCGAAATCTTTAGCAACACCGCCGTATACTTTTGCAAGTACGTTAGTGATTGCTGCAGTTAGTGTAGTTTTACCGTGGTCAACGTGGCCGATTGTACCAACGTTTACGTGCGGTTTTACGCGTTCAAACTTTTCTTTTGCCAT
>NZ_JASDCM010000038.1:0-1232 GCF_030407915.1 Pseudoalteromonas sp. APC 3250
TGATCTGCTTTAATCAAACAGGACACTTTAATAATGGAATATAATCCAATTATTGAGGTGTTAAATGACAAAACGAACAAACAGAAGTTACACAGCAGAATTTAAACAAGAAGCTGTGGCATTGGTAACCGAGCAAGGTTACAGCGTACCTAAGGCAGCAGCGTCTTTAGGTATCACAGATAAATTACTTTATAACTGGAAAGCTAAAGTTGAAGCAGAACAATCTGGTGCCAGTTTGAATGCTGATGAGCGGGCTGAGCTGTTAAGGCTTCGCAAGGAAAATAAAGAGCTAAGGATGGAAAAAGAAATTTTAAAAAAGGCCAGCGCCCTCCTGCTAAAAGAAACCAGGTAACGTTTAAAACGATTAAGCAGTTATCCTCGGTGTTTCCCGTGGTTAAGCTCTGCAAAGTGATGAAAGTAAGCCGCAGTGCTTATTATGCTTGGCTTAAGCGGCCAGCAAAAGTAATTACTGTAGAGCAGCTTAATTTATATCGAAAGGCCAAGTATTTCTTCAAGAAAAGCAGAAATAGCTTAGGCTACCGAGAGCTTAGAAAGAAGTTACGCAGTGAGGGCTTTAGCGTCAGTGATTATGGCGTTCAGAAATTAATGGCAACACTTGGTTTAGTCGTTACTCAACGAGTGGCATACAAGGTAACAACCAAGCGTAAATACAGTGATGCCGTTGCTGATAATCTTTTGAATCAGAACTTTAATCCTGTTGCGCCAAATCAGGTGTGGGCTGGTGATGTGACTTATCTAAGAACTGGCGAAGGTTGGATGTATCTGGCTATCGTCATGGACTTATATTCACGTCGTATTGTTGGTTGGCATATTGATAAACGCATGACGACTGACTTAGTTAGCAAGGCGATGATGAAAGCTTATAACTTACGGCAGCCACCAAAAAGCTTGGTGTTTCACAGTGATAGAGGTTCACAGTACACCAGTAAACAATATCGACAATTACTATGGAGTTATGGCGTCAGAGCCAGTATGGGCGATGTCGGTGCGTGTTGGGATAATGCGGTTGTTGAACGATTCTTCGGCAGCTTAAAACATGATTGGCTGTTGAAAGTTCCGCAACCAACTCGTGAGCATATGAGAAATGATGTGGCAGCGTATATGCGCTATTACAACTTAGAGCGACTTCATACTGCTAATGGTGATCTATCGCCAGTAGAGTATGAGCAAAGTTCCTTAAGAAAAGTGTCCTGATTTAGTTGTGCAGAACA
>NZ_JASDCM010000004.1:0-303898 GCF_030407915.1 Pseudoalteromonas sp. APC 3250
TATTCATGCTGTTGTGTGGTAACAAGCCTAATTGCACGTTCACGAAATTCTGATGTATAGCGATTTGATTTTTTCATAGTTCCAGTTTCTCAAGTTATTGAGTCTCTGGCAAACACGGGGCGATTCACAATTTATTAAACACGAACATGATAACTACGCGGATCGCAGACAGCACATTTGGAATGCTTTTAGCCCAATATTGGAACTACTTGAAAGTGGCGAGACTCATCCTGCTCAGAAATCAATATCAGAAGTCCTAGAGAAATTTGATTCCGAAAGCATTCATTATGCTTGGGGTAAAGCGTTGGAAAGAAAAAGCACAGATCCAGAGGGTGCAATAACAATCTCTAGGACTATTTTAGAAAGTATCTGTAAACACATACTCGATGATAAAGGAGTTAGATACAACGCCACTTCTATTGAGTTGTCTGAACTTTATAAGCTCACAGCTAAAGAGTTAAACTTAGCACCTGAGCAACATGGTGAACAAGTTTTCAAGCAAATACTTGGTGGTTGTAGCGGTATAGTTAATGGACTTGGCTCTTTAAGAAATAAGCTGGGTGATGCACACGGTCAAGGTAAGAAACCAGTTAAACCACAAGCAAGGCATGCAGAATTGTCAGTAAACTTAGCTGGCTCAATGGCTTTGTTTTTGGTTTCAACTTATGATGCACAAAAAAAATAACAGACCCCCCAAGAACGGATGCAAAACGCTTGGCTTGCGTCACTTCGTTTCGAATTATAACCAAGCATTTTGCACCGCTTAGGCGGGCGTTAGCCAACAAGAGTTAGTATGTCAATCATAAGCATTTATCAAGAACCGAAAGACCTTTTTTTAAAACTAGCTAGAGAGGGAAGAAGGGCTTGGACTTCAGACTCCAAAGTAGATACCGCTGATAATCTTTTCAATTACTGCATAACAGCGCATTCCTTAAGAGATTGGTGTATTAAACACCTTTCTATTCCTAAAAAAGAATTTCATGAAGTTTGTAATACCTATGAACGACTAAAGTGGTGTAGAGACATAGCTAATTCTTCCAAACACTTTGGTCTCATGGCGGACAAAAAAAGTACCGTATCGAAGGTAAACGATATTAAAGATGAGTTGGTTACTATCACCCCTGATGGTCAAACTAGCTCTACTACACACAGTCGAGACTCTTTTATCATTGAAAAATCCAATGGTGAAAGTGAGTTATTGATGATGTTTCTATTTTATTCATTTTCAAACTGGGAAGAAATACTTGATAAGTATCAAATACCAAGGTACCCAGACTCTTTAAAGACTGAAATGTTTATAGAATTTACATAAAAGTTGGCTAACAAACGCTTAAAAAAAGCAGGCTTGCGCTCCTTCGTCGCTAATTTTAGCCTGCTATTTTGCGCCGATTAAGCGAGGCGTTGACATTCTCTGCAAATGGGGCACTCCCACTCAATCAATAATACCAAGCGGTTAGGTTTAATTATTTGTACTAGCTCAACCAATATTCAACAAACTTAAAACCTTTCACCTTTTGCCTTTTGCCTTGAACCTCTAAATTCAGCTGTAAACCCCCCTTACATTTTGATTAAAAAAGCCACACCTCAACATGTGTTAAGGTGTGGCTTTTTTACAGCTGCTTTAACTAAGAATTAAGCGACATTCGCTGCTAATAGCTCGTTACGTACTAGCTCTGCGCCTTTGCTTAGGGCGTTAAGTTTGCCGTTTGCGATATCGCGGGGCAGGGGTGCCATACCGCAGTTGGTGCAGGGGTAGAGTTTGTCGGCATCAACATATTTAAGTGCTTCGCGTAGGGTTTTTGCCACCTCTTCGGGAGTTTCTATGGTATTGGTGGCTACATCGATTGCGCCTACCATTATTTTTTTACCGCGTACGAGTTCTAGTAGCTCTATGGGTACATGTGAGTTTTGGCATTCTAGCGAAATAATATCAATATTCGATTTTTGCAGCTTAGGGAATACTTCTTCGTATTGTCGCCACTCTGTGCCGAGGGTTTTCTTCCAATCGGTGTTGGCTTTAATGCCGTAGCCGTAGCAAATATGCACGGCAGTTTCGCATTTTAACCCTTCTATGGCTCGCTCTAGACAGGCTATGCCCCAGTCGTTTACTTCATCAAAAAACACGTTAAAAGCGGGTTCATCAAATTGGATTATATCAACCCCTGCGGCTTCTAACTCTTTGGCTTCTTGGTTGAGTATTTTAGCAAATTCCCATGCTAGTTTTTCACGGCTTTTATAGTGATCGTCATACAGGGTGTCGATCATGGTCATTGGCCCTGGCAGTGCCCATTTGATTGGTTGGCTGGTTTGCTGGCGTAAAAACTTGGCGTCTTCAACAAATACCGATTTAGTGCGAGACACAGGGCCAACCACAGTGGGTACGCTGGCGTCGTAACGGTCGCGAATTTTAACCGTTTTGCGGTTTTCAAAATCAACGCCATTTAAGTGTTCAATAAAGGTGGTTACAAAGTGTTGGCGGGTTTGTTCGCCATCGCTGACTATATCTACGCCTGCGGTTTGTTGCTCGTGTAGGGAAATACGCAAGGCGTCGTGTTTGCCATCAACCAGCTCGCTACCTTTTAATTTCCACGGTGACCATAAGGTTTCGGGCTCAGCAAGCCATGACGGTTTTGGCAAGCTGCCAGCAGATGATGTGGGTAATAGTTTTTTCATAATAAATGCTGCCTTTAATTTTGTTGTGTGATTAAGCGATACTTGCTGAGAACTGCTGCAGCACTGATTGATAAGGCTTAATAAAATGCTGCTCGGTGAATTTGCCTTGCTCAACCGCTAATTGACCTCGTTCTGCGCGGTCATACACAATTTGCGTTAATGAATGATCATCATTTTTTAAATTTGGTTTATAACGGCTACCTGCGGCGGCATTGGCGTTATAAATTTCTGGACGATAAATTTTTTGAAACGTTTCCATGGTGCTAATAGTGCTAATTAGCTCAAGGTTGCTGTAGTCGTTAAGTAGGTCACCAAAAAAGTAAAAGGCTAACGGTGCAACGCTGTTTGGTGGCATAAAGTAGCGCACTTGTAAGCCCATTTTTTTAAAATATTGCTCTGTTAACGACGACTCATTAGGCTGATACTCTACGCCTAAAATGGGGTGTAAGTTTTCGGTTTGCTGATAGGTTTTATTATCAGACACGCTTAAACAAATAACCGGTGGCTTTTTAAAGTGCTGTTTATAGGTATTTGAGTTTACAAAGCATTTAAACAACTTACCGTGTAAGTCACCAAAGTTATCGGGAATACTAAATTGCGGTTTGCTTTTGTTATGCTCAAGCAATAACACGCTAAAGTCGTAGTCGCGCACATAGGATGAAAAGTTATTACCCACCATGCCTTCAATTCGCTCGTTGGTTTGGCGGTCAATAATATTGGTTTTTAATACCTCAATTGACGGAAATGCTTGGCCACTGCCTGCAATGTCTAAATCAACCGAAATGATCTCGAGCTCAACCTCGTAACGATCCCCTTGTGGGTTATCCCAACTAGCCAGAGCATTAAAACGATTGTTGATCATTTTTAGGGTATTACGCAGGTTTTGTTGGCGGCTTTCACCCCTTGCTAAATTAGCGAAGTTGGTCGTAATACGTGTGTTATTTGATGGATGATAGTTTTCATCCAAGTTAGTGCTTTTAATAGTAAATGTAAGATCAGTGCTCATAGCCGTATCCTTTCAATTTGAGTTGTTGCTGCTTTTATTGATGGCGCATTACTCGCTGTTAAAACCGACATAACGGGTTAGCTGTAATGGTGCTCTGCAGAGTTAATAAATTTATACGCGCTATGTAGCATGAAGAAAAACGGTATTATTTCAGGTAAAACATGAGCCAGATTCATTCTGTAGCAAAGTTAAATGGGTAAATTCAGCTAATTACCTATGACCCTCTCACAAAAACCGCTTTAGAAGTCTAGATTTCTAGATGTTTTTACGGGTGTTGTGATTTATTCATACAAAACGTGAGTATTATTCAATACTTATAAGTACTTAAAGTGCCATTTGCATAAACGGTTGTTGATATACTCGAATAAACCTTGGTGAGCTTAGATGTTTTATTAAACGTTTTTTACACGCAACTCACCGCCACAGAGCATAACAACCCTTAACATAAGAAGAGACAAAAGGAATGAGTGATTTAATAGTGTTAATTATATACTGCGCCATATTAGGTAGCGGTGTTGGTTTTTTAGCAGGCTTATTAGGAATAGGGGGCGGGCTGGTTATTGTACCCATACTCAGCATGATATTACTGCACTTTAATGCTTTGCCACCTGAGCAAGTAGTGGTGGTTGCCATTGCGACCTCGCTGGCCTCTATTTTATTTACCTCGACCTCGTCGGCTATTGCGCATCATAAAAATGGCAATGTACCCTGGAATATTGCACCTTGGGTTATGGTAGGCGTTGCCTTTGGCGCGCTTATTAGTGGCTTTATGGCTGCGCTGTTACCTGAGCATGTAGTGCGTTTGGTATTTGCTGTAAGTGTGGTGCTAATTGCACTTAAAATGATTTTTTCTGGTAAAAGTGATTCAGCAATAGCGCGCCCGTTACCAAACAAAGGGTTACTCAGTGTTTATACGACCATAACCGGTGGCTTGTCTGCCATGATTGGTATTGGCGGCGGGGCAGTATTGGTGCCGTTACTGACGTTTTTTTCTGTTGATATGAAAAAAGCCATTGGCTGCGCCTCGGCCTCAGGCATTGTGATAGCGCTGTTTGGTTCACTGGGTTATATCAGCTCAGGCAACCAGTTATTTAGCCTAAAACAAGGATTTGCAGGCTTTGTGTATTTGCCCGCTTTATTGGGTATTGTATGCACCTCATGGTTTACCGCGCCACTCGGTGCTAAAGCCACCCATTATTTGCCAGTTTCAACCATAAAGAAAATATTTGCCGGCTTATTAATTGTAATGGCAATCAATATGTTTACTCGATAAGGTTAAAGTTCGCAGGCTTGCTTGCGAATATATTTTGAAATAATAAACTTTAAGGCAAGGATGCTATGAAAATAGTTAAATTAAGGGATAAAGTTGATAAAACAATCTTAAGTGTTGCTTTGTTCTTTTTGATATCACCTACTATAGGGTTAATTACAGGAACTGCTCATCAGCTTGGAACGACAGGCAGCGACTATCAACAAGCATCGTTAATTGATGACCCAGAGCAATACTGGCAAATTATTATCATGCAACTTACTATTACTTTAGCTATCGGTATCCAAGGGTTTATTACATTTCCAGCCTTAATTGCCGCACGCCAAAAAATATTAAAGTTTAGAGATAACAATAAAATAGTAGCCAATATCATATTTTATTTGCTCACTCCGATATTCTTTATCGCTTTGTTGATATTTTTAATATATTTATTTGAAGTATGAGAAGTGTAAGGTTTTAGATCCGTAACCCGCACCCCGACGCCCGTTAATCTTAAGACGGTTAACTAAAATCTACGTCATTTGCGCGTGCTTTATAAACTCGTCATAAATACTGTCTTTAATGAGCCTGTCGGGTGTAAAGGCATAATAATGCTGATAAACATTATCAATTCTACCAATGTAATTAACGTCGTAATGGCGTTCTACTTCGGCTCTTACCAAAATAGGCGCAGGGAATATCCCAAACCCTTGCTCACCGAGTGACTTCATTAATGCGCTGTCGTCAACATGGCCTGCTATTGTCATTTCAATGTCTTGCTCTTGCAGCCAATAATAAATAGCACGCGCGACGGGGCTTTCTTTTGCGGGGAGCACTAGAGGCTTGTTATTTAAAGACTGCGGAAACTGCTTATGTAACTGCGAATGCCATGTTTCGTTACCAAAAAGAGCAATTTGGCTTTTACCTATTTCATGGCAAAACGCCTTAAATGGCAAGGTGGTATCGAGTGGTTTATCGGCTAACACTAAGTCGAGCTTATGAATCGCCATTTGTGCAAGCAGCTCATCTTGTTGGCCGTCAATACAGTGTAAGTTTGTAATACGGTCGTTATTAATTAAAGGCGCTAGCCACTTCGACACCAGTGATTTAGGCAACACGTCTGAAATACCCACCTTTAACGTTCGTGAATAGTGCGTGGTATCACCTTGCGTGGTTTCTAGCCATTCATGGGCAATAGCAAACATATCATTGGTGTATTGCTGGGTTACATGGCCAAATTCCGTTAACTGTAGGCCTCGCCCTTGACGAATAAATAGCGGTTTTCCTAGTCGTTGCTCTAAGTTAGTAATTTGCGAGCTCACCGTTTGCGGCGTTAAATTAAGTATTTTACTCGCCGCTGCAATACTGCCGTGCTTACTTACTTGCCAAAAATAATATAAGTGATTGTAGTTAATGTTGGTAATCATTCGAAAATACCTGTTTTAAAGTAAGAAATAATCAGCTTTTTCCTTTGCCACTAAGTTAGTAGATTACAGTCATGCCTGCAACATAGTTACTATTAAAAGGTGTAATTGCATGAAGCTAAAACTTACAGTTAAAAACAAGATAATTAACGCAAGTGAAAAGATGTCGCTTTTAAAGTTGATAAAAAGCCAATTGGCAAAACATGCTTTAAATATTCGTAAAGTTGAGATTCAAATAAATGATCTTTCGAGTGATCGCCACGGCACTTTGCAGCAATGCAAAATTAATATTCTTTTGCCTGGGCTACCCAGTATTAATGTAAATACAAAGGGAAGAAGTATGCTGCAAGCGATAAAGCGAGCACTTAAAAGTTTGCAGCACATTCTCGTTAATAAGTATCAACCTTCGCAACCAAGCTCTTAATATCGCACTTGTAGTAGCAAGGATGCTACTTTTTTAATACCTCTCTAATTCCAAGTTATGTTTAGCAATAAATGATTCAATTATTGCCATTGAGCAGTATTTCCTTGTTGGGCTTTGTTCGACTCTACCCAACTCACAATAACTAAAAACCTTTGCCCTTTTTCCTTTAACCTTTGACCTCAGCTGTAAACCCCCGCACCATTTTGATTAAAAAAGCCGCACACTAATAATTAGTGTGCGGCTTTAGTATTTTATTTTTTTAAAGCGATTACTTGTTTAATAAGTGCTTTTCAAAAAAGTCGGCCATCATAGTATGGTAATGCAAAGTGGTGCCCTTGCCTTCGCGCAAGCTGTGTGAACGGTTAGGGTATGAGAAAAACTCAAACTGCTTGTTGTGCTTAACGAGTTCGTCAATTAAACGCTCTGAGCCTTGATAATGCACGTTATCATCGCCTGTGCCGTGAATAAGCAATAGCTTACCGGTTAGGTTTTTAGCAAAGGTAATAGGCGAGGTGTTATCGTAACTCTCAGGATCGGTATTTGGGTTACCCGCATAACGCTCTTGGTAAATGGTGTCGTATAAACGAATGTCTGGCACGGGTGCTGAGGCAATGCCTACTTTAAATTTATCACCGTGGCGGAACAATAAGTTAAGGGTTGAACTACCGCCCCCTGAGTGTCCCCATACGCCAACACGGTCGGTGTCTATTACATCCCAGCGTTTAGCCATAGCATCAAGCGCGTCTACTTGGTCTTGCACGGTAATTGAGCCAATTTTTTTATAAATTGATTTGCGCCAATCTCGGCCTTTTGGTGCACGTGTACCACGATTATCAACCGATGCCACAATAAAGCCTTTTTGCGTTAGTAACGATTTATATAAGTAACTGTTACCTTCCCAGCGGTCTTGCACGGTAGAGCCCCATGGTTCGCCGTATACGTAAAAAACAATTGGGTATTTTTTACTTTTATCCATGTTTTCTGGGAACATAATATAGCCGTCAAGCTCAGTGCCATCTTGCGCGTTTACTTTAAAGAACTCATGCTTTGGTAAGCTTTGCTCAGCAAGCTTTTGTTTGAGCTTTGTATTTTCAACTAAGGTTTTTACATTACTATGATCGCTCACTTTAATGATCTCTTTAGTCGGTGGCGTACCAAATTTTGAGTAAGTATGCATTGCCCATGAGGCATCTTTTGACATGTAGTAGCTGTTTGATCCCTCAAACTCAGCAGGTGTTACCCGTACCGGTTTGCTGCTGCCATCAAGCGGTGTGCTGTATAAATAACGCTGACCAGGATCGTTTGGCGAGGCAATAAAATACATCACGTTTTTGTCTTCATTGATGGTAAGCATATCAATAATGTCGTAATCGCCAGGGGTTAGGTCGATAATAGTCTTGCCATCGCGCGATACACGATAAAGATGACGCCAACCGTCGCGTTCGCTATGCCAAATAAAAAACTCGCCGTCTTTTGACCAGTTTGCTTTATAAAACCATTCGATAAACGCATCGTCTTTGTCTTCTAAAATCTTGGTCAGTTGCTGCTTTTGCCAATCAAACAACCACACTTTGTTATGGCTTTGCGGGCGGTTTAAGTCTTGAATCATTAATTCATTACCGGTGCCAGCCCAGCTAATACGCGGAATATAACGGTCGCGGTTATCGCCTTCAAGCTCAGCCCAACGGGTTTGTTTATCACTAAGGCTTACCACACCAACACGCACGGCAGAGTTGGTTTCACCGGCTTTAGGATAAGGGAATTCTTTAAGGGTAGGGTACAGTTCGTCGGTGTTGTTAATCATAGTGAAAAATTTAACGTCACTGGTATCAAGCTGCCAATAGGCGATTGATTTGTTGTCGGGGCTCCAACGAAAACCATCGGCAATGGTGAATTCCTCTTCGTATACCCAATCAAAATTACCGTTAACTATGGTGGCGCAGCCATCGGTTGTAAGCGCGGTTACATCGTTACTGCCAACCGATTGCATGTAAATGTTGTTATCGCGTACGTAAGCCACTTTTGAGCTATCTGGCGAGAACTTAGCAAACATTAACTTAGTTGGCTCAACGTCTTTACCACCAAGTTGCTGTAATTGGTTAGTCTCAAGGTTAAGTAACCAAAAGTCGCCTCGGCTGCGTGAGCGCCAAACTTGCTCACTGTTGGTAAATACCATCAGCCATTTACCGTCTTTTGACCACTGATAGCTTTCGATTGCAAATGGCTCGTCTGCGCCCTCTGGCAACAGCTTTTCAAACTCAACCAGTACTTTACGGCCTGTGCCGTCAGCATTGTAAAATACAATGTCGTTGCCTTTTACGCCGTGCTCTTTTTCGTCATCGGCTTGGGTGTCGTCTGTTTGCTTTTTATCGCTTTCGCGCTCTTCAAGCACAGTGTAGCCAGTACCATCGTCTAGCCACTTAAAGTAGGTGCTACGCTGGGTTTTAAACTCTTTATCTTTATAAATTTGCGCTAGGCTTAATGGATTATTCACGGTACTCATCGCTGCATTGTTGTTGGTTGTTATGTTGGTACTTGAACATGCTTGCAAGCCTAAGCCCGCAACAATGGCCAGTGCCAAGCCCGATGTTTTGATCAGATTCATTGTTATTGTTCCTTGGGTCTGTTGACCTTTATAGATTAAGGCGCTTATTACATTTACTGTAACAAAATAACGTACACAATATCAGCATGCTTAACGCACAAAGCTATGGTTTAAACCCAAACTTTTATAATTAATTACCATGCTGGATTTTTAAATTCTTCACTGAGCGTGTCGATTAGTGCTCTTACTGTTGCTGATAAATGCTGACGAGAAGGGTAAAGCACATATATTTTCATTGGGTTTAATGTCCATGGCGCTAATACACGCTGCAAGCGACCATCCAGTATATATTGATTTGCCAAATACGTAGGCTGCACTGAAATACCACCACCGGCTATGGCTGCATGAAGTAATGTGGTGGCCTCGTTTGCACTTAAATTACATTTAACATCAACCGATTGAAATTCATCCCCGTTGTGTAAATGCCAAATATATCGGTCAAAGTTTTTATAGCCTAAACATTGATGAGTGCTTAACTGTTGTGGTGTCGTTATTGGCGGATAATCAGCAAGGTAGCTGGCTGAGGCCACTAATATAGATTCACACTCGGCAATAGGTTTACCTATTAACGAAGGATCAGGATTGGCTGCAATACGTATTGCTAAGTCAACACGCTGCTCTATTAGATCTGTGGTTGAGTCTTCAAGATCTATGTCTATTTGCACGCTAGGGTGACGTTTCATAAAGCGTGTAAATATAGGGGCTAATTGTGCAAAACCTAACGACATACTGGTCGCTACTCGTATTTTACCTGACAACTGTTGCTGGCTTTTAGTTTGTTCAACTAAACGGTTAGCCTGTGCTAACCATTGCTCTATTTCGGGTAAACAGGCCTCGCCGGCGGTGGTAAGCGTTACTTTACGGGTAGTGCGATGCAATAAGCGCGTATTTAACCAGGCCTCTGCCGACTCAATATGACGAGTAACCATAGGGCGTGACATTTCAAGCCGATCGGCAGTGGCAGTAAAACTGCCTGAGTAGGCAACATCCACAAAAACCTGCGCTGCGGTGAGTTTATCCATAGTATTTGCACGATTTATGAAACAATGATGCTAATTATTGGTTGTTTTTCTGAACATATCAAACCTTTATTATGCTCGCATTAACAACCAATGATGAGAATACTATGAACCTACGCACGCTTTTACTAAGCACACTATTAGCCAGCAATATCGCTATTGCAGACGAAACCCCACTAACCCTTGATGTGTATAACGCTGACAGCAATAGCTTTCATGTTAATGCCACGCTGGTTTATGGCCGTACCGATGCAATTTTAATTGATACCGGATTTACCAAAGCAGATGCACTGCGCATTGCCGCCAAAGTAATTGACTCTGGTAAACAACTAAAAACTATTTTTATTAGCCAAGCCGATCCTGATTACTACTTTGGCGCTGAAGTGTTACAGCAGTTTTTTCCTGACGCAAAGATTATAACCACACCGGCAGTGCACCAAAAAATAGCAGCAAAGCTTAAAGGTAAACTTGCTTTCTGGACGCCAAAAATGGGTGAAAACGCCCCAAAGGACCCCGTTGTTCCTAAGGTATTTAATGGTAATAGCTTAAAAATAGAAGGCCATACCATTGAAATTCGTGGTACAGAGGGTGAGCATAATCATCGCCCTTATTTATGGATACCTGATAACAAAGCCATTTTAGGGAATGTGGCTGTATACGCTAATGTTCATTTATGGATGGCCGATGCGCAAACTCAAGCAGAGCAAGATGCCTGGGCAAAACAACTTAATGAAATGAAAGCACTTAAACCTGACGTGGTGATCCCAGGGCATATGAAAGCAGGCACCCAATTAGATGCTGCAAATATTGATTTTTCAATTCAGTATTTAAAGGATTTTGCACACGCTAAGCAAAGTAGCGGTAGCAGTAAACTGCTGATAGATAAAATGACCAACTCATACCCAGAGGCTGTATTACCTATGGCTCTTAGCATTGGCGCTAAAGTTCATAAAGGCGAAATGAAATGGTAATTGCCGCTTAACCGCTGCAATAAATGCAGAAGAACCAAAAAACACGCCTAGCAAAGTCTGGCGTGTTTTTTATTATTGCCACAAATACATACTGGCTCGCTTATTGGCAATATTTAATTCAAATACCTCAGTGCTTGAACACATAGCAGCACCATAGCATACATGTAGCGGTAACAAGTGTTCTTCTCTGGGGTGATTAAAGCGTGCAGCTGGAGCCTGCTGCCATGCTAATAATTGCTGTTCACGCTGCTGCTCGGTTAATGTTTGATCTGCGATTGTGCTTACCAGCCAATTTTCAAATGCCTGATTTTGCTGATTAACATCGCTTGATTGGGTAACACCAAAAGCGCGCATATTATGGAAGGTAAAGCCTGAGCCTATAATTAATAAGTTATCGTAATCAATACGTTGCAGCACTTTACCAATTTCAACATGCAACAGCGGATCAAGACTTGGATGCAAGGATATTTGCACACAAGGAATATCGGCCTCTGGGTACATAATTTTTAACGGTACAAACATACCGTGATCAAAACCACGCTGTGGATCGAGTTTTGAGTCAATATTATGTGTTGCGAGCGCTTGCTGTACTAAATTAGCAAGTTGCGGCTGGCCAGTACAAGGGTAAGTTAATTGGTACGCCTGCTCAGGAAAACCATAGTAATCGTAAATAAGCGGCGGTGAAGAGTGCGCAGTTATACTAATTGGTTGAGCTTCCCAATGCGCGCTGACCATTAAAATAGCGCTAGGCTTTGGGATTGTAGCGGCAACTTGTTCTAAGCAGGCTCGCATTTCTGCATGGTTAGCATCACCTAGTAATGGCATTGGGCCGCCACCATGAGAAATGAAAAAGACGGTTGGGCGTTGCATGTGGTTAATCCTAAAGGACAGATATTATTATAGTGCCTGCGCAGTTAGTAAATAACTAGCCACATAAACGCACAACCTCAGTGCGCAAATATTATATGTGGTGTTTATTCATCAAGCTCTAAGTGAGCGCGTTCAACGCTTTCTTGAGGTAACTCTTTTTGCACCGATACACCCAACTCTTTAAATTCTGAGGCTTGTTTAATTAAGTTACCTTTACCACGGTATAACTGAGAGAATGCTTTATCGTAGGTTTCTTTGGCTTTATCGAGCTGTTTACCCACCCCTTCCATACTGGTTAAAAAGCCGTTGAGCTTACTGTAAAAACGCTCAGCACGATTAGCCAGCTCTTTTGAATATTTAGTTTGCTCTTCAAAGCGCCATAACTGCTTAACAATATTTAAACTGGTTAGCAGGGTAGTAGGAGTAGCAACCAAAATGTTTTTTTCGATTGCTTGCTGGTAAATGTCGCTTTGGTATTTAAGTGCTTCTACAAACGCAGATTCAATCGGTACAAACATAATAACAACCTCAGGCGAGTTTATCCCTGGTAAACGGTCATACGATTTACTGGCCAGCTCATTTATACGGGAAGTTACGGCATTTACATGCTCTTTAATCGCTTGTTGAGATTCCAGCTCTGTTTCGGCATTTACATAACGGGTATAGGCATTTAACGATGTTTTTGCATCAATCACTAAGTGGCGACCTTGAGGTAAATACACCACCACATCAGGACGAAGACGGCCGTCTTCGGTATTAAACGACACTTCGCGTTTATAGTCTGTGCCAGCTCGAAGTCCTGCGCTATCAAGCACGTTTTCAAGCATTAACTCGCCCCAATTACCTTGGGTTTTCTTTTGTCCTTGCAGCGCATTACTGAGCTTGTCAGCCTGCTCGGTAATGGCTTGGCTTTTGGCTTGTAAATGCAATAGTTCGGTTTTAAGCGCAGCACGTTGTTTTAAGTCTTCAACGTGAATAGATTCCATTTTATCTCTAAAGCCTTTTAGCTCACCTTGAACCGGCTTGAGTAACTGCTCTATGCTTTCTTGATTGAGGGTTTTAAATTTTTGCGATTTTTCTTCTAAGATTTGATTGGCTAAATTTTCGAATTCTTTTTTAAGCGTTTCTTTACTTTGCTCTATATGGGCGAGTTGCTCGCTGAAATGTTGCTGCTTTTGCTCAAGGGTGGTGCGTATATTATTAAGCTCGACATCGCGCAGATTGTATTGCTCGCGCAGGGCGGTTAGCTCGGCTTCGGTTTTACGCCAATATTGATTATAAAGTTGACTTTGTTTTTCTTGCTCAGTTAATCGCGTTTTAAAATGTTGCGCCTGATCACGTTGCTCTTGATGAGTAAGCCCTAACAAGTCGTGCTCTTCCACTAAAGAGGCATATTGATTTTGCGTATGCTCATACTGGCTTTGTAATAACAATAACTCTTGTTGCTGCTCACTCACTTGGCGCTTTATTTTTTTACTTAACTGGACTGATACAACGCTGAAAATAGCCATACCGGCTATAGCGCCAGTACCAACACTTAACCAATCTAAATGGGATAAAAACGAAGTAAACATAGAATAAACTTTTAAAATTTAGTGACATGCCATCATAACGAATTACGCTCTTTAGCAGTAGGGTAAAACACTAAATTAAGCGCATAAAAAAAGCCAGCTAGTAAAGCTGGCTCAATATTACTAAATTAGTAAATTAGTAATCAAACAGGGAAATCAACATGAAACTTGTAAAACAACATATCAACTACAAGCATAATTGTAGACGCGCTCTGATTAAATTAGTTCAAAATAATTTTAAAAAAGTTGAATTTGAGGCATAAAAAAAGCCAGCTAATAAAGCTGGCTCAATATTACTAAATTAGTAATCAAACAGGGAAATCAACATGAAACTTGTATAACAACACATCAACTACAGGCATAATAATAGACCCAGCCATTTGTGATTAGTTCAAAATAAATTAAATAAAAAATAAATATTTTTAAAAGCAAAAAAAAGCCAGCGCATTACTGGCTGGCTTAATCATTACTATGTCTAGTAACTACTATATGGGATATCAACATGAAAGCTTGGAGAAACTGCAATTTAACCAAGCATATTAATAGACGCCTACAATTTAAATAAGTTCAAAAACTCGTCATGATTTTTTAAAATTATTTTAGCTTTTAATTAAAGACAGCATTTGTTGTTCGTCAAACTGGGTAAAACTCATTGATTTTTCGGTAAATAATGCATCTACAAGCGCTTGCTTATCTTGCTGCATTTGAAATACTTTTTGTTCAATAGAGTTAGCCATAATTAGTTTATAAACAAACACTGGGTTTGTTTGCCCAATTCGATAAGCACGATCGGTGGCTTGTTTTTCAACGGCAGGGTTCCACCATGGATCAAAATGAATAACCGTGTCGGCTTGGGTTAAATTAAGCCCTGTGCCACCGGCTTTTAAGCTAATTAAAAACACAGAAGTGTTACCACTGGTAAATTCGTCTATTACTTTATCCCGATGACGCGTTTGCCCCGTTAGCATACTAAAATTAATATTTAGCTCATTTAAACGCTCGGCAATTAAATCAAGGGCAGAGGTAAACTGACTGAATATAATGACCTTACGGCCAAGGCTTAGCATTAAAGGTAAGTGGCTCGATAACCATTCTAATTTAGCACTGGCTGCCTCAGTTTCAGGTTCAATGAGTTTAGGATGACAACAAATTTGGCGTAACTTTAACAAGGCTTCTAAAAAGGCGAGTTTACTTTTTTGCACACCTTGCTCAGCAAATAAATCGATGAGCTTTTCTTCAAGCGCACGCGTAATGCCGTGATACATATCTTTTTGTTTAGGTTCAAACTCAAACTCTTTTATAAGTTCGGTTTTTTGCGGCAGCTCTTGAGCCACTTGGGCTTTAGTACGGCGCAAAATAAACGGCATAATTAACGCTTTTAGTTGCTCTGCACGTTCAATGTTGCTTTCGCGTTCAATAGGGCCTTGAAAATGCTGCTTAAAGTGCGCCTGTGAACCTAAAAGCGAGGGCATTGCAAAGTCGAGCAATGACTTTAATTCAAATAAATTGTTTTCAATTGGTGTGCCACTTAAACAAAGCTTAAAGTCGGCATTTAAACGTTTTACCAACCGCGAAACTTGTGCGGTATCGTTTTTAATATACTGGGCTTCATCAAGAATAATGTTTTCAAAATACAGCGGTGAGTAATAAGCAATGTCACGTTTTAATAGCGGATACGTGGTTAAAATACACTGCGCTTGTGCCAAATGCTGCAACGAATCATTTCGGTGTGCACCAAAAATAGTGGTCACTTTTAAGCTTTTTGCGAACTTGGTAATTTCGTTTTGCCAATTACTCACTAAACTTGTAGGGCACACAATAAGCGTAGGCCCTGCTTGCGGTGTATTGTATGAGCTTGCTAAGTAGGCAATCACTTGTAACGTTTTACCCAAGCCCATATCATCCGCTAAAATCCCACCTAACTGATTACGCTTTAAAAAGTTAAGCCAAGCCACGCCTTCTTGCTGATACTCTCTTAATACTACAGAATCGTGTAAGCCATGAATGGCAGTGTTAGGTGATAGCAGTGCATCGTTATTTAGTTCATCAAGGTAACGCTCTAATGACGGGTCATGTAGCTCTACATTAATAGCTGTGTGCTGAACTAATTCAGGTAAGTATGAAAGCGGAATGTTAAATTCGTCACGGGTTTTAATAAATTCAAACCGCAGTTTAAACTCAATTAATAAATTAAACGCTGCTTTATCAATAACCCCAAATTGACGGCCAACAGGGTAGTAATAAAATAATTCACTTTGACGGTTTAACGATTCATACAGTTTATTATTTACATTTAATAGGGTGGCTACTTTGGTATCGTTTAGCATTACTTTACTATGCATTTGATGATTTGCAGCTCTGTTTACATGCAATGAGATTTGGCTTTTAGTATCAGCAACATTAACTTTGCTCATTGATACTTGCCAACCGCGTTGTTTAAAGCTGGGCAGTACCTCGTGAACTAGCCAATGTAAGTGAATAGCCGATTCCTGACTAAAAATAAACTCGCTGTGTAAACCCCCTTTACAAAAATCGAAGCCTAAGTTGACTAACTCATTGGTAACGGTGTTTTCAAAGGCGCTATTAATTAACTTTGCAGGCGCGGTGCCCGCTAAATAGTTTTTATTTTTATACTTAAACGATAACGAAATAGCCATTACTGAGCCCGACATGCTAACTTTAAGTATGGCATTACTCAACGACTTAACAGGCGTGCTTGGTGTATTAGTAGGGTGGGGAATAACACCTACTCCAAAGTTATCAGCAAGCTGCTTATAAATTCGGTCAAAGTTTGTATCGTGCAGCGCCGGTATAGTTTGTAAGTGCGCAATTTCATCAGCACTGAGGGGCGTACGAATACGGCCTAATTTATATTTATCTAAATCTAAGTAGATAGGCGGCGTTGTTTTAATTAACGCCCAATTAGGAATTTGATCCAAGTGAATTTTTAACTGGGTTACCTCTTTTTGTTTTTCCCAAACAAAGTTAAGAGGTAAACCAGGTTGCGCTTTAATAGGTACTCGAGAGCGTTGTAAAAATAATCTGTCTGTGGCTAGTAATTGCTGCAGCGCATTAAAACCCCATTGACCTTTAAGCTCAATATTACCGACCGCATTTTGCGATCGGATCCAGCTATATAATCTAAAATCACTTTCGAGCAAATCGCTAGGGGTTACAAAACTATTAAGCTGTTGCTCAGTTAAATTTCGCCCAAGTGCATAATTATTATTTTTATCGTAGTTGGCAATTTTAGGGGTTAAAAATACTTTGTTGTTTTCTATGTCTAATACAAACAGTAATACTTGCGAGGGTTGAGCTTGGTCGGTGTTTTTAAGTGCGCTTAGTTCACTAAACCAATCATTAATAAAATAATCTTCACCGTACTCACCAGAATGCTCAATTTTAAGCTTTAACAAAATAGCGGCCAAATGGCGGCATTTTGTTTTAACATTACAGGTACAGTGGGTATCGACCGAATAACCAGTTGGTAATTTACTGATCTCAATACGTTGGTTGAACGCGATTCCTTTATCACCTTGCACCGTAGAGTCAACCACAGAAAAATCTGCATTATGTTCTAACCAACTGATTTGGCCGTTTTTATAGTACGATTTTCCTTTGGCCAACACCGCGGGTTTAAATAATTTTTTAATGAATCGCTCAGAAAGAGGAAACTGGGTAGCCTGCTCATTTTTAATTTCTTCAAAAATAGCCATTAAATCATTTTTTGATAAGTTAGCAGACATGTCACTCAAAGTATTAAAATTTAAAAACAATTTTTCCAGTATATGCCTTATCAGCGCTGAGCTAAAGCAATATTATTTTTAAAATAAACTGGTTGGATCTGATTGGTTAGTAAAAAATTGGTTTATAGCGAATTGGCGATCATTGTTTAATTTTGCTCACTAAAAAAGTACGTTTAAATTACAAAATAAAAACAATTAATTAACTTTAAAAGGAGATTTAGTTAGGCTTAGATCAGGTTTTTACTAACAAGGTGAAAAATGGCATTAAAAGGAGGTGTTTAGTTAGTAAAAATATGATCCTTGATGGTTTAAGCCATGTTTTTAGCCTTTTTATGCCACTAAAGATCAGATTTTTACCAACTAAAAAAGAGGTTTAGATCATGTTTTAACTAACCCAACCCCTTTTACAGATCACGATATTACTAACTAATTAAAGGCACTTAATAACTTAGTAAGTTGCTCTAAGCGCTTGTCTGTCATCACTTTATTATTTATTTTAATTGAAACGTCACCACTTTTAAGGTTGCGTTGCACACTAATAAAGTCATTTTCTAAAACCGCTTCACGTTTTGATGCTGTTTTAGGCTCTGCAGTTAGGTATTTAGTAATTAGCATAGCGCGCTTGTCGTCGGCTTCTAAGGCGTTAATTTCATCATTGCTGGCAAGTGCAACAACTAACTCGTTAAATGCTTCCTCATCGCGCTCCTTTGCGTTAATCAGCTTTTTAGCAACTTCTCTACCAACATGATTAGCTGTTGGGTAAAGGGCTATAACATCTGCAGATATTTGCTCATACGCTTTTATCGCATCAGCAATCGCTGTATGCGATACCCCTTCAATAACAGCAATTTCACGGTACGAGCCTTTTTTGCCTTGTTGAATAAGATCGTTTCTAGTTTGCTGATACGCTTGACCCAACTCCCAAAGACTTGGGGCAATGTATTGATCTGATGAAACCGCAAGTACTTTGGCATCTTGCTCGCTAAAGTCACTAGAACTCAATACGAGGTAGTCTGCGCCACCTAAAATACAGGCTTTACGACGTCTAGAGCCAGCTAATACAAGGCTCATATCACCTTGCTCCCACAATAGAGCAGGGTGCTGATTACGGCCATCTTCTTTAATAGCAGGAAGAATATCTGCGACTGACTTTTCGTTTAAAAGCGCTTGTACGCGACGATTTTTACCATAAACCTGAGTTGAGTTTTCAATCTCGTTATGTGCTATCACTTTACAAACAAGCGTAATTTCCCGATTAGGATCACTAGGAGCAGGCATACGAATAACATCGCCTGCATTGGCTTGCTCTAAAAGGGCATCTAAGCTGCTACTGCCAACAGCGGTTGCAAAGGGATCTAAGCGGGTGTCATTTTTACGTTTTTTAGCCATTTTTAGTCAACATCCTTACTTAGGCGTATTTAATTTAGATTGAGTGGATTGCCAATTAGAACGAATTAGCATTTCGAGTTCATCAACTACATCTTTGATATTTTCTTGTGCGCGCATTAATGACTCTCTACTTGCTAAGCTGTCAGATGCTTTTTGGTCAAAGATAGTATTGAACGACGATGAACTGGCGGTAATTGCTGAACTATGATTGATAGGATAGCTCATTACTTGGCGACCAAAAGCACTACGCACATCTTTAACTATGTCGCGTTGTGAGTGATTGCCTTTCACATAATTAGTAACTAAAAATTGCATGAAATCCCAACCATCATGGCCAAGAGCGGCAACTGTATGATAAATCTCACCTAAACGTTTTAAATATTTATTATTTGCATCAAAGTCTACCGCTTCAGGGTGAACCGGAATTAGCATCGCCGTTGAAGCCATTAATGCATTGTAAAACATAAAGTTAAGCGTTGGCGCTGTATCAATTAAAAGAATGTCAAACTCATCTTTTACCGGATTTATTACTCGTTCTAGTAGTTTGTGGTAATGGCGTGTTTGCTCATAATTGGAGGTGTCTTTGAGTAATGTTGCTGTTTCGTGTTCAAAGTAAAAGTCATCCATACCTGATGGTAAAACACGAATATTAGGAATATGAGTAGGTAAAAAAGAATTAGACACAAATTCTGGCCATGTTTCACCTTCATCAAGGTCAATGCAATCACGCATCAAATCACCAACGGTAATTGGATCGGGCTCTGAAGATGGGAAAAAGCTTGATGATGACCCTTGAGGATCTAAATCAATTATACCGATACGGTAACGTTTAATGTTAGTGGTAGCGAGTGCAGCAGCAATGTTAACCATGCTTGTTGTTTTACCACAACCACCTTTTAATGAATTAATAACAATAACTTGGAGTTTGTCTGTTGATGCGCGGTGATCAGGCTGTATGTCCATAATATCAGCCATAGCAAAAATATTAACTAAGGTGTAGGCATAGTGGCCGTTTGCACCGCGTTTTATATTTAAATCGTCAAAGTCACCATTGTCATGGCGTCTTTTTAAGGTACGATTATTACAGCCAAGTAAATCAGCTGCTGCTTTTTGGGTGTAAGTTCTTAATTCTTTTTCTTCAGATTTAAGATGGGCGCGATAATGTTGGATACGTCCTTCTAGTGATTTTTCAGCAACTTCTGCGGTTGCTTTCAAAAGTCGATAAGTATCTAGCGCGTTTTTATTGATAGACATACTTTATTCCTCAAAGTTAGGTGTTTAGTATAATGTCCATTCAATTAGCTGTAAACAACTATTTAAGGCGACATGTCTTTTAAATACATGACATATAAAATAATTTTTACACCTTTAAGATTGCTTAGTATAAATAAAGAAGTTTAAGTATGGTTAAATATATAAGGTATTTAAGGCTAAGGGTGTAAAATACATATATAACGTAATGATTTATATAAATAATATTAAAAATAGTGGATCAGCATTGTACGTGGTTAAGATCAGATCCTTATCTACTTGCAGATCAGCTTTTTACTAAGCGAATATTTACAATCTAAGTTACGCACAGGTTAAGCACTGAGTTACTCACAAATACCTACCTGTAGATCATATTTTTACTAAGTAAATTATAAAGTTATGCACTAAGCAATAGTGATAATGCATGGTTTAATTAGTATAGATCTGATCTGTAGTAAGTACAGATCAGATCTATGCTAACTCGAACTAAGCTTATCCACAGGGGGTTAAGATTTTTATATAATTTGTCGTGTAAAATATAAAAAAAAACACTTTGTAATGGACAAAATTATTATTTAGTTAGTAAAAATTTGGCTTATCAACACTCAGTTAGTAAAAATGTGATCTGAAAACGCTTGTTTTAAGTTTTCCTTAGTAAAATACTGATCTGAGCATTTTATTTGAAGTCAGATCACTTTTATACTAACTTAAACATTTAACTTTTGTGGCTTTATGTGTTGTTATTAGCTGTCACAATAAAAACGGAAATAAAAACCATGAGCCGAAAGGTCAACATCTCGGTAGATAACTTGCCCGATACACTTAGGGGCCAAATTCACGGGGTGGAAAGTGCGATCGATAACGAAAGCCTAGCACTATTTACAGATAATAAAGATGTGCGAATTTCGATAGAAAATGCAGCCCATGGGTTACGCGCTTACTCTAACACATTTAACCATTATGATCTGTGGGGACGTTTTGTTCGCTCAGGCCACAAAAAACTGCCACTTGAAGAAGCCCCTAAAAAAACCATCATTACGCGTAAGATATCTGAAAAAGTAGATGGTATTTTATATGATGGCGAAATAAAAATAACACCGGCTGTGGTCAGTACTCGTAAAGATGGCGAAGATGTAGAATATTTAGTGTGGCCATCAGATAGAGAAGAAAAAGTAGAGCGCGCATTAATTCGCCTAGCTTCAAAAGGTAAAATTGTAAAAATTAATTTTAAGTCCGGTATTCAATATGCCGTTGTGTTTTCTATGAACGAATTAGCACAAGAGCTTAAAGCGGTTGGCCAATCTATGCCATATCCGCAAATTAAAGAGTCGCTTGAAGCATTGCAAGGTTCTAAACTTTCTTTTAAATATTCTGCAACGGATACTAAAAATTCTGATATTGATGATTCGTTTTACGAGTCTAATATGAACTTTTTATCGTCTTTGCACTTTAGTGGTAAGAAAGGCCAAGGCGGAAATGTAAAATGTGTTGCGTGTTTAAATGCATTTGTACACAACATGATTGATAACCTTGAATACAAAGGTTATTACTTTAACAGTGCACAAGAATTAAAACGCGGATTATCGCGTTGGATGATGCTACGTTTATATCATTTATGGCGTTATGCAGCACCAGGAAAAACCTACCATTTTAGATTACTTTCTATTATGGAAAAATATGGCTCTATTTACTCAACGGATGATATTACCGAAAATAAATTAAAAGCACTGCGTCGTGATATGACAACCACGATGAAAGATTTAATTGAAAAAGGAGCAATATCTGAATACAGCATTACCAATGTTAAAGATGATAAAACCGGCAACATAGTCGATTACACTTATGAAATGCATCCGTCTGATCAATTTTGTGATGAGATATTGGCATTAAATAAACACAATAAGCGTATTGAAATACAAGGCGGTAAACGCATTGTTGAAAATGCGGTATTGATTGATGAAGATAAGCTGGAAGAAATTGTAGAAAAGTAATTCTATTTATTTTTACCAACAAATATATTAAAGGCCACATTATGTGGCCTTTTTAACATAATTTATTTAGTTACTTGTTCTAAATATAATCGGTCCACTAGAAAATCATATTCGCGTTTTCGGGGATGCGATAAGGGTTTTTGGTAACTCGGTAGTTCGCCAAATTTTACGTCGGGCTGTGGGTTAATTAGTATAAAAGGTAAAGCAGCACTAACATGATAGCGATTTTGTGCAGTGTACCTCACATTAACTTGAGGACTAACTCGAGTAGGGCGCCTAATTCGCAATTTTTCTTTTTCACCCAAACTGGCTACTCGAACCTGTTCTTGTGCAACCAGTGACTGCCATTTTTGCTGATCAATCATTCGCGGGTTTTTATAGCCTGCCGATTTTTCTAACATTTCAAGCGCCATTTTTTTTGTAAGTGTTTTGGTTGCGTGTTTATGCATCCAAGTAAAGCGAACAGAAAAAGGGGATTCAATTTCACTATGAATTTTACGATACGCCGCAAGCGTTATTAAATTTGGCATTGCATTATGCACCGCTTCAAATCGCGCGTCGTTATTATCTATTGCTAAAATACAATTTTTAAAAGCTGCTTTTGCACTATTTACCTGTGCTATGCGATCAATAATGGCTTGTTTATTCGCCTCTTTTATTACTAGCAAACCAGGGTGTCGCTTTAATACTCGGCTGCTTAGCCCTGGCTTTTTATACATATCTGAGAAAGCATTTAAAATTGCCTTATGTGCCAATTCCCCTGTTATTTTTGAAACGCTTATAGACTCAGGAATTATATTTTCTTCAGTACTACTAATCTCAGGTAATTGAAAATACTCTGCTTTAGCAAAGCCAACCTCTTTAAGCTCATCAATTAAGCTAAGTGTTAATTCATTGAGTAAATCAAACTGACTTCTTATTTGTACCTTTGTAACCATTAGCTACCTACCTAGAACACATCTTACTTATATACTATTCTCGCAAACAACCCTTTCTTTTGATATTTATTTCTTTAAATAACATGCTTTAGCTAAGATTTACAGTATTTTTAATTAAGTATGATGTGTTCTTTATGGTTTTTTAAGTACTTTTGCTTCATATACTTTAAAGGAAATAATAGAAGGGCTGAGTTAAGGCATTGAGCTTTGTATGAAGCGTTAGCATAAATATTTAAAAACGCATAATTGAGTAGCATTCTTTTTTAAAACCACCCGTAAAGTTAAGATTACATAAGTGCTAATTAAGTATGATGTGTTCCTATTACTATCTGTATCACCATCGCTTAGCTGTTAAGCTTCTACTCAAGCCATTATAATGCACACTCTACCTACTTAGATTATTGTTTTTAAATGTTTATTTATTTTTGCTTTATAAACTTGCTCATCAAAAGTAACTCAAAATAGGCTCTTAAATCTTATTAAAATTTAACTAATAACTAAATAATTGGTAAATAGTGTATTTAGTCCTTGAACAAAGCACACTGCATACGTTAATTTCATTACATCAGGTAATAGGAATGAGGAATGAACATGCAATCGTGGAACCCAAATAGCTGGAGAGAACTGCCAATACTGCAGCAACCACAGTACCCAGATCAAGACGTATTAAAGTCGGTAGAAAGCCAGTTGAAAAGTGCACCGCCTTTAGTATTTGCCGAAGAAACAAGAAGTTTATTTAAACAACTTGAAGACGTATGCGAAGGCCGTGCCTTTTTACTTCAAGGTGGAGATTGTGCAGAATCGTTTAGCGACTTTAATGCCGCTAATATTCGCGATACATTTAAAACCATCTTACAAATGGCTGTAGTATTAACCTATGGTGGAAAGTGCCCGGTTGTTAAAATTGCACGTATGGCAGGTCAATACGCTAAGCCACGTTCAGCCGACTTAGAAACAATAGACGGCGTTTCGTTGCCATCTTACCGTGGTGATATAGTAAATAACTTTGAGTTTACTGAAGAAGCACGTATTCCAGACCCTCAACGTTTAATGACGGCATATCATCACAGTGCGGCAACGCTAAATTTGCTACGCGCTTTTGCACAAGGTGGACTTGCCGACTTACATCAAGTTAACCGTTGGAACATGGGCTTTGTTGCTGCTAATCCACAAAAAGCAAAATACCAACAACTTGCAGACAAAATTCAAGACGCGTTAGAATTTATGGAAGTGTGTGGTATTAATTCAACTATAGCGCCAAGCTTAAAAGAAACTGATTTATACACGTCACACGAAGCGTTATTACTAGGCTACGAAGAAGCATTAACACGTAGAGACCATTTATCAGGTGACTGGTACGATTGTTCAGCACACTTTGTTTGGATTGGTGAACGTACTCGCCAGCTAGACCATGCCCATATTGAATTTTTTAAAGGTATTAAAAACCCAATTGGCGTTAAAGTTGGACCAGGTATGGATCCAGACGAGCTTATCCGTTTAATCGATGCGCTTAACCCGGATAATATCCCAGGCCGATTAACACTTATCACGCGAATGGGTGCGGATGTATTACCAGAGAAGTTACCTGCGCTGGTGCGTAAAGTACAGCAAGAAGGTCGCAAAGTAATTTGGAGCTCAGATCCAATGCATGGCAATACTGAAAAAGCCAGCTCAGGTTATAAAACTCGCAGCTTTGATAACATTATGCGCGAAATTAGTCAGTTCTTCGCTGTTCACAAAGCTGAAGGCTCATACGCAGGTGGTGTTCATTTAGAAATGACCGGACAACACGTTACTGAATGTACCGGTGGTGCATACGGTTTATCAGATGATGACTTAGCGCAGCGTTACAAAACTCAATGTGACCCTCGCTTAAATGCCGATCAAGTATTAGAGCTTGGCTTTTTAGTTGCAGACCTTTTAAAAGATGCTCGCAAGTAATACTCTCCTAATATGTTAAAAGCCGCTATTATTTAGCGGCTTTTTTGTGTGCTGTGTGTCATTACATGCTTAAATCACATGTTAGTTTGTTAGTACTTACGACGCTCAAGACCTGTATCAGAAATGATTTTTGCTGAGATCTCTTCAACCGAATGGTGGGTAGAATTTAAATGAGCAATCTTATGCTTTTTATACAGCATTTCTACTTCGCGAACTTCAATACGACACTGTCTAATTGATGCATATTTTGAATTTGCCATGCGTCTGTCTCTTATTGCAGCCAGTCTCTCAGGGTCTATAGTTAAACCAAACAGTTTATGTTTATAAGGCACTAAGCACTTGGGTAACCCTTCGCTTTCTAAATCATCTTCGGTGATCGGATAATTGGCCGCTTTAATACCGTATTGCAGGGCTAAATAAAGGCTTGTTGGCGTTTTACCGCTTCGACTAACGCCAACTAAAATAATATCAGCCTCAGCAAAGTTTTTAATATTACCGCCGTCGTCATTCATTAAAGCATAGTTAACTGCATCAATTCTAAAGTCATAGCTTTTTTCGTGTATAGAGTGTGTTCTATGTACTTTAGGTACTGGGGCAACGTTTAATTCGCTTTCAATTTTTTCGCTATACGTTGTTAAAAAGTCATAAGAGACAGCATCTGCAGAGCGAATAATCTCAGACAACTTATGATTCACAAAAGTAAAAAACACCAAAGGCTTTTCACCTTGCTTAGATGACGTGGCGTTAATAAGCGCTTTTATTTCATGCGCTTTTTCTTCAGTTTCTACAAAAGGGATTGTTTTATGATTAAATTCGACAGGGAATAAAGATAAAGTCGCATGACCAAACACTTCAGATGTGATTGCTGTGCCATCTGAAATATAAAACGCAGTTCTCATAAAGCCTCTTTTTTATTACATTTAATTTTAAAATCAGTGTATCACGGTTTACGTGGGGACGTTTGCCAGTGTAGAATGGTGGCGACCTTTATAAAAGGTTTTCTTTCTTAACTCTCACAGTTACTACTACAATTTGTTTTTTGGAGAAAGATCCGTGCAAGAATACGTTCTCTGGTATCAAGAGCTTGGTATGCAAGATGTTCCTCGAGTTGGCGGTAAAAATGCCTCACTTGGTGAAATGATTTCAAACTTAGCTAACGCAGGTGTGCAAGTCCCAGGTGGTTTTGCTACTACCTCAGACGCTTTTAACGAGTTTTTAGAACAATCAGGACTCAACGCAAAAATTCATGACATTTTAGATACACTCGATGTTGATGATGTAAACACACTCGCCAAAGTCGGCGCCGATATCCGCCAGTGGATTATCGATACCCCATTCCAACCTAGTCTAGACAAAGCAATCCGCGACGCATACAGCCAGCTACATGGCGACACAACTGCAGATGTTTCATTCGCTGTTCGTTCATCAGCAACCGCTGAAGATATGCCAGATGCCTCTTTTGCAGGCCAACAAGAAACGTTTTTAAACGTTGTTGGTATAGATTCTGTAATGACAGCCATCAAACACGTATTCGCTTCGTTATTTAACGACCGTGCAATTTCTTATCGTGTTCACCAAGGCTACGATCACCGTGGTGTTGCCTTATCAGCAGGTATTCAACGCATGGTTCGCTCAGATAAATCAGCATCAGGCGTTATGTTTAGTATTGATACTGAATCTGGTTTTGAAGATGTTGTATTTATTACATCAAGCTATGGTTTGGGTGAAATGGTTGTACAGGGTGCGGTAAACCCTGATGAATTTTATGTTCATAAACCAACGCTGCTTAAAAACAAGCCATCAGTAGTTCGTCGTAATATTGGCTCTAAAGCCATTCAAATGATTTACTCACAAGACAAAGCTCACGGCAAACAAGTAGAAATTGTTGACGTAGATCCAGCGCTTTCAAACAAATTCTCGATTACAGATGAAGAAGTGCAAAACCTTGCCAAACAAGCTGTAATCATTGAAAAACATTACGGTCGTCCAATGGACATCGAATGGGCAAAAGATGGTAACGATGGCAAACTATATATAGTTCAAGCGCGTCCAGAAACAGTTCGTTCAAACGAAGACACTAACGTAATGGAACGCTTCCAACTTAATGGCAGCAGCAATGTTGTTGTTGAAGGCCGTGCAATTGGTCATAAAATTGGTAGTGGTGTTGTGCGTGTACTTGATTCAATCAAAGAAATGGACCAAGTACAAGTAGGTGACATTTTAGTTACCGATATGACCGACCCAGATTGGGAACCTATCATGAAACGCGCAGCTGCGATTGTTACAAATCGTGGTGGCCGTACTTGTCATGCTGCGATTATTGCACGTGAGTTAGGTATTCCAGCCGTTGTTGGTTGTGGTAATGCAACAGACTTAATTAAAGCAGGTCAAGAAGTTACTGTATCATGTGCCGAAGGCGATACAGGTTTCATCTACGAAGGTATTTTAGACTTTGAAGTGTTAACTTCACGCGTAGACGAAATGCCTGAACTGCCAATGAAAGTAATGATGAACGTAGGTAACCCAGATCGCGCATTCGATTTTGCTCGTTTACCACATTCAGGTGTTGGCCTTGCGCGCGTTGAATTTATCATCAACCGTATGATTGGTGTTCATCCTAAAGCGTTATTAAATTTTGATGCACAAACTGATGCATTAAAAGCAGAAATTACTGACATGATTGCCGGTTACGAATCACCTGTTGAATTCTATATTGGCAAACTTGTTGAAGGTATTTCTACCCTAGGTTGTGCGTTTGCTCCAGAGCGTGTAATTGTGCGTATGTCTGATTTTAAATCAAACGAATACGCAAACTTAGTGGGCGGCCAGCAATACGAGCCAGAAGAAGAAAACCCAATGATTGGTTTCCGTGGTGCTGCGCGTTATATTTCTGAAGATTTCCGTGATTGTTTTGCCCTTGAGTGTGAAGCAATAAAACGCGTTAGAAATACTATGGATATGACTAACATTGAAATCATGATCCCATTCGTACGTACCCTTGAAGAAGGTAAACGCGTTATTGAATTACTTGAAGAGCATGGCCTTAAACGTGGCGAAAATGGTCTTAAAGTAATTATGATGTGTGAACTTCCGTCAAATGCATTAATGGCTGAAGAATTTTTAGAATACTTCGATGGTTTCTCTATCGGCTCTAACGATTTAACTCAGTTAACGCTTGGTCTTGACCGTGATTCAGGTTTAATTGCGCACTTATTTGATGAGCGCGACCCTGCAATCAAAAAGCTTCTTTCTATGGCTATTAAAACAGCAAAAGAAAAAGGTAAGTACGTAGGTATTTGTGGTCAAGGTCCTTCAGATCATGAAGATTTTGCTGCATGGTTAGTAGAGCAAGGCATTGATTCTGTCTCGCTTAACCCAGATACAGTACTAGAAACATGGTTATATTTAGCTGATAAACTCGCTAAATAAATTACCTTGTTAAAAAAATGCCAGCATCTGCTGGCATTTTTTATGGCTTAAAATGTGTGTTTTGCTAATTTTTTATCTAAATAGGCACATAAACGAGTAAGCGCTTTTTGACACCACGCTAAATAACCTCTCGCTTTTGGGTAATACATAGAAAAGCACAGTAAACCTGCAATAAAAAATATTAACGAAGGCCCTGGTACTACGGCAAATAGTAGTCCTAATAAAATAAACAGTGTCCCGCTGATCTGTATAAGTAGTTTTTTCATATAAACCTCATAGTAGGCGTTTAATTTGATTATAATTGCAGCAGCTCATATTACGATTAAAAGAGTGTTACAAACTGTAAAATCTTCAATTTCTATTAGCCATCACCATGATATAATTACACAAATGCATTAAAAAGCGCCGCCATGATAGCAACGATTACACAACAAGATGCCGCGACCGAATTGGTTGCAAATTACTTAAATACCATAAAAAATCAAGGGTTTACTGGAGATACAGACGCCAGTTATGCAACGAGGCTGACTGCATCAACCGATAACAGTATTTACCAGCAGCTTCCGCAAGGTGTTATTTTTCCAAAAAGCGAAAAAGACATTCAAATTGCCTTACAAACTGCATCTCATGACCCGTTTTTGTCGTTAACTTTTGGTCCTCGCGGTGGCGGCACAGGCACTAACGGACAGTCTTTAACCCCAGGTATTGTGGTTGATTTATCACGTTACATGCGTGAAATCCTCGAAATAAATGTAGAAGAAGGTTGGGTACGAGTTCAAACGGGCGTGATAAAAGATCAACTTAACGACTTTTTAAAACCGTATGGATTTTTCTTTTCACCCGATTTATCTACCAGTAACCGCGCAACCATTGGCGGCATGATCAGTACAGATGCATCTGGCCAAGGGTCATTAGTTTATGGCAAAACCAGCGACCATGTTTTAGGGTTAACTACGTATTTAGTCGATGGCACAGCAATGTCTACCAGCCCAATAGACATAGAAAAAGCAAAAATAATTGCCGATCAAGACTCATTAATTGGGCAAATATACAAAACAGTTTTAGATATTTCAATTAGTGAACGCGACGCTATATTAGCCAAATTCCCACGATTAAATCGCTTCTTAACTGGGTATGACCTAGAGCATGTACTAAGTGAAGACTTACAAACTTTTGATATGAGTCGACTAATTACAGGTTCTGAAGGCTCATTAGGTATAGTTACTGAGGCGAAATTAAACCTAACACCCATTGCTGAATTTAAAACACTCATCAATATAAAATATGACAGTTTTGATTCTGCACTTCGCCATTCACCATTTTTGGTTGATGCCCGTGCTACCTCGGTTGAAACCGTTGACAGCAAAGTTTTGAATCTTGCGCGCGAAGACATTATTTGGCATTCAGTATCGGACTTAATAACCGATGTACCAAATAAAGATATGCAAGGACTCAACATGGTTGAGTTTAATGCTGTATCACCACAAGACATAAAAGACAAAGTAGACACTTTATGTAAATTATTAGATGAATGCGTTGAAAATCAAACTAATGGGGTTATTGACTATCAGTTAACAAGCGATAAAAGCGATATACTAAAAATTTATGCAATGCGTAAAAAATCAGTGGGTTTATTAGGTAATGTAAAAGGAAGCCAAAAGCCCCTCGCGTTTGCAGAGGATACTGCCGTACCGCCTGAAAATTTAGCCGATTACATTGTCGAATTTAGAGCATTACTCGACAGCCATAATTTACAATATGGTATGTTTGGCCATGTTGATGCCGGTGTATTACATGTTAGACCTGCACTGGATATGTGCGACCCAGAACAAGAAAAATTACTACGTACAATTTCAGATGAGGTAGTAAAACTCACCGCTAAATACGGTGGATTAATGTGGGGCGAGCATGGCAAAGGATACCGAAGTGAATACGGCCCTGAATTTTTTGGTGAGCATTTATTTACTCAATTACGAAAAATAAAGTCAGCTTTTGATCCTAATAATAAAATAAACCCCGGTAAAATATGTACGCCAATTGAAAGTAAAGACTCACTAGTTAGTGTTGATGGGCAGAAACGTTCTTACTTCGATAAGCAAATTTCTATTGATGTTAAAACCAGTTTTAACAATGCAATGACCTGTAATGGTAACGGCTTGTGTTTTAATTATGATGAAAACTCGCCAATGTGCCCATCTTATAAAGTGACCGGCGATCGCCGTAATTCACCTAAAGGTCGCGCGGGTTTAATGCGTGAATGGTTACGACTTCAAGAGTCAAAAGATGTTAATTTGCTTGAAGTAGAGAAAGAGCTAAACAAAGGTGAAGTGATCACCTGGTGGGAGCGTTTTGTTCATAGCCGTGAAAAAAATAAAGGCGTTTACGATTTTTCTCACGAAGTAAAAGCATCAATGGACGAGTGTTTAGCATGTAAAGCGTGTACTACCGCTTGCCCAATAAAGGTAGATGTACCAACTTTTCGAGCTCGTTTTTTAAATTATTACCATAGTTATTATGCGCGCCCACTTAAAGATTATTTAGTGGGTAATATCGAAAATAGCGCACCGTTAATGTCAAAATTTGCTCGGATTATTAACCCAATTGTAAAAACATCATTGGTTAGTAGCATCATTAAAAAAACGGTCGGTTATGTTGATACCCCGCAGCTAAGTATTCCAGCACTCGGTAAACGTATAAACAAAGCGCAAAAATTTGATTTAAATTTACTTAAAAAATTAAGCGCCGATGAGCAAAATGAGTATGTACTCATTGTTCAAGACCCATTTACCAGCTTTTACGAAGCCGAATTGGTTGAGAGCTTTATTACAC
The DNA here is from genome assembly GCF_030407915.1 of Pseudoalteromonas sp. APC 3250. Lineage (NCBI taxonomy): Bacteria > Pseudomonadati > Pseudomonadota > Gammaproteobacteria > Alteromonadales > Pseudoalteromonadaceae > Pseudoalteromonas > Pseudoalteromonas sp. APC 3250. The sequence goes on from NZ_JASDCM010000004.1 coordinate 31,327, forward strand.
TGATCACACAGCTTGGAAAAAAACCCATGTTGTTACCATTTAAACCCAATGGTAAGCCTCAACATGTGAAAGGTTTTTTACATGAGTTTAAAGTGACAGCTAAAAATGCTGCAGAATTTCTAAATCAACTTAACGAGATCAATGCGCCATTAGTAGGTTTAGATGTATCTTTAGTGATGTGTTATCGCGATGAATATAATACAATTTTAGAAAATAACCGTGGTGATTTTCATGTGCTACTTGCCCATGAATGGCTAGAAACACAATCGTTTAAACAGTTAACGGCTAAACAAAATTTAAATACTGAATTTACGTTATTGAGCCACTGCACTGAAACAACCGCTTTACCAAAAGCGGCAAGTGTTTGGAAAACTATTTTTGATGAACTTGGTTTGACATTAAACACTACAAATACGGGTTGTTGTGGAATGGCAGGTACGTATGGCCACGAAGCACAAAACCAAGATAACTCTCGATCGCTTTACGAAATGAGTTGGAAACCTATTGTTGATAAAAATAAACCTGAGCAACTTTTATCAACGGGATTCTCATGTCGCAGCCAAGTTAAACGTTATGAAAAGTTTAAACCCAAGCATCCGATAGAGTTACTGGCAAATGTACTTAGTTAATAATTTAATTAATTAAGCTGAAAATAAAAAGGCGTAACTTATTATTAAGTACGCCTTTTTATTTTGCTTATATTTATTTAGTTTTTTTAGCAAAACTATCTGCTATAGGTTTTGTACTAATACCGTGAATAAACACACTAAATAAAATTGTTGTCATGGCAATGGTCGCAATTTGAAATTTGTTTTCTATTTGTGTATCAATAACCATTAAAGTAAAAACAATCGAAGCCAATCCTCGTGGCCCAAACCAAGCAAACGTTAAACGCTCTTTTATTTTTAATGACGTAAATTGCAATGACAACATAACAGGAATTATTCTGATCAGTGTTGTACTAAGTAGCGCATAAATTATTATTTCAGCATTTAATTTCGGGATCACTAAATAAGCACAAACAAAACCGAATAAACACCAAATCATTAAAGAGGAAAAGTCAGCTATATGCTCTGAGTCTTCAATCAGCTCTTTGTTTATTTTAGTACTCGCGTATTTATCAAATAAAAGCCCCGCTACAAATACGGCAATAAATCCACTGCCATGAAAATATTGCGTAAGTGAAAATACAATCATAGCAAAACCCAATAGTAAAAACGGGCTAGTGTTTTGAGCAAAATAATGTCGCTTCATTGCAAAGTTTAAACACGGAATAAAAACAGCAATACTTGCAAATGCAATTAATAATGCAACTCCCAACTCTCTGCCAAATACACTTAACGTTTGTGTTGCAGTAATTGCGGATTCAGGATTTTTTGCAAGCAGAATAAATATTAAAAATATAGGCACACATAAGCCATCGTTTAAGCCACTTTCAGTATTAATACCTTCTCTTATTTTTTCAGGCACTTTTGTATTACTTAATAACCCCTTACTTAACGCCGCATCGGTTGGGGTTAATATAATTGCGATAAGTGCTGCTTGAATTAATGAAAGCTCAGCAAATAAAAATAACGCAGTAGCAATCCCGAGTAATAGGGTTAAAGGTAAGGCAACAAATAAAAGTAAACTTGGGTATTGAAAACTATGCCTTAATACTCCTAATTTTGACTTTGCTGCATCGGTAAATAAAAAGATACTGAGCGTTAATTCGATAAAGGGCAGTAAAAACCGTAAGCCATTTTTAAAATTTTCACTTTCGTTCGGAGCTATCAATGCTAGCAGCATCCCCCCTATAACAAAAAACATCGGCCCAGTAATTTCTGTTTTTTCTAATTGGCGTAGTGTTATAGAATAAATTAAAAATAATGCACCAATAAAAGCAATAACTAAGTATTCCATTAAATCTTCCTTTTTATTCCAGACTTTGCCCGTTCTTTAATATTTGTTTGAATATATATTTGATCGGTTGTAGCAATTTTTGCATGGCCTAAGTCTTCAGATAAATGTTTTAAAGGGCGAGTTTGTGCGTCATGCGTTGCACCGGTATGTCTAAGCCAATGTGCAGTGGCCGCTTCTAATTGTTCCGCGTCATCTTTAAACCCATCATCAAGTAATGACTGCTGAGCAATATCGAAACTTTGTTGTACCAATCTGCGAATTTGTCTTACGGTCATTCCACCCTGACCACGAATTTTATGAACTAGCGGGTCTGACTCATCAACGCGGGGCAGAGCAGGCAAGCCTCGATACAAGCGATAACGTTTTAAATACTCAAGAAAATCATCACTTAATGTTACATCGCGTAATTTATTTCCTTTACCCATTATTCGTAAAAACCAAAAACCATCATTATCTTGCCAAAAATGAGACATAACAGGTGACCATTGTGGTCGCTCTGATAATTCTGAAATACGAAGGTAGAGTCCTTTTAAACAGGCGAGGGTAAATAAGTTTCTTTCATACTCTGGTTTTTTTTCGCATATATCTCGGGTAACGCCAAATACATATTCCCATTGAATATCACTTAATGTATCGGGGATTTGTATTTGCGATTGCACAACCAAGTAGGGACTATTTTTTTTAACAACAGGTACAAAGTTAGCAAAGGTTTTTTCTTCTAAAATAGCGAATTTATAAAATACATTGAGGGCAGTAAACATGGCCGATAATGTTTGCTGACTCGCAATAGATTCTTTTAACATGAAAGGGCGCCAATCTTGATTTAACCGACGAATTCCTTGCTCATCTTTATAACGCCATTGAACAGATGTAGATGCCCATTTTTTATCCGGTTCAACCATAAAATCGACATAGGCTTCAATATCTTCACGCTTAAGTTCAAATACAGATTTTTCAGCTATAAGCCATGACCATAAATAAAAACGTTCCAACTCATTACGAAAACGACTATAGGTTGCCTCAGATTTTCGTCCATAAACATATAAAAACTGGTATAAAAAATTAAGATCAGCCTTTGATTCAGTTACAGTCAAGCTGACTTGCTGTATAAAAGAGGCTAGTTCTGGATATTCTGATGAGAGTGTATTATCTTCAAGATGAGCTATTTGATAACGTAATTGTTTTAATGTATCGACCAGAGCAACAAGCATAATAGTAAAATATATAAGAAAATAATAGACTTATAGGTTAACCTTAAAGTCCGATACTGTCTAGTATTGGACATAATGAATTTTTGATATTTATGCTAAACGCAGATTTATTAACCATATACCTTATTAATGGAAAAATCATGAAAAAATTACTTCTGTTGAGCATGTTAGTTATTAGCGTTTTATTAACAGGTTGCGCTACTACAGGCAGTGCTTCCCCTAGAGAAAAACGTGCTTTAGTACAAAGTATGAAATCGAATACATTAACTGCTCTATACGAAAAAAAACCAGATGTTAAAACCCAAATCGCAAACTCTGCCGGTTATGCTGTATTTGATAATGCTAATGTAAACGTTATTTTAGCCAGTTTTGGTGGTGGGTACGGTGTAGTAAAAAATAACCTAACCGGAAAATCTACCTATATGAATATGGGTGAAGCTGGTTTAGGCTTAGGTTTAGGTGTTAAAGATTTCAATATTGTGATGGTTTTTCACGATCAAGCAGCGTTAAATAGATTTATTAAACATGGTTGGGCGTTCGGTGGTAATGCCGATGCTGCTGCAAAATACCAAGATAAAGGTGGTGCTTTAGTTGCCGAAGCTATTGCTGACCAAGTTACTGTTTACTCTTTAACCGAAAGTGGCCTTGCACTGCAAGCTGTTTTAAAAGGTACTAAATTTTGGGTCGATTCTGAGCTAAATTAAGACCTCAAAACCCTTTCATAAGTGGGCTAGTTTGTATGATTACGCCCACTTTAATTTAAATCCTGCAATTTACCATAACGTAATTTATGGGTTGTTGTTATTAGCCAAAAATAGCTTATAGCTTAAATTTTTCAATTAGTTTTAATTCAAGTTTTTTATAGCTATACTTTTATCAAACGCGTCAGCTAAAGCAAATTTAAATAATTTATCTAGGCTATTTTCTCCTACTCGCCCATGGGCAGATTATAGAATTTGATATCACGACAACAAAATGACTAAGCCTTGGGGTATAGTAAAACCATCTGATTTACAGTTAGTACGCCGATATAAATGTTCTGCTAAGAAATCAGAGTAAATGTACCAAAACCTCAAAAGACAGACATCTACACAAGATAAGTATTTATTTGAATTACAGAACCAATTACTAGATATTGTTGGTGATATTTCAGAAAAGACAGGAAGTTAATTTTGCTAGAATCTAAAAAATTAGTACCAAAAAAAAATCATCATTTTGTTTGGCGGCGTTATCTAGAAAATTGGCAGGTTGATAATAAATTAGCTTACTTTGCTACTAAAAAACATATTGCAGCAACTGAAACCGCACTTGGAGTAGCTAAGCAAGATTTTTTTTATAAATTGGAAAATATTGAAAATTATGAAGATCTATATATTAAGATCATTCTTAAGTTTATATCTGATTCTAATTACGAGATAAACCTTCATTACTACAATTCGTTTAAAGCAGCTTTAAAACAATCCGATAGTATTAATAACTGGAAAATTAACCTTTTAGAGGATTATCATTCTAAAATAGAGGGTAAAATGCTTAAAGTTTTGCCTCAACTAAGTAATGGTGATTTTAATATCCTTGAAAACTCAGATTACTTTAAAGATTTTATGAATTTTCTTGGTCATCAGGCAACTAGGACTAAAGATTTAAAAGATAGTAGTTTTTCTAAGTTAAATTTGTGGCCTAGATTTTCTTTAGATGAAAATTTTAGAGATGAAAAAGATATTGACATTCTATTGAGTGTATTTAGAAAACACTGGTGGTTTTTTAGTTTTGTCTTTGGGCAAAATTATGCTCTTAATCTCTTAACAAATTGCAATATCGATATTCATATCCCATTAATTAACTCTTCAAACATTTCATTTATTACTTCTGATTCACCAGTAGTAAGTCTTAAAAGTATTACTGGTAATGGTAAAGATCTCTATTTTCCAATTTCACCAAAGTTTGGGTATGTAATCTTACGTGATATAAACACTAAATTTTTTAATGAGTTATGTACAACAGAGGATGTAAAATTATTTAACTCATTAATTGTTCAACATTCACATCAAACTTATTTTGCAGATTCAGAATCTTCTATAAATGAATACAGAAAGTTATTTATGAAAACTCACTAGTGTCATTATATCTTATTCCTAACATTGTAAATAATTGATAAAAAGGGCTTTCGCCCTTTCCTTTAATATTACGTACGATAATTTATGGATTATTAACTACGACTCATAAAACTACATTACTTGATAGATTAGATCATCCAATTATTTTCACTATTGAGTTTTCTATCAAAATCATCAGCTAATTTCTCAGTTTCACTAAACACGGTATTCCAATATTTAATGCGGGTGTCGGCATCTAGATCGGTGAAGTCGTTTCTATCTGGGATTTTCCCGTAAGGTAAACCCGCGACAAATTCTTTTGATGGGGTGATCATCACAACGTTGTCGTAATTTTGTGGTGCGACTTTTCGTTTTAAATTTTTATCAAACCACCCTGCTTTTGGATCTGAATTAAAATGCGGATATAAAATTAAGCCTGGGTTATTAATTTTTAAATCAAAGTGGTAATCAATAATGCCGCCATCGCGGTAAATTCCTGGTGGGGAACCGGCAATATTTTTTATGCCTTGCATTACTAGTGGTATAGAGCCCGATGCCAATAAGGCATCTTTTAAATTAGTTTGGCTAAGGACTATGTTTTGCGTTTTAAAATTGTAGCTGTCGGTAATACTTAAATCACTATTGGGCGCGCCAAAAATAAAACGCTCATATTGCGAGCCTAATAATTTTCGATTAACGCGGTTAAGCATATAACTTTTTGATAAACCCAAAAGCTGTATTAATTTATTCTCACTGGCAATAAACCCGTTAGATTTTGCGACAATAAAATGCGCTTTAAATACCGGATTATTTATAATTTCAGTGACACCGTTATCACCAAACACATCTTCAAGTAATGCGCGGGCTTTAGTGGTAATTTCAGTTGGGGTGGGTTTATTACTAGAATATCGGGTTTGCGAATACGATTTTGCTAAACGTTCAATGGCTTTAACTGGATCGTTTTGTGCAAAACACGCAGAACGAAAAGCCCCTGCCGATGAGCCAATTAAATTAAGCGGTTGGGTGCGATGTTTAAAAAATTCGCCAAATATATATTTGTCTAAGCCAAATAAGGTAAACCATTTAGGGCCACCACTTGCCCCTAAAAACGAGGTAAAAAGCTCGGGTTTAAACCCTTGTTCGTTTATTATTTTTGCTGCAGTTTTACCTGCAAAAATGTCGATCATCTAAAAATACTACCTGTAGAGTCGCAGTTTAATGTTGTTAAAGCCAAACTTAAAAATGAATACTTATGCAATATAAAACTTTTAAACTTTAATCTTAATCCCAAATTCCGTCTTCACATTTGCCCTGCACTTTTACGTTTTTTACCTTAAATTCAGGCTCTATGCCTTTGTCTCTTTGTGCGTGGTAGTCGTTAGTAACAGACAAAATAGTTGGCGTTAACAGTATAATAGCGATTACGTTCACCACTGTCATTAACCCTAGGGCAATATCGGCTAAATCCCATACTTGTTTTAATGTGGCAGATGCACCCCACAACATCATTGATAAATAAAGCAAAGTATAAATACCGCGCCCTACTTTGTTATCAAGCTTAAATAGGTGCAGGTTACTTTCAGCGTAGGCGTAGTTAGCAACCACCGAGGTAAAAGCAAATAAAGTAATGGCAGCGGCTACAAAATACACGCCACCTTGTGCTAAATGTGAGGTCATAGCGGTTTGGGTTAAACGAATGCCTTCCATTTCGCCGCTTATGTTCACATCGGCCAATAAAATAATAACCGCGGTACAGCTACAAAGTACAATAGTGTCGAAAAACACGCCTAGCATTTGTATGTAACCTTGGGTAACCGGGTGATTAGGTATGGGGCTGGCACTTGCCGATGCATGCGGCACACTACCTGCGCCTGCTTCGTTTGAATATAAGCCCCGTTGAATACCGTTTTTAATCGCCGCCCCCATTGCGCCTGCTCCCGCTTCTTGTAAGCCAAACGCGGATAAAAATATATCTTTTAGCATACTGGGTACTTGGGTAAAGTTAATCAGTGTAATTACCACAGCAACAAGCACAAACACGATGCCCATAACAGGGACTACTCGCTCAGCAAAACGGGCAATAGCTTTAAATCCACCTAAAATAATTGAACCGGCTAACAAAGTGATCACGATGCCGGAATAGTGTGTGGGAATTTCAAAGGTATAATTAAGCGCATCGGTAATGGTGTTGGTTTGCATGGCGCTAAAGGTAAAGCCGTAACCTAAAAATAAACAGGCGGCAAACACAATAGCAAACGCACGGCTGCCTAAGCCTTGTTGAATATAATACGCAGGGCCACCTCTAAAATCGCCATTACTATCACGAATTTTATAAATTTGCCCAAGAATACTTTCTGCAAAACCGGTCGCCATACCCAGTATGGCAATCACCCACATCCAAAATATGGCGCCACTTCCACCAAGTGATATAGCAACAGCCACACCGGCTAAATTACCAGTACCAACACGCGCACAAAGCCCCGTACATAGAGCCTGAAAGGAGCTAATGTTATTTTTATCACACTTGCTACTGCCTTTTAGCAGGCTAAACATATGTGTAAATTTAACGAGTTGAATAGCTTTTAAACGCACAGAAAACCATATGCCAGCAAAAAGTAAAATGTAAATGAGTACTTGGCCTTCGCCCCATAAAAGGCTATTTACACTTTTGATCAGCGTGTCGAACATCAGGCTTCCTTTTTATTATTATTTGCCACGGTATTAATTTAGCGACGTGAGTGTTTAAGTTTAGTAGAGACTTAGCCACTTTATAATAAAGCTAATTAGATGTGAATTATTTTTCTTTATTAATGAATATAAATTCACCCAGCAAACTGACTTATATTGCAGTGTAATTGCTGATGTAAAAAGAATGTTTTAGAAAGGAATTAGTCGCGTGCTTTAATAACCGTTAGCGCATTATTTTCGGGGTAAAAAACCGAATATTTCTCACGGCTAAATGACTGCCATGAGAACACAGTAAATGCTGATTTATTATCTTGCTGATAATAAACACACAGCTACGCTATGTAGCTGTGTTTATAATCATCCTGATCTGGGTTATGGTTTTTTAAGTAGTTATGGCCTGCTGCTAAACCAAGTTTATAGTCAAATCGTAAGTCATCATTTGAGCTGCCTAATAACTTACTATACAACTTTTGATTTGCAAAAATTTGGATTATTTCTACATCTTTTGGTGGGTTAGCAATAAATGCTAACTCATCTTCGTAGGCTTGCTCATGTTGTAATAAGTAGTCTATTGTTTTTGGGCAATAGCCAGATACTTCAACAAATGATTTTAATTTACTTACCCATGCTGATTGAGCCTGAAAGGCTTCATCAACGGTGCGTATAACCACAATTTTGCGTGCGCCACGATTATAGGCTTCGCGTACAGGAAGCGGTGCGGCAAGGCCACCGTCTAAGTAAAAATCAGACTCTGACTGTATCTCGGTCTTACCTAATTCATTTGCGGCTAATGCATTTAACCACGGCGTCAATTTTACACCTTGCTTATATAAAAATGGCAGTGCACTTGACGCTTTTAATAGCTCTCGCCATTGCTGGCCTTCCCCTGTTGGGGATAAAAAATAAGGTTTGCGATCACGGGCATTAGTTGCAGTAATTAATAGCTCACGGTCGCCTAAACTGGCTTTTGCAGTTTTAAAATCAAGCGCTCTGTTTACTTCGGTGGTTTTATCAAAGTACCAATCTAGGTCAACAATATGTTTACCCATTAGGCCGCGACCTAATTGAAAAAAACGTTTATGACGCGAAAGGCCTCTGATCAGGCGTTTAGCATAGCCTTTTTGACGCGCCAAATAGCTTGTTAAGTTTTGAGAGCCTGCAGATGTGCCAATAAATAAGTCAAACGGATCATACTCTTGCTCTAACCAAGCATCGAGTACACCCGCGGTAAATATCCCTCGTTGTCCGCCACCTTCTGCTATCAGCGCTACTTTTGGCGGCACTGAGTTGTTGCATGAATGGGGTGTCGTACTATTTTGAAATTTCACGCTTTACCTTCCTATTTATTTAGCTGAATTGTGTTGCATACCCTTATAATAATCGTTCAATATTCATAATTAAAATTGATTGTTTAAATCTGTTCTATTGAAAAAATAGAACAAGCTTTTTCATTGCCACTTTTTAAAATAATACAAAATGGCCACGACTCAATTAACTTTAATCTGTTTAATAGCATAACAAGCGTAGAGTGTACGCTTGCTTAACCGTTTTTTATTTGCATTAAAATTTCAAGCGCTTTATGGCGTTTTTCATTATTAAATAAGTCGTTGGTGAATATAAGCTCATCAACCCCTAATTGATTTACAATCATTTCTAACTTGTGTTTAATACTGGCTGGCCCACCGGTAACACTTAACCCTAAAAAGCTCTCAACATGAGCGCGCTCTTGTTCGCTCCACAAACCTTCCATTGTTTCTACTGGGGGTTTTAACCACAGCTCGTCGCCTCTAATTAACGATAACACTCGCTGTTTGGATGTAGTTGATAAATACTGTGCTTCTTCATCTGTATCTGCAGCCACTAAAGGTAATGCCAACATGACATAAGGCTTAGCTAATACATTTGATGGTTTAAATTCTCGTTTATACAAGGCTATTGCATCATGCACAAAACGCGGTGCAAAGTGCCCCGCAAATACATAGGGTAATCCTTTTTGTGCAGCTAACTGCGCACTAAATAAACTTGAACCTAAAAGCCAAATGGGAACATTGGTGTTTTCACCAGGTATTGCTCGCACGCGCTTAGTTCCCTCATAAGGGCCCAATAATGTTTGTAACTCGCTCACTTCATTAGGAAAGTTTTCAGCACGACTGATATCGTTATTTAATGCACGACTTGTCACAGGATCGCTACCTGGAGCGCGCCCTAACCCTAAATCAATTCGACCTGGGTATAAACTTTCTAAGGTGCCAAATTGCTCAGCAACAACTAAAGGAGCATGATTAGGTAACATAATTCCACCCGACCCTACGCGTATTTTTTTAGTGTGACCGGCTATGTGCCCCACCAAAATTGAAGTAGCCGCACAAACAATCCCAGGCATATTATGATGCTCGGCTAACCAAAAACGATTAAAACCGAGTTCCTCAGCTTTTTGTGCATAGGCTGTACTTTTATTTAAGGTGTCACTCACAGTGGCGCCTTTAGGCATAGGCGCCAGTTCTAATAACGAAAAAGGAATAGTTGATAACAAAGTAGTACCTCCAAATTAAATAGCGATTTATAGCGCTAGCCATAAATAATGAGTCTATGCTAAGAGATGGGTGTGTATGACAGTCAATTCAAGGCGCCTTGCCTTTTAAAAGCTAAATAGCGATGTGATTGAACAAAAATTAAGTTAGCTATTTTTAGCAGCAGCGTGTTGGCGCTTTAGTTTATAAGCTTCTGAATCAAGCCCTTTTTTCCAATAGCCCGATGCAACAATTTGACTGCGCGGTATAGCTAATTCATCAGTTAATATGGTTTTTGCTTTACGGACTAATCCGGCTTCAAGTGCCATAAATACAATAGGTTGTTGCTCACTAAGTGGTAGCGATTTTAATGCGTTTATCATATCTGTATCGGGGTTATTTGTTATTAACCAAGTTACATCACGCGAGGAGTCTAAGCTAATCACATCATCTTTTGTTGGTGCATGAATAATCGCGTCAATTTTTGCGTTTATAGGCAATTGTTGCACGTAGCCTTTAATTGCATTAACCGAAGTTAAATCGCCAAGTAATAGATAATATGAATGATCATAGTTATCCAACTTTTTAGGGCCTGGCCCTGCTATACCCACTTCATCGCCTACTTTTGTTTCTTTAGCCCAATTAGTGGCTGGACCTTGGTGCATATTTATCACAAAGTCGAGGGTAAGTGCACCAGTGTGCTCATCAACATGTCTTATAGTGTATGAACGCATACACGTAGTTTTAATATTAAAGTCAACGAGGCCATTTTGTGGAATAAGCACCTTAACGTAGTTACCAATGTATTGGGCACTCAGGTCGTTAAACTCATCTGAGCCAACAATAATGCGTTGTAGATGTGGGGTTATTTGCTTTGTGCTTAATACGGTTGCTTTGCGTACTTTTTTACCCATATAAATTTACCTCATTAAAAAAGATGAATTGCACAACGCCCCATTGGTTGATAAAATCAACTATAACGATTTAATTGACTTTGTCAACTATAATGGAGTTATTATGAACTCATCAGTGGCTAATACATTATTTGCTTTAATGCAAAATTATCGCGTTACCATACGCGAAGCCATTAATGCAGGTGAGCTTGGGTTAAACGCGATGCATGTGCGTTGCCTGCATATTATTGCAGCGACACCTCAGTGCACTGCTAACGATATTGTAAATCAAACCCAACGCGACAAAGCCCAAATAGCACGGTTAGTGAAAGAACTGCTCGCGCTAAACTTAATTCATAAAAATGCCAGTGAGCATGACAAGCGTTGTTTTATTCTGTCGTTTACCGCACAAGGGTGCACGCTTTACGACAAATTATTAAACGCTGAGCAGCATGTAAATGCGCAAATGTGTAAAAACTTAAACCCACAGCAAATCAATGACTTTTTACATACTGCCCAACAAATGATCAAAAACATGGATTGATCTACCATTCATTACTTGGCATAACTGATACAAAACGCATATACTGTACACTTATACAGTATATGCATTTTAGGTTGTGTTATGTTTGTTATTCCCATTTATATAGAGGCCGGTGTTTGCGGGTTTGAATCGCCTGCAGCGCAGTATAGTGAGTTAGGGATATCACTTGACGAGCTATTAATAAAACACCCAGATGCTACATTTATTGGCGTTGCCTCAGGGTGTTCTATGCAAGAAATTGGTATTTTTGAGGGCGACTTACTGTTAGTTGACCGTGCAGAGATTCCTAAAGATGGCGATGTTATTGTGGCGAACTTAAATGGTTTATTTGTATGTAAGTTGCTAGATAAAACCAATGCGCGGCTGCTCTCGGCTTCTGCTGCTTATAAACCCGTGCAATTAACCGAATCTGATGAATTTCAGCTTGAAGGCGTGGTAACTCGCTCAATTAGATTACATCGGCAAAGCCCTGAGATACTTTCATGTATGCCTTAGTTGATGCGGTTGCTTTTTATGCCAGTGCTGAAAAGGTATTTGACCCCGCAATTCGTTCAAAACCAGTAGTGGTGCTTACCAATAACGATGGCTGCGTATGTGCGGTATGCCCTATTGCCCGTAAGCTTAATATTCCTAAATTTGGCCCCTACTTTAAAGTAAAGCAATTACTAGCAAAACATCAGGTCGTAGTGCGCTCATCTAACTACGAACTATACGCTAATTTAAGCGATAGAATGATGAACGTTATTGCTCGCTTTTGTGATACCCAGCATATTTACAGTATTGACGAATCGTTTTTGCACTTTAAAGGCTATCAGCCATTAATCACCGATTGGCACCACTACGGTCAGCTAATTAGACGTACAGTATGGCGCGAAACCAAACTCCCTGTTGGGGTTGGTTTTGGGCCAACACCAACCTTAGCCAAAGCCGCGAATCATGCTGCTAAAAAGCTAACTGGCTTTAATGGGGTTGCCGTGATTGATGATGAAGCAAGCCGACAAGCTATTTTACAGCAAATGCACTGCCAAGATGTTTGGGGGGTGGGCAAACGTATAGCTAAGAAGCTGGCGCTAATGAATATTAATACCGCATGGCAGCTGGCTGAGCAAAGTCCAAGAACAATTCGTCGTCAATTTAGCGTAGTGCTTGAGCGTACAATTAAGGAGCTCAATGGCATTACCTGTTTAAACTGGGATGATGTGCGCCAAGACAAACAAGCTATTTTTTCAACGCGTAGTTTTGGCCAGCGCCTTTGCGACCCCGATGCAGTGAGAACCGCATTAATAAATCATGCTAGTGTAGTTGCACAAAAATTAAGAGCGCAACAGTCGCTCACTCATCGTATTTATATTTTTGCTGCCAGCTCATCACATGAACACGCCTTTTATAAAAAGTCAGTTATGCATCAATTTGATCCGCCTACTAACGATACTCGCGTTATGGCCAATGCGGTATCAAAGAGTTTTGAGCAAATATATCAACCGGGAATTCGATTTTATAAATGTGGTGTGGGCGCATTAGAGCTCAGCCCGCAGCAGTTTCAACAACATCATTTATTTGATAAGCAAACCGATAACCCGCAGTTAATGAGCTGTTTAGATGCTATTAATCATAGATACGGTAAAGGAATGCTTAGCGTGGCGAGCAGCCAATTAAATGATCATTGGCATATGAACAGGGCTTTTTTATCGCCGCAATACACGACTCGTTGGCGTGATATTCCAAAAATACAGTGTTAGTCGGCAACTTTAATAAATTCACATTCTACACTCGGATTGTCCAATGTGTATTTAAGCGTATTGCTGGTTAAAAAAGTAATGCTTTGTTTAATCGTTCCTTCATGGATAGGATTATCACAGCGGCTCATGCGTAAGCTATTTTCTAGGCCATCTGTTTTATATTTTAGCGAGCTGGTAATAAAACAATAATTTGGTTTTTCAATGGTACGAGTACCATTGTGTAAGGAGTTAAACAAAATCTCTTTGCCTAAGCTAAAACCTTGCTCAGGATCTTCAGGGTTATTAAATTGTAATCGGCTATTAGTACATAACCCAGAGTTACTTGAGGTCACTTCGTAATTACCCAGCTTAGTTTGTAACAGCGGAATAAAGCGAGTTTTATTACTTGGGCCTGCTACTGCATAGCAGCTAAAAAGGCTTATGGTAAGTAAAACCAGTGTGAAAAATTTCATTATAGGCTCTATCCTCGTGTATCAAATATGATCAAGCACTGTGACTATGCTTAGCTATTTCTAACTATAACAGAGATTTACTATAAAAGATGTGAAGGATAGCGCAAGCTGTATCAAAACCTAAGCAACATAAAATGCATTACTCATAAACCCTAAGTAATGCATTAATAGTCAAAAGTGAGCGATTACTGCCAATACTTAGCAAATAATTGCGGGTAATTTTGTTTTAAAAACTTAGGTTTGTCTTTAAAGCGCTTACCTTTAGGTTGTTCAAGCCCTGAGGGGATAAAGGGTAACTCATCGTCATTACGTTCTTCATATAACAAACCTGCAATTAGGTCATACTCATCTAAATACGGGTAAGGTTGCTCGTTTAAAAAATAAAGTGGTGTGCACTGTGCAAGGCTATCGGGGTTTTCTAACGCTGCTTTAAATACCGCTTCACCCCGAGAAATTAGCCAACAACGAAATTCAGAAAAACCATATTCATCATTACAACCAGCTATTACAAACGCCGCACCAAATAAATCCCAAGTATAACTTTGGCGCATACAAATACTAAACTGTTTATCAAATTCAATAAGCTGCTCGTCGGATAAATCACTCAATGCAGCCTTAAGGGATTGGCATACAGACTCAGGCTCTGCGGTTCTGTCGTTTACAGTTACCAATCGCCAAAAATCAGTTAAGGTTAAATCGCTCATGCAATGATCTCTTTTACCCGACCTACTTGACCATCTTCTAACTGTACTTTAATACCGTGCGGATGATTAGGTGACTTAGTTAATAAACGCGACACAATACCATTGGTTAAAGTACCACTGCGTTGATCTTGTTTAAGCACAATATTAACCTCAGTGCCGGGTGTTATTTGTGAACGTGTTGGAACAGCCATATATAATCTCTTTTGCTATTTTTGGGGATTATAGCCTGCTTAATAAAATCACTCCATATTAAAGCTTTTAAAGGCCCTATAAAGCATAATTCAAGCTAATGTGAAGAATAAACAAAACCCATCGTACACATTATGGCTGCTTAGAAAATGAAATGGCATTGGCTTTAATATGTATGTTCAAGCTGGCTAACGCATTACAAATAAGCTGCTCAATGTAATAAAACTGATTTTTTTGTTTAGCCTGCTCTAGTGCAATATCATCGATAAAATAACAACTTACTTTAAACTTAGAAGGTAAATTGTTTAAGTCTGCTGAATGGGTAAGAAAGCTAAAGTCCTCCACAGTATCTTTTATTTGCTCACAAGCGAGCGTTAATTGCTGACGAATACGTTTATCTAGCTGCTTTTGGGTTTTGGTCATCGTTTATTGCTGCTCGCGAGCTTGTTGTTCTTTAAATTCTTTGTAACTGTCTTGCTGTTGTTTAACACACTCATGGTATTCCTTATCTGCCATGTAGCTGCATTCACCCAACCGCGCTGATTGAATTTCATGGTAGCGGCTATCGCTGCTACATCCCGCTAACACCAATAATGCGGATAACGAAAATAGATATTTTAACTTATTATTTAACATTCAAAATTCCTACTATTTTAACGGGAAAACTACTGATTTTCGTTATTTTTGCTGTATATTGCACTGGTTTTGTATTTATAACCGTTAAGGGCACGTTATGATGTTGTCGCAGTTACAAGAGCTGTTCCAGCGTATCGATAAAAGTAAACTATTTCAATCATTTGTTATTGCAGTTATTGTTGTTTCTGCATTGACCGTGGGCGCACATACTTATTCATTGCACCCAACCGCCGAACTCGTTCTACATTGGATGGATATAGGCATAACGGTGTTTTTCTTAATTGAACTGATTATTCGCTATATTGCCAGCAAAGGTATCAAGGACTTTTTCTCCAAAGGTTGGAACATATTTGACTTCATTATCGTGATCGGAAGTTTATACCCCGCGGCAGGCTCTACTATTTTTATTGCTCGACTACTACGCATTTTCCGCGTACTACGTTTAGTGTCTATGATCCCAGAGCTGCGCTTATTAGTGAACTCACTAATAAAAGCCATCCCGCAAATGGGCTATATCGCGCTGCTAATGTTTGTGATTTTTTATATTTATGCTGCCACAGGTAGCATGTTGTTTGCTGAAATAAACCCAGTACTGTGGGGCGATGTCTCTATTTCTATGCTTACTTTGTTTAGAATCGCCACCTTCGAAGATTGGACCGACGTGATGTACGAAACCATGGCGGTATACAAATTAAGTTGGATTTTTTACCTAACCTTTATCTTTTTAACTGCATTTGTGTTTTTAAATATGATGGTTGGCGCTATTTTAGAAGTGATGAGTGAAGAGCATCGCAATGCACGAGAAGAGCAAGCCGATATAGACTCACTCCCTGCCACCCAAGGCCAAGTAAACGAATTAAAAGCACAACTAGCAGAATTAAAAGAACTACTTAAAAATAAGTAGCAGGGATAAAAAGGGCATGCATTTGCTTGCCCTTACACTTTAAATTTACCCACCAACCCCGTTAAAATTGACGAAAGACGATTCATTTCGTTGCCGTTTTCACTGGTGGTCACGGCAATATCACTCACCTCATCAGCCGCATTTTTAATTTCAGTAACATTGCGGTTTATATCTTCAGCTACATGTTGTTGCTCTTCAGCAGCGGTGGCTATTTGGGTATTTAAATCGCTAATATGAACGATAGATGCCGTGATCTCACTAAATTATTGCTGCGCCGAATGCGCAAGCTCTACGGTTTTATTAGTGGTTTCTATACTGCGTTGCATACCTTTAGAAACTTTAGATGACATAGTGCGTAGTTTATCAAGCTGTGAAGCCACTTCTTCGGTTGACTCAGCGGTTCGTTGCGATAACGCGCGTACTTCGTCGGCCACCACAGCAAAGCCGCGTCCGTGCTCACCAGCACGTGCAGCTTCTATTGCAGCATTTAAGGCCAATAAGTTAGTTTGTTCTGAAATACCGCGAATAACACTGAGTATCGACATAATGTTTTCGCTTTCAGTATCTAGCTGAGTAATATCTGCTGAGGCATTGTTTATTACCTCACATAGCTGAACCACACTTTCCACAGTTTGTGTAATAACCGATTGCCCCAAGTCTGATGCTTGCTGTGTTTGAACAGCCAAATCCGCTGCATTTGCACAACTGCTAGACACTTCGTTCGCGGTGGCAGCCATTTCATTAATAGCCGTAGCTGCCATCTCTAAAGCTTGTTGCTGTTGGCTGGTGGAGCTTGTTAATTGTGCCGCTTGCGATGAGGTTTGTGATGAGGTTTTACTTACATTTTGCGCGCACTCATTAATTTGAGTTACCAGCTCGCTGATCAAGTTTAAAAATAAATTAAAGCTATTAGCCAGTTTAGCGGTTTCATCTTTGGTTTTTATTGTTAAGCGTTGGGTTAAATCACCGCCACCTTGCGATATTTCAGTTAAGCCATCACTCACTTCAACAATAGGGGCTGATATTAATTTAGAAATATAACTCGCTATAGCAACAAATACAGCAATTAATATCGCACTAATAACCAATATGGTATAAGCCATGGTATTCGCCGTGCTCATCACTTCGGCTTTCTCTACTACCCCAATAAACTTCCAGCCTAAGGTAGCAGAGGTATGAATATTAGCCATATATTGTTTACCATCTATCTCTACATCAAACAGCCCTTGGGTATTTTTAGCTAAGTCGGCGTATTTTCCCCCCCTCAAGATCTGCTAAGTTTTTAAATCGGTAATCTGGGTGTTTAACATCCACCAGCACACTGCCACTATCTTCAATCAACATTAAATAACCGGTTTCGCCTAATTTAATATCGGCAATAATATCGGTAAGCCCGCCTAATGATACATCCATTCCTTGGGCGCCAATTAATTGCCCGTTATCAATAATCGCTTTAACCGTAGTTATACGATGTTGCAACGTAAAATTATCACGCCTATTTTACAAAAAAAACTTGCTATATTCAGGTATGAGAGATGGTAAAGCGATCATCTAGCTACAATAAATTTATTTGTGCTTATTACTCTATCCGAATAATCATTATGATATTGAACTATAATTGGTTTAAGGGAATTTTAAGGTAGCTTATGCCGTTATCTTCAGCGGGAGGTGGGTTGCCAGCTCTAATATTCATTTGAATAGCAGGTAAAATTAAGCGAGGCATAGGTAATTCTTCGTCACGGCTATCGCGCATTTGAACAAACTGCTCTTTGCTTATTTTAGTCTTTACATGAATATTTGTTTCTTTTTGTTCTTTTACTGTGACCGCAAAACGGTGATTTCGTTTTTCAGTCGGATAATCATGGCATACATAGATTGTTGCCTCATCGGGCATCGAGAGTAGTTTTTGGATTGAATCGTATAATGTTTCAGAGCTACCACCTGGAAAGTCGCACCTTGCAGTGCCTACGTCAGGCATAAAAATCGTATCACCAACAAAAATGGCCTCTTCATTTATAATGTAAACTAAGTCGGCGGGTGTATGCCCCGGTGTGTGCATTACTCGTATCGATAACTGGCCAACATTAAAACTATCTCCATCTTTTAATAGTCGGTCAAAATCAGCCCCATTGGGTAAAAATTCTTTTTCAAGATTAAATAGCGCCTTAAAGCTTTGTTGTACCGTTTTGATATGTTCACCTATGGCGATTTTAGCACCAATGTGTTTTTTAAAATAAGGAGCTGCAGAGATATGATCGGCATGTGCATGTGTTTCGAGAACCCACTCTAATGAAAGAGAATGGCTTTGAAGGTACTCGCCGATTTTTTTGGCGCCTGATTCACAGCTGCGACCTGATTTATAATCAAAATTTAAAACGGGATCAATCAAGATTGCTTGCTGAGAGTTACTATCAGAAACAACATAACTAAAGGTTTCGCTATCGTCATCAAGAAATGCGTGAACATGAAATTTACTGTGCATAATATTCTCCAATAAGTCTGAACTCATCACTTGAATTAATAAAAATGACCGGAAGCAATAATATAAACGTTGGTAAAGGCCATGAAGATATTAGCGATTTAATTATTAAATAAAAAGGGCTAGCAAATGCTAACCCTCAAAGTAAATATTATTTATTATCAACAATAATACGTAACATACGACGCAGTGGCTCTGCTGCGCCCCATAAAAGCTGATCGCCTACGGTAAAAGCGCTAATATATTTTGGCCCCATGGCGAGTTTGCGAATACGGCCAACAGGTATACTTAACGTACCGGTTACTTTAACTGGGGTTAAATCGGTACTGGTAATGTCACGCTCATTAGGAATTACTTTAACCCACTCATTGTGCGAGGCTAAAATTTCTTCTATTTTTTCTACGCTAATGTCTTCACGTAATTTAATGGTCATCGCTTGGCTATGACAACGCATTGCACCAATGCGTACACATAAACCATCAATAGGCACAGGTTGTTTAGATGAGCCTAAGATTTTGTTGGCTTCAACTTGCGCTTTCCACTCTTCTTTTGATTGACCGCTTGGCATAGGCACATCAATCCATGGGATTAAGCTACCCGCCAGTGGCACACCAAACTGGTCTTGTGGCAAATCCCTTGATGCCATTTTTTCGCTGACTATTTTATCAATTTCTAAAATAGCTGAACTTGGGTTATCTAGTTGCTGTGCAACACTTGCATGAATAGCCCCCATTTGAGCTATGAGTTCTTTCATATTGCGTGCACCCGCGCCCGATGCTGCTTGGTAAGTCATTGGGCTTACCCATTCGATTAGGTCTTGCTCAAATAAACCACCCAGCGCTAGTAGCATAAGTGAAACCGTGCAGTTACCACCTACAAAGGTTTTAACGCCTTGCTCTAGCCCTTGTTCAATGACATCTTTGTTAACAGGGTCAAGTACGATAATACTGTCGTCACTCATACGCAGTGCAGAGGCTGCATCTATCCAATAGCCATCCCAACCTGATTCACGTAATTTTGGATACACCGCATTGGTATAATCGCCACCCTGACAGGTAACAATAATGTCCATTTTTGCAAGCTCAGAAATATCGCTGGCATCTAAAAGCGGTTTAGCTGCACCCGCTAACTCAGGGCCAAGCTGACCTGCTTGTGAGGTGGTGAAAAAGGTGGTGTCGATATGTGCAAAATCATGTTGTTGTTCCATTCGCTCTAGTAACACTGAGCCTACCATGCCGCGCCATCCGACTAATCCTACTTTTTTCATTGTTTGTTCCACTGTTTGAGTCATAAAAGGAGCCTATACATTAAAAATTAAAAATTCATTGCGTGAGATTTAATTTTTACAGCCCTAAGCTAACACCACCAGCACGCTAAAACTAGTCAATAAGCTGTAACTTAAATATTTTTCATACACATAAAAAAGCCCTGTATAAAATACAGGGCTAATGAGTAGTTAGGCGTTGTTATAAATCCTATCCTTGGGCTTTTACTTAAAACTCGTAACTATAACTAATATCAAAGTTCATACCGACTTCTTTAGAGCGAACAATAATATCTGATTGCGATACTTCCTGATCTTCATTAAGTAGGTTTTTAACTTTAAACTTCACCTTAGAGTTAAAGTCAGGGTAAAAGGTATAAACTAAATCAAGTGAATGAAATGGCTGCTCATAAGCATCATCTCGACTCGCTACACCTGCTGCTAAAATACGTTCACCAAATACGTTATAAACCAAAGAACTACTGTGCATTCCGTCGAGTGAATCGTAGTTAAGTTGTAAATTAACTACGTACTCTGAGTGACCCGTCATACGTTTTTTAGGGTTAGTTAAGGTGCCCGCAAGCGCAGGATCGATAGACGCTTCTGAATCACTCAAAGTTATATTACCACTGGTAAATAACCCTTCAGATAAAAACGTAAGATCTTGCAACCATTCGGCTTCTATACCGTAGACCTCAGCGGTTTCACCATTGATAAATGAGGCTGAATAGTCTTCATCGCCAATATTTAGAACCGTTTCAATGGGTGAAGTAATATCTTTGTAAAAGGCAGCCACACTAAACGAATTACCGGCTTCACCGTAATATTCATAACGTAGGTCATAGTTTTTAATTGGGCTACTTTTAAGCCCTGTACGGCCAAATGTTCTAATATCGGTAAGTGGGTCAAAGTAAGTAACCGGTACCACTTCACGAAAATCCGGACGAACTACCGTTTCACCATAGCCTGCACGTATTTGGTAGTTATCAGCGCCTACATAGGTGACAGAAAGCGCAGGGTACCAATCGTCGGAAACAATAGAGCCTGCTTGAATTTTTTCAGGGTCGTAGAAAGTATTTAAGTCATCTTGATCAAATATTAGGCTAGATGTACCAATAGACGTTTGTTTAAATTGTTCATAGCGTACACCACCGCTAATGCGTAGCCATTGATCATAAAACACATCAAACGAGGCGTAACCCGCATCTACTTTTTGTCCTGCTAGGTAATCATCCGCATCAGGAGCTGTTGGTTCGTTAAAATCAACCAGTATCGCGTTATTATTAATAAATTCATCGCTTAGATACCCGCTATTATTTAGCGCATTATCACTGCCATCATTTATAGTGATACCAGCACCACCACTGTTATTAATAGCAAAACTTGAGGTATTAAAAATACGCGCTCTATCTGAAAAGTCATACCCTACTTTAAATTCAACATCCATGCTGTCAAAGCTAAGCGGTAAGTTTAAATTACCACTGTAAGACTTAACTCGTTCTTCCATGTTGGTGTATGACATAATCACACGGTTATCATCACCCGTGATTTGAGAACCTACATACGACCCGTCTGTGTTGTACTCATCGCGAAATTCAAAATCAGCATTCGTCGGAATATCCGTTGTTGCCTTCGCTTCGGTATACTGCCAATCAGCGCCAATCCCCATGTAATCTAAAAAGGTGTGCTGACCAATAAACTGGGTAATATTGAGTTGTCGCTCTTCGTAGTTAAAAGTATGGTTACGATTAGCAACGCCATCCCCTGCAATACTAAATGTTGAACTACCCGCTGGACTTTGCGAAATAGCAATTTCAGACTCATCTTCATTATCAATAATGTATAGCTGCTGCGCTGATATACTGTGAGTACCTAAGGTATAGCCTAAACTAAATGACGCATTATAACGCTCGTTTTCTGTGGTCACTTGGGAATTTTTTACAGTATTAAAACATGAATTTGCGACATCATCTGCAGTATTTAGCGCTGTCGTACAGTCAATTTTACCGTCTTCATTTTTTAAATCTTGGCTTATCACTGAGCTAAATCGGTCTTCAAAATCCCACTCATTTTTATAAGCGCCAGAAAGCATAAAGCCTAACTTGCCGCCAAAGTAAGATTCGCTAAAGCTATCACCGTAATGGGCTTTAATATTGTATTGTGGATCGAGAGAGTCTTCTTTTAACTCATAACCACGCGGTAACGACTTAAGCAATTCGTTATTAATCGCAGTCGCTTGCTCTGCACGCGTTGTATCACCATCGACTAAGCCATCGCGTTCTACTATGTTGCCAATACCAAAATCACCTCGGTATTGTGTTATTGCAGATGATAACGCATCAGGTAGTCCGCTTTCTTTACGGTTGTAAGTAAAGCCGTCACTTGCAGCAGTGTTATAACCAACACCCGCCTCTACACCCGCTGTAAACTCGTTCGGTGCAGTTTTGGTTCTAATGTCAATATTACCGCCACCAAACGCGGCGGGCATATTTGGTGAGTAAGCTTTTTGTACTGCCATGCTTGAAATTATACTAGCGGGAAAAATATCAAGCGGGATCACATTGCGAGTTAGATCGGGGCTGGGTATGTACGCGCCATTTAAACGTGCGCTCGAATAACGTTCACCTAAACCACGCACATAAATGAACTTGCCATCAACGAGGGTCAAACCGGTTACACGCCTAAGGGCAGAAGCGGCATCGCTATCGCCAGTACGTGCTAATTGCTCTGAGCCTAAAATATCGGCTACAAAGGCTTGATTTTTTCGCTCTTCAACCACAGCAGCAGCACTGCCTTGTAAGCGCGTACCTACTGCCACTACTTCTTCTATTTCTTGGGCTACATCAACATCATTTTGCGCAGCAAATAGGCTTACAGATTGGGCACACAGCCCTAAACCAATCGCCCATGTAATTTGATTAAGTCTATGCTTTTTAGACATAAGATACATCCTGATCAGATTATACAAAAGAGGCGCCAAACGCTTATTATGCAAGCTCCAAGGCGCCTTCAGAAGTTTATAAATAGTGCTAAATTAGTCTGCGTTAGCCGCGGCTACTGCTGCTTCAACCCATTTATACCAATTTGAGGTTGTATCCTGGTCCGATACGGCACCGATGTAATTTACCGATTCAAAGAACGAATCTGTTGTACTTAAATCAGTGGCTGTAACGCTCACATCTGTAGAAGCCGTATTAGTAGCAAAACCATTAGCAGCAAGTACAGAGACATCATCTGTTAAAATTTCACTCGCACCGCCATTTTCAAACCATGCTGTTTTAGTTTGTCCTGCAAGCGGACCACCAGCAAAGGTATCTGTATTAGCGAAATTATTTGAACATGCCATTACTGAGCTAGTAAAAGAAATGTTATCGGCTTGCTTTTCACCATCACCCGAGAATTCGATACATTGTGTATTAACTGCGTTTTTCTTAACAATTAACGCGTTATAAATGCTTGAATTAAATTGATCATCAAACTTGTAGGCTTGTGAAGGGTCATCATCACGAACTGAATTGCCATCAGTTGTAACCACAGTCACATTAGCAACCATCGGGTTTGAAGGTGATACTTGAGCAGAAGATGAACCTTTAACGCCGTCAGACTCAAAACCATTATTACCCATATTAACCACAGAACCATCGTTAAGCGTTACCGTACCGTGTTGAACAAATAAGTACTGCGCCTTACCTTGCCAACCGGCATCAAAGTCAAACGAATCATCTTGAGTATCTGTTACTGCAATATGCTTAAGCGTGGTTGCACCACCAAAGATTTCAATACCGTCATCAAAGCCTTGGTGAATATGAATGTAATCAAACTCAGAGCCTGAACCAACAGCATTAAGTGTTAATGAATTTAAATCATCACCTTCACCACCTACGCGAGGGCCAGAGCCTGCATACCATACTTTAGCCCATTTAATATTACCGCTTGAATCGCTATTATCGTTACCACCAAAGTAGCTTGTTATACCTTCAGAGGCTACGTTACATGTACCGCCATCACGCTCTGCATCTGTACATTGGTCAGTAATACCTTGACCATTAATGATAATGCCCCCCCAGTCAGCATAACGTGCACCTTCACCAGCTGTATCAAAACGGTCAAAGGCATTAGCTGAGGTAAATACTACTGGCTTTTCTGCTGTACCCACGGCTTGAATTTTTGCACCACGTGCAATACGTAAAATCGCTTCACCTGATTGAAACGCAAGCGTTGCGCCAGGCTCTACAGTCATAGTTGGGCCATTAGTTGGAATAGAAAAGCCATCAACTGTGTTGCCATCTTCACCAATTTGCAGGGCATCAGCAAATACATGTACACCACCGCCAGGTAACTCTTTAAAAGTAATGTTGTTAGTAATTGAAATAGTTTTACTTGAAAATGAATCGTTGTATAAGCAATCTATACCACTGACCACGCCTGTTACCGTGCCTGCATCTGATTCATAGCTTGCACATACAGCCTCATCATCAGTTGTTGAACCGGTGTTGTTATTAGAATTATTAACACTGTTGTCTGTACTGGTGCTGTTATCATTAACGGTTGGTGTAATTTCTATATCACCACCACAACCAGCAAGTGTCATTGCTGTAGCCACTAAGCTGATTTTGAATAAGCCAGATAATTTCATTGTTCACTCCGTAAAAGTATTTAATTATTGTGTTAGCGCATTAAGTAATAACTTAAGTCACTTTAAGGCACGATACTCATGCATTAAGGTCACTTGAGTTATCGAATACGAAGTACAATACGGGAGTGATATGACAATGAAGTTACACTTTAATAAACATAAAATGACAATGTTAATTAATTAAAAATCAATTAGTTATTTTAAAAATGCAAGCAAAAAAACCACACTAACCGAATGTTAGTGTGGTTTGAGTAGTGCAATTATGAAATGGTTTTTAGTGCGTCAATTAAGAACTAATAATCGCACTATAAAAATTAAAGCAGTGCTGTTTTTAATGTTTGCGCATGCACTTTTTCGCGTTTTACATATTTGATCCATTGCTGGGCTAAACGTTGCGACTTTTTGTGCTTTTCGGCTTGTTCAAACGCAAGGATAGACGCATCAAAATTTTGTAAATTGTATTGCGCCATCCCTAAAGCAACAAACGCATTTGATTCAAAATCAAGGCCGCCTTTATCCAGTGCCATTCGCGCTGCATCGGCAGCTTCGTCATACTGCTCGGTGTTTACATACACTTCAGCTAAGCGCTGGTCGTATTTACCATGCTCTGAACGCTCTGCAGCTTTGGTAAAGTAACTAATCGACTTAGCATCTTCTTTAGCTTGTACCATGGCCTCGGCTACAAAGGCATAATTTTTAGCAGTTGGTTCAGCAATCCCCTGCTCTATTGCTTTACTCATTACACTGGCTGCTTTATAAGCAAGCTGATTATATAAATATACCTGCGCAAGCTGCCTTAGATCAGATTTAGAGGTTAAAAATCCTTGCTGGTAAGCAGCCTCTAAAACACTAAGCTGCTGTTTTTCTTGCCCAGTTTCACCATACATACCGGCTAATTGGACCCAATACTCAGGTTTATTGTAAAGCTTTACCATACGCTCAAGTACGCTCACTACTTTATCGGTTTGGTTAAGTGAGTAATACATAGCGCGTTGCAGTACCAGCCAGTTTTCTTTGGGTACTTTGCCTTCGCTATCACTTAAGTTAATGGCTTGGGTAATGTAACTTAGGCCTTGCTCATAGTCTTTTAATTGATAGTAGGTTTGCGCCCTTAATAAATAATAGGCGTCGGTTTTAGGCTTAGTGTTTATGGCGTCCCATTTGTCTAAAAATGCAATCACCTTTTTATAGTCACTGTTAGCCATAGCAAGCTGCGCAAGGCTGAATGTTGTGCTCAGGCGTAGTGTTTCTGGAATGCCATCTTCGGCAATCACTTTTTCAAATGAAGCAATCGCTTTTACAAGGTCGTTCTCATTGTAATAAATAAACCCATAAAAGTTATGCATCATCGCAATTTCATAAGAGTTCATACTTGATGAGCGCGCTTGTATGCTGTCAAGCGCAGCCAAGCCCGCTTTACTGTCGCCATCATCCGCTAGTTTTTGGGCGCGAGCCAATTGGCTGTATACTTTTTCACGAAGTGCGGGTACTCGTGTTGTTTTTTGCTGTTCAGCGGCCTGTACTGTCGCCAAATTTACACCCGGAAGTACACTTAATGCACTTGGTGTAACAATACTGGCACTGATTGCAACAGTGCACAGCATACTCAGCTTTAATAGCTTGGTTGTTAGTTTTAATTTCATAATTGCCTCACGTTCACTCTTTGCTTACTTAACAGAATTAACCATTAATTTGGAAAGAAATTTTATTTTGCACACCGGCTACTTCAACGGCTTCACCATTAACCACGCGCGGTTTATATTTAAATTTAAGGGCCGCATCCATCGCTGCTCTGTCAAACAATGACTCTGGCTCGGCTTTAATAACTTGCGGCTCTTTAACCGTGCCTTGCTTTGTCACTGTAAATTCAACAATGACATAGCCTTCAATGCCACGCGATAACGCACGCCTTGGGTATACTGGTGCCACTTTTACTATGGGTAAATACTCACCATCACTGGTTTCTAACGCTAATCCACCCGCTAGATTTACATCCGCATCGACATTGGCAGCAAAATCAAAGTTGTTGCTGGCTGCGTTGTTATCGCTACTTTGCATTTGTGGCGATTCCATTGGCGGTGGTGGCTCTTTAGGCGTTGGTGGCTTTTGTGGTTTTCGCTCCTTTTTTTGTACCGTTTCTTCTTTTTTCAAACGGACAAAATCTAACACATTCCCTTTGGCAGGCTCCGTCATGGCGCCTTCACCACCGGTGATCAATGCCTGCATACCTAAAAACAGCATAAAGGTCACCACACCCGCTATAATTAACGCAAGTACATAACGCATCACTCGTTACCCTTCTTGAGCCGCTATTGAAACATCAAATACACCCGCTGCACGCGAGGCATCCATGACTTTTATCAAGGTTTCTGTGGTGGCTTTTTTATCGGCTTGAATAACTACACTGCCTTGTGGATTTTCAGCTTTTAAGCGCTCAATGTTGGCTTGTACAGCGCGTACATCAATTTGACGTTTATTGATCCAAATTTCGCCTTGATCTGAAATGGCCACTAATATGTTAGCCCGCTCTTTTTTTACTGCGGTTGCCGCTTCTGGACGGTTTACATCAATACCCGCTTCTTTAACAAACGAGGCTGTCACGATAAAGAAAATAAGCATAATAAATACAACATCCAGCATAGGGGTCATGTTTATTTCTTCTGCTTCGTCTTCTTGGAATAAATTACCTAATGGGGCTCTCATGTTATTTCTCCTAGAATAAGCGGTGATTATGTTCACCGCTTTTCAATAATTATTTAGTGGTCTAACACCATAGTGTCTTGCAACAATTCAACTTCACGCTTTGCTTTTCGTTGTAAATAGGTTGAGGCAAACACCCCAGATAACGCACCGACCATTCCTGCCATTGTCGGTATGGTTGCTTTTGACACACCTGATGCCATAGAGCGTGCACTGCCTGTACCTGTAATGGCCATTACATCAAAGACTTCTATCATCCCTGTAACTGTGCCAAGCAACCCTAATAGTGGACACAGCGCTACCATCACATTAATCAGCGGTAAGTTTGCGTTTAATCGCATACTAGCGCGTGACACCATGGCTTGACGTATTTGCTCTGCGTTCCAGCTGTTGCGTTCACTGCGCGTTTTCCAGGTGTTTTTAACGTCTTTTTTGTAGTGCCGATAGCCATTAAAAAAGTACATAAATCGCTCGAGTATCAATAACCACATCGCGAAAATTAACACGGCAATGACCAAGAGCACTTGGCCACCCGTGTCGAGAAAATCACGGATAGCATTGATTGAATCAATCAATAGCACCATGGTTTAGGCTCCTTTCTCGCTTCGCTCGGCAATAATACCTGCACTTTGTTCTTGCAAAATAAGCAGTAAACCTTTTGAGCGAGTATTCAATAAGGTGTATAAAAACACCGTTGGAATGGCAACCACAAGGCCTAATACCGTAGTAACCAGGGCTTGCGAAATACCGCCCGCCATTAGTTTAGGGTCGCCAGTACCAAATAAAGTAATTGCTTGGAAGGTATTAATCATCCCGGTTACCGTACCGAGCAAGCCAAGTAATGGCGCTACCACAGAGATAATTTTAATAAGCGTTAAATTACGGGTGATTTTTGGCATTTCGCGTAAAATGGCTTCGCTTAACTTAAGTTCAAGTGTGTCGTAGGCCACATTTGGGTATTGATCTTTCACTTTCATGACGCGCCCTAACGGGTTGTCATCACGGGCTGTATCGTCTTTTAATTGACGACGGATTTTTCCACCCATCAGCATGAGCGATACAAAACGCTCTAGCGCAATTAATAACGCTAATAAACCAACGCCTAAAATAACGTAACCGACCGCACCACCTTGATGAACTTGCTCGCTGGTATCAGGGGCTTGTACTAACAAACCTAAAATTGAGCCGCCTGTTGGGTCAAGCGCAAACGGTACAACACCCGTGTTTGCTTGCTGCAAATCAGCCGCGGTCGCAGTAAAGCGGCTGCTTGGTTGGCGAGTAAGTTGGCTAATGGTATTGGTGGCCGGTGTATACTCTAGGTACTGACCGTCACTAATAAGGTTAAATGCACCCACACGTACCACTTCTTTTTGTACTTTATTGCCACCGTCAACAATTACATCAGTATTGAAGCGGCTTACTTTTCCTTGTTCGGTCATTTCGCGTTGTAGCTCAAACCAAACCTTTTCTATATCTTCAATAGACGCAAGCTTTGAAGTTGAACCCATTTTTTGCGCCAATTCGTCCATAAAAGTACTACGCCCAGGTAACTGTGCCGATACCACAGAGGTAGCAAACTTGTTACTTGAATCGCCAGCAACTTGTTGTAGTACACCAAATAGCTCTTTTAATGAACCCATACGCTTTGATAAGGTATCAGTTAGATTAGCCAATTTAATTTCGTTTTCTTCAAATTGCGTCTCTAAACGCTCTGACTCGCTAAGCATTTGGTTACGTTTAGCTTGGGTGTTTTTAAGCATTTGCACTTGTTCATTTTGGCGTGCTGCAAATTCTTGTTCACGTTGTTTATTTTGCTCTGATTGCGCTGATTTACCCTGCTCTAAGGTTTTTAATAAGGCATCTAAATTCATCGGCTCAGCGGCAATGCTGGTGCCCACAAAGCTTAAACTGGCTGCAAACACGGCCATTTTTGTCATTTTCGTTAATAATTTCATGGTAAACCTCTTATTCTGCAGCGTGAATTGGCAGTGTTAACATATCGGGGGCTAGTTGTTTGCGAGCAATGCGAAGCCCTTTATTAATTTGGCTAATGGTTGAATCAGGCAGTGCAACAAACGACTGTGACTGTTGATCCCAACTACCTGCTTGTTTGCCATCGCGGGTAAGGTAAATGAGTTCTAAACGGCCAATGCGCAGAAAGTCAACTTCACGTTCTTTATTGTCCACATCAAGCAATGCGGTATACGCTTCAATAGTGCGTCCGTAGTCAACCTCAACTTGATAAGCCTCTAAAACACGACGAAATTTTTCACTTGATGAAATATCAGCGCGTTCCATCATTGCATTTAATGATTCAAGGCGCTGCTTACGCTCTTGCTTTAAAAACGGCACATCTAAGGCAACAAACTGTTCAAGCCCGGTGATCATACGAAGCATTAAAGGGGTTATTTGGCGTTCAATTATCGATACTTGATCCATCGATAAATTAATCGACTCCATCTCTTCTATTTGATTATTTAACTGTTTGGTAAGCTGTGCGTTATAAACGGCTAGGCCATCTATTTCTTTATTTAGGGTTTTAAATTGCTGTAAACGCCCTTGCATTGAATCTGCAATCTTGTCTATTTTTGTTTGTGATTGCGCAGCTAAATTATTAATTTCGCTGCTTTTATCAATTACCGTGTTTAAATCATTGGCGTGGACTGCTGCACTTGCGGCTACAATACCAGCTAAAATTAATGGTTTAACGCCTTTCATCGTATACACCTTTGCTCGTTAATTAGCGGATTTGCTAGTGTTTATTAATCGCTTTAGCTCGTTTATAAAAAACAATTTAAAGCGAGATAGTTTCAATGAGCGAAAGTGTATAGATTAAAAATGACAAGCGTGTTGCGTAAAAAAGTCGCTTTTATGACAACGGTAATAAATTAGCCTTATTGGCCTATTTTACAATTCAGGGATGAAAATAGTGGGATTAAGTTTACAGGTAGGATTGTATTTCAATCAGGGTTTGTCGCCAATCTGTGTAGTTAATAGCAATAGGGTAAGCGCGATTGTTATGTATTAATACTAACGACGGAAAACCTTGAATAGGTAAACTGCGAACATAATTAAGCTCATCATCAAAGCGACGCTTAAGCTCATTAGAGTGAAGTAACTGTGCAAATAAACGGGCGTCTAAACCAATTTTTTCGCTTAGTTTAATTAAAACCGCTTCATCCGATGGGTTTTGTGCCTGTAAATAATATGCCTGCTGTATTGCCGCTATCATCTGTGGTTCTTTGTTGAAGCTGCGAGCAATTAAAGCGGCCCTGCAAGAGGGATAGGTAGAACGGCGAGGTTGGCAGTCTCGCCAAAAATCAAAATTAAACTCTGTGCCTAACTGGCTGCTAATTTTTTGCCATATGGCTTGTAGTTGCAACTGCATATCCTGACTCATTGGCAAGTCAGTATCTGCAGCTAAACCACCCACTCTGTACTCAATGGGAAGTTTGTTTGCTAAGGCAGCCTCAAGCGCATGCCAAGTCGGTGCATAACCCCAGCACCAGCTACACATAGGGTCGTGTACATATATTAATTTACTCTGAGGCGTGTTGATCATGTACAGATACCACCTTATTTCTACCTTGCGCCTTAGCGCTGTATAAATACTGATCCGCTTGCTTTAACGCATTATTATAATCATCTACACTGTTAGCCTGAGCAATACCCATACTACACGTTAATGATACTCGCTGATGTTTGTCGGTTAGCATCACATGGTTTTGCACACATTCTCTAAAACGGTTGGCCAAAATGCTGGCCTCAAGGGTTGTTTGTTGCGGTAAAATAACCACAAACTCTTCGCCGCCATAACGTGCTTTAAGCGCTGTTGCAGGAAACTGAGACTCTAATAACTTAGTAAATTCAATTAAAACCGTATCACCAAAATCATGCCCGTAGCTGTCGTTTAATTGTTTAAACTTATCTAAATCAATGAGTAAAATAGACAGCGGCAAATAATGTTCTGGCCTTGAAGCTGCTAGCTTTAAAAAATGTGAGGTAATAAAGCGACGATTAGGCGCCCCGGTAAGCTGATCGGTATGAGCATGCTGTTTTTGCTCTAAGGTGATATCAGCAATTGCTAAATGACTGCGGTGACGAAAATATTCACCTATAAACGAAAACACTAACACCAGCGAAAATGCAGCAACAAAACGGGTCTTTTCTACCGCGCCATAAATAACTTGCCCCATATCAGGGCCATACAACATAACAATACAGCTCAATAACATGGCACTGCTTAACCAGGCGCCAAACTTCACACCCAGTATGGCAAATGCAGCAACGGGATAAAACATTAGCCAATATAAAGCAGTGTTTTCTTTACCGCCGGTGTATACCAAAGCTAAGCACATCACAAATACAATCACTAAAGTGATGAGGGCGATTGCATCAATCTGCTTTGTTTTCATAAAATAAATAATACACCCTACAATCGTTACGTTAACCACAATTAACGCAATAGTAAGGATTGGTGCATACACGTGATGATTGGCAATTACTAAATAGGTAATTAACACCAAGGCAATCGCTATCATGGTAAATAACGAAAATACTTGGCGTTGTTTATCAAAGCTATAAACGCTGTCAATATTGATTAAATTGAGCCAGCTTGGCTTATTTATTTTTGTTTTACTGATCATACTTTGAATTTTTTAACCATGCGCTCTAAGTCACTAAATTGATGCTTAAGTTTGGTACACTCTTCCAAAGTAAGATTTAGGTTTGATTGGCCTTGAATCGATAAGTCGCTGATAACGTGAATATCGCTATGTAATGACTTAACCACTTGGTTTTGCTCATCCGTAGCATTAGCGACACTATGATTGGCGTCGGTTATTTGCTTAATCGCACTAATTATTTGTTTCATTACATCGCCAACCGCATCCGCTTGCTGAACACTTTTTTCACTTTCTTCTAAACTGGTTTTCATAAGTTCAACGGCAGAGCTTGAACCTTTTTGTAATTCAATGACGGTGTTTTCTATTTCTTGGGTTGATTGCTGAGTACGCTGTGCTAGTTGCCTTACTTCATCGGCAACAACCGCAAATCCTCTTCCTGCTTCGCCAGCACGAGCCGCTTCTATCGCCGCATTTAAAGCCAGCAAATTGGTTTGCTCACTCACCCCTTTTATTACTGCCAATACATTTCCTATATTAGCGGTATGCGAGTCTAAACTATTTATGGTTTCTTGCGCTTGCTCTATATTTTGTGACAGTTGATGAATACTTGAAACGTTGTTTGTGAGGGTCTGTTGATTTTTAGCACAGTATTGATCTGCATCTTTGGCAAGCGTCGAGGCATTACTGGCGCTGGTTGAAATTTCTGTTGAGGTAGCTGAAAACTGATTAATTGCCGACGCCACACTGTTGGTGCGCTCACTTTGGTCATCATACATAGTTAATGTTGAGTCTGTCTGCGTAACCAATTTAGCAACTGCCGTTTCCAGTAACTGCGTTGAAGATTTAACCTGAATTATTGAATTTTGGATTTTTTCTATAAAAATATTAAACGAATTGCTCAATTGACCAAATTCGTCATCGTTTTCTACGCTTAACCGACAGGTTAAATCGCCCTCACCCTGCGCTATATCTCTAATGGCATCATTGAGACGATACATAGGGCGCATCAAATAACGCAGTAAAAATTCCAGTGACGCAACAATCACTAAAATACCAATAATTAAAAATACAATTGCCTTTTGCCCAAACGAAGAAACACTTGAATACGCTTTATCTTTATTAACTACTACACCTAAATACCAATCAACGTTTTCAATACCACGAATTTTAGTAAAGGATACCAGCGAGGTTTCACCTGCTACTTGATACTCGGTGAATTCTCTTGCTAACGGTGCATTTTTACCAATTAAGTCAGCGACTGTTTTTGAATTTAATTTGCTATCAGGGTGACTCAATATTTGCCCTTTATTATCAAGCAAAAAACCATAACCGAGTCCTAAAAAATCAATATCTCCAATAATTTCAGCGATGGTTTGCATATCAATATCTGCCCCCGCTACCCCTTTAAATTGACCATTACTATTAATAGGGGCAACGGCTGAAATTGTCAGTTCGTTGGTCGTTACATCGATATAAGGCGTTGTAAAAGCCGTTGTTGTTTTATTTTCTACTAATTTATACCAAGGGCGACTTGTCGCATCAAAATCGCTGGGGAGTACAACACTTTGATCATTTAAAATAAATGTACCCGATGATTTACCTATGTAGGTATTTTTAAAATCCCCCGCAAGCTCAGCGGTATTTAATTGCGAAAGCGTTAAAGACTTGGCATCGTCATCTTGGTATGTTTTTGCGATAGAGATCACAATCGCTAATTTATTATTTAGCCAGCTTGCAATATTTTTAGAGACAGACTCAGAGTTTTGCTCTAGTACCAGCGATAACTGCTCTTGAGTTTGATGCCGCATTGAAAAATAATTATTTATGGTGAAAACACCTAACACTAAAACCAACACTAATGATGCAGCAATGGTGATTTTGGAGGTGAATTTAAGCGAGCTAAACATAAGTACCTTAAGTATTAATCATTATTATCAGTGTCTTTTTAACAAATTTTTAACTGAATGTCTTAGCAAATATGATTTCAATGAAATTAAAGAACAAAAATAATAATAAATAACTAGTTCTTTCAAGGATGACTTTGCCACAGTGCGTTTAATTTTTAGACTAGCAGAGCTAGATAAATAAGTGTTTAAAAGCACTATGGGGATAAATTTTATCCCCATAGTAACGCTTTATCTAAATTATTCTTCTTGTTGGCACTGGCTTGTGATCGGTAATTGCCGAAGTACCTTCATCTGTGGATCAACAATAATATGATCAACAGGTTTAGCTTTGATGGTAATGACTCCTTCAATTGGTGTATAGACTTGAAGCTGGCCATTGATTGAAATGGGTACTGGCATTTTAAAAGGCGTCGCATCTTTTTCACTTTTGCTCCAATATAAATTGGCCACGTTATTTTGACGTTTCATGGTTAGTGTTGGCAATGCAGCTTGTTTTAAATACACATCAAATAGCCAGTTATAGTCTTTTTTTGTAATGCGATTAACAATATCAATAAACTGTTGCGTGTTGCGATATCGCGATTGAATTGGGTAACTGAGACTTTGCGTGTCGCTACTCCCGTAGATTAACTCGCGTGTTGCTTGCCAAAATAACTCATCACCAATTAACCAACGCAAAGTGTGTAATGTCCAGCCTCCTTTACCATAAATATCTGAGTTAAAAGCTTCTTTTGAGCTTAACTCACCCTCTTTAACAATAGGTTGGCAGTTTTTTATCCCTAAATAGGCTTTATACATTGCATGGTTATAAGCGGCCTCACCAAAGGTATATAAACTGTAAGACGGTTGCATGTAAAAGCCAAAACCTTCATGTAACCACGCATCATTCAATTGCTCGTGTGTCATTAAATTACCAAACCACTCATGCGCTAATTCATGCTGAATAAGCCAATCATAACCACTAGGGTCGCGAGTGTACCCTTTGCCATAAGCATTTATCGTTTGATGTTCCATGCCTAAATGAGGCGTTTCTACAAAGCCAAGTTTTTGTTGCCCCCATGGATATGGACCTAACACAGATTCAAAAAATGCCATTTGTTGATAAACATCGTTGGTGAGCAAATTACTGGCTTTTTGCCTATTTTCAGGTAACACCCAAAATTCCACAGGAATGTCAGTACCATTTATACTGGTATATTGCTGTTGAACACGCTCAAATGGGCCAATATTCAGCGCAATGTTGTAATCACTCGCAGGCTCAGATAAAAACCAATCAAACTCGGTAGTCTTGTTTTGTAATACAGTTATATTTTTTAGTACCCCGTTACTGGCAACATACAATCCAGTGGGTACCGTTACACGTATACGCATACTATCGGCTTTGTCACTAAAGTGATCTTTACAAGGCCAAAATAAATCACAGCCCTCACCTTGCACCGCTGTTGCTATCCAAGGTTTACCATCGTTTGTTTCACTAAATACAAAACCACCACTCCATGGAGGGTTAAGCGCAATATGTGGCTTGCCTGAATAGTTAATGGCAACTTCAACCACTTCTCCAGGGTACTTTTTTTCATATAAGTTAATCGTGATCACACCATGAGAATGGAGAAATTCGGCTTTCTTATCAGCCACTGTTACTGTGTTTATACTAAAGCGACTATCGAGTTTTAGTTCAATTTGCTGAGTTTCTTTAACGACCCGAAATACTGTTTTCCCTGTGCCGGCTATCTGCTTTTCTTCTGGAAAAACGGCTAACTTAAGATCATAGAAAATAACATCGGTTGATTGAGCCACGCTAGATAATGGTTGACCAGTATTAGCAACGAGGGGATCTAATTTTGCAGGTTTGCTGGTGCAGGCACTGAGTATATATATCAATGTAACAACCAAGTAACACCTAATCACATGGTGCAAGAACAACATAAATAATAAGCTCTTATAATTATAATTTTTTAATATAATTACATAGTTTTACATTTATAGTGTTTAAAAAAGACGAATTGCTTATTTTTTAAGTTAACTAGTTACTTTATTTTACATTTAGCAAGGGATAAACCTTAAACAGCTAATATATTTAAGGTTGTTTTTGCCATTTCATTTTATTATTGGTATCGCGTGAAGTGATAATGGTTTCATCACTACTTTGAATACCGCCAAGCTTGGCGAGCCGGTCATAAAGAACAACATTACAGGTTGCTGCTAAATTCATACACCCTATGGTTGGAATATAAACAACTTCATCGCACCATTTTAAAACGTCTTTTGGCACTGAACCATCCTCTGGGCCGAACACATAAAATGCGTTCTCAGGGTGGGTAAACTCAGGCAAGGGAGTGGCCCCTTCTATTAGCTCTATCACCACCACTTTAGCGCCTTGTGGTTTACTTGATGCTAAATTATCGGTAGCGGTTAATGGAATACGTTGCACTACATTTTTAGTATCGGTATGAAATTTCTGTGCGTTTAAATAACGGTTGCCAGTAAAAAAAACCTGCTGTGCGTCATAACAACCTGCGGCGCGTAATACGCCCCCCACGTTGGTCGGGCTTTTAGGATTAATTAAGCCAATACTTGCTTGTAATTTACTCATTAATTGCAATCCTTGGTTGGCCACTCGGCTATATACAAATCAAAATCTTCTAGCTTTACGTCACAGTCTTTTACGGTTTTATCTTTAACAGAAATGTTTAGCTCGTGCATTTTAGTTTTATCGCCGTTATTAAGTAACGGATGCCACGTTGCTAATCCACGTCCTTCGTGAAGTCGGCGATAACTGCAGCTTTGCGGCATAAAGAAAATGTCTTTGAGGTTTTCTTTGGTAAGCTTAACGCAAGAAGGCACTAAGGTTTGGCGGTTTTCGTATTCACTACAGCCACAGGTTGCGTTATCAAGGTATTGGCAAACAATATTGGTAAATATAAGTTGCTCACCTTCTCTTAGCTGATCAGTGGCGGTAAAGTCATCTTCGTCTTCGCTGTCAATAAAGGTGTTTAAACAACACTTTCCGCATCCGTCACAAATGGCTTCCCATTCTTGCTGGTTCATTTCATTGAGACTTTTGCTAAGCCAAAATTGGGTTTTTGCTAATTGTTGATCAAACAT
The DNA here is from genome assembly GCF_030407915.1 of Pseudoalteromonas sp. APC 3250. Taxonomy (NCBI): domain Bacteria; kingdom Pseudomonadati; phylum Pseudomonadota; class Gammaproteobacteria; order Alteromonadales; family Pseudoalteromonadaceae; genus Pseudoalteromonas; species Pseudoalteromonas sp. APC 3250. The sequence goes on from NZ_JASDCM010000004.1 coordinate 68,508, forward strand.
GGTGTTCTCGCGCCTTTTAAGAGCGCGCATTCTAACGTATTGCAGCAAAGCGCGCAAAGCCAATCCCTGTTCAAATAATGACTTTGCGCGATTATGTTACTGCTGAGATTTAACCCAACGTTTAATTTTTTGCTCTAAGATAGGCATAGGCAATGCGCCATCTATTAATATTTGCGTATGAAAGGCTTTAATATCAAATTGCTCGCCTAACTGCTGGTGGGCGTAATCTCTAAGCTCTTTAATTTTAAACTCACCCAATTTGTACGATAATGCTTGCCCAGGCCATGCAATATAACGTTCCACTTCAGCAATTACATCGCTTTTTGCCATTGAAGAGTTAGCTAACATGTAGTCAATGCCTTGTTGACGTGTCCACCCTTTGGCATGAAAGCCTGTATCAAGCACTAAACGCATAGCTCTTAGCTGCTCATCGTTAAGACGCCCATACCACATATACGGGTCGGTAAATAAGCCAAGCTCTTTGCCAAGACTCTCCGCGTATAATGCCCAGCCCTCAGCAAACACCGTGTAGCCGCCAAATTTACGAAAATCGGGCAGGCTTTCTACTTCTTGTTGCAGTGCAATTTGAAAGTGATGACCAGGTGCTGCTTCATGAATAGATAGCGTTTCAAGTAAAAATTTAGGCTGCGCTTTTAAGTTGTAAGCATTAATGTAAAAGATACCCGGACGAGAACCATCTGGTGCAGGCCCTGCATAAGATGCCCCCGCTGCCGATTGCGCACGATACGCTTCTACTGCTTTAACAATGTAAGGGGCTTTAGGCTCAATATTAAATAATCGCGGTAAGCGCGCATCTATTTTTAGTTTAATATCTTCATAGGCGGCAATTAACTCATCAGCTGTTTTATAATAAAACTCATCTGAGTCACGTAAATGATCAAAAAACGATGCTAAATCACCTTTAAATCCCACGGTATTTTTAACCGTTTTCATTTCACTTAAAATTCGAGCCACTTCACTTAAGCCAATGTCATGAATTTCATCTGCTGATAAACTCAACGTGGTGTTTTTCTTGATTTGATATTCGTACCACGCTTTACCATTAGGTAAATCAGCATAACCAACAGAATCACGAGCATGAGGAATATAGTCGTTGAGTAAAAACTCACTCATACGCTGATAAGCGGGCACTAATTTATCTAAAATAAGCGTTTTATACTGCTCAGTGAGTTGCTGTTTTTGTGCATTAGAAAATGAGTCGGGCATGGCCTTTATTGGTGAATAAAATAATGAATCTTCTGCGTTAGTTACTACGTGCACTTTAAACTGAGGCAATAATTTTTTAGCCAATGGCATAGGCAATACCACGCCTTGTTTAACACCTTGCGCCATTGATTGTTCAACACTGGCTAACCATTTCACAAAACCATCAGCACGTTTAATAAATTGCTCATAGTCGGCAACAGTATTAAAGGGCTGTGCACTTTGCCCTGAACCAAATCCAGCAAAGGTATTATGTGCTCCCGACATTTGGTTAATCGGTAACAAATAATCTTTATATTGCATGCCCTCAAGCTTCAGGGCTAAATCTCGCGATAACACTTCAAAGTTAAGTAGCGCCTGCCCTGTTAATTGTGATTCATCGATTAGCGTTAAACGTTGTTGATATTTTTTATAAAAAGCAGTTTTTTTATCACGATTAGCCTGCGATATCACCGGCAAGAATTGATCATCGAATTCATGGCGACCGTTATAAGTGGCGCTTAAGGGATTAAAGGTTAATGACTCATCGTAGTACTGGGCAACGAGCACATCTAATTGCTGCTGTGCTGATAATTCGCTTATTACAGGCGCGACTGGCTGATTTGTGTTTAATTGTGAGCTGGTGCTCATACAACCACTTAAGGCAAACATAACGCTACTGGCAACCAGTGCTATTTTAATAACTTTCATAAAGATCCTTGTTAGTTTTTACCCGCCAATTATGCGGTTTTAAATGCCTTAAATAAAGCAATTACGGTGAGTGGGATTCGTCGCTAAATAATTTACTCAATACCTAATGATTGCTACATTCAGGTAAATTTAAATAATTAAATAATAAAAATGATCAAAATAAAAAAACATTTACTAACTACATCAATCGCATTACTGAGCTTAACCAGCGCAAGTACACTGGCAACCACCTATATATCGGCCAAAGCTTTGCTTGATGTAAAAACTGGAGATCTAAAAGCTAATCCGTTAATCGCGATTGACGAGGGTGTAATAAGCCAAATCCAATTTAATAAACAGCCAACGCTTACCAGTAATGATGAACTGATTAACCTACCTGAACTCACCGTAATGCCGGGGTTGATGGATATGCATGTGCATTTAACCAGCGATCCAACCGTTTCGCGCAGTGAACGTATAGGCCAATCAGTACCGCGTATGGCTATTAAAGCCAGTTACTTTGCTAAAAAAACATTAGAAGCCGGCTTTACCACAGTGCGTAACCTAGGTGCAGAAGGCTTTAGTGTTATTGCGGTTCGCGACGGCATTAATGCAGGTGATATTATTGGCCCTCGCATCTGGGCTGCAGGCCCTTCTTTGGGGATTACTGGCGGACACTGTGACAATAATCGTTTGCCTCCAGAAATGAAATATACCGCCTCGGGGGTTGCTGATGGCCCATGGGCTGTTCGCATTAAAGTACGTGAAAATATTAAATATGGCGCTAATGCAATTAAATTATGTGCAACTGGTGGGGTATTTTCTAAAGGCACAAAGGTGGGCATACAACAATACGCATTTGAAGAAATGAAAGCCATTGTGGATGAAGCGCACATGCGAGAATTACCTGTTGCGGCTCACGCACACGGCACTAACGGCATTAAAACAGCCATTAAAGCCGGTGTAGACAGCGTAGAGCATGCTAGCTTTTTAGACGATGAAGCGATTGAGCTTGCTATAAAGCACGGTACTTGGCTCTCTATGGATATTTACAATACTGAATATACACTGAGCTTTGGTGAGCAAAATGGGGTAGATGAAGAGAACCTAAATAAAGAACGCCTTGTTTCTAAAAAGCAAAGAGACAGCTTTAAACGCGCCGTTGAAGCTGGGGTTAACATGGTATTTGGTACAGATGCGGCTATTTATCCACATGGTGATAATGCGAAACAGTTCTCGCGAATGGTTGAATTTGGTATGAGTGAATTACAAGCTATTCAAGCCGCGACCATTAATAGTGCTAAATTACTAAAGGCAGATTCACAACTGGGGCAAATTAAAACTGGTTTTGCTGCTGATATTATAGCGGTGAGTGCTAACCCACTTAAAAATATTTCTACACTAGAGCGTATTCCTTTTGTAATGAAAGCCGGTGTCGTTTACAAGCAGTAAACCCAATACATCTTTATAAGGTTGAGCTTAGCTCAACCTTAACAATTTTTTAGCTAATGTAGCTAAACTGCCCATTTAATCATCAATACTTTATTTAAATTCTCTCTTGGTAAAGCCAACTAGCGACTGCAATACCCCGTTAATATTTTTAAATGTGATTGTTTTTAAATCACATTGTATAACTATCAAGCAAACACACCCATTAAAGTAAAAAAGTTTGAACTTTTTATTTTATTTTAAAATGATAACCATTATCATTCACGAAAATTAACAAATGCGAATGGTTATCACTCTATGAAAAGGTTTCAATACTCACTACTCACACTCGCGTGCTTAAACGCGCACTTGGCATTGGCAAACGAGTCACAAGTTAATTCCGATATTGAACGTATTAGTGTTTACGAGCAACAAAACCGAGTGGTAATGAGCTCAGGTTTGGCCACTAAATCTGATATGTCACTAATGGAAACCCCTGCACCCGTGGTCATTGTTGATAAAGCGCTAATTGCATCGCAAGGTATTGATAGTTTACAAGATGTGATCCGAAATGTAAGTGGTTTAACGCAAGCCGGTAACAACTATGGCATTGGTGATAATTTAGTAATTCGTGGTTTAGGTGCTAATTATACCTATGATGGCATGTACGGTGGTGCAGGATTAGGCAATACCTTTAATCCAACGCGTTCTTTAACCAATGTTGAATCAATTGAAGTATTAAAAGGCCCAGCAACTGGTTTATACGGCATGGGCAGTGCTGGTGGTGTGATTAACCTGATTGAAAAAAAGCCACAGTTTAACGAACAACATACCTTAGAAATGGATATTGGTCAGTGGGATAGTTATTCTCTGGCACTCGATAGCACCAATGCAATAACAGACGACTTAGCTTATCGAGTCATGGCAAAAACCGCCTCTAGCGATGGCTTTCGTGATTTAAAAGAACAACGTGATGAAATTTATTCGTCTTTAAAATATGTACTAAATGATCAACATGCGTTTGTGTTATCGGGAGCCTATATCAAGGACGCCATTGCTGTGGATTCTATCGGCCATCCTATTCGTATTTTTAACAGTGAATCGGTCAACGGTTTAACTGCAGGTGAAGTATCAGGCGCCGATTTAGTGAATGACCCTACAGCAAGTGGCTTACAATTGAGTGAAGCACAACGAAATGAACTAGCTAACTCTTTGGCAAGCAATGATGGTTTAACACCCTTTAACTTTGGCACCAATGGCATAATATCACCGATGGCAAAGGATAACGAAGGTGAAGAGCTGCGTTTTAAATTAGCCCATAATTATTACATTAGTGATGATTTATTTGTTAATCAACAACTACAGTACCGTAATTACACCTCAAGTTTTGCCCGCCAAACAGGTGCTTACAACTACGTTTACTGGAAACGTAACGGCGTGATCAATCAAGACCCACGCGCACCGCTAGTTGTTGATGACGTGTTATACCCTTTTGCAGCCAGACGCCAAGAGTACCGCCAAGTAGAAGCGGATGAAAAATCATGGCAATACTTTTTAGATTTACGTTATGACTTTATGCTCGGTAACATAGAAAACGAATTACTGGTTAACGCCAACTATGAAGATCGTGATATTCGTTTTAAACAATATTCTATTTACGATGCCGATAAGGTCATTAAAAACAAAGCCGGTGAAGTTATTTACCAAGGCGCACTACCGTATATTTTTGATATGCGTCAGCCAAATTGGCCTACGGGTGAATTTAATGATTACGATCCGCTTAAAACCAGCGATTATAATAAAAAAGTACAGGCATGGGGTTTAGGCCTTCAGCATGTTGCCTACATTAACGATAAAATCACCACCCGTATTGGGATTGCTCATAATCGTATAAAACAAAGTTACGAGCATTTTGGTGTTGACCCACGTTATAGTCAAAGCCGCGCAAATCCAACGCCAGAGGCAAACACCTCAGATAGCGGTTTAACGTACAATTTAGGGGCTACTTATCAATTAAGCGCTGACATGGCTTTATTTTTAAATCACTCAAAAGGTCGTACTGCCTACAGTGTACTTGGCTCTGTTGCTGGTAATGAAGCCGATAGAGAAGACTCAGAATCTGTTAGTAACGATTTAGGATTTCGTTTTAAAGCGTTTGATGACCAATTACTGGCTTCAATTGTAGTATTTGAAAGTGCACGTACAAACCTAGAGTACGCCAACCCACTTTATGAAGCAGGCGTGTCTGCACCAAACGTAGTGGAGAGCTTCTTTGATGGTGAAGAACAAACCAAAGGTGTAGAAATTGACTTAAATGCGTATTTGAACGATCAATGGAAAGTTAACATCAACGGTGTTTATCAAGATGCTAGAGATAAAACTAACCCAAACAGCACAAGCTTTGATACTCGCCAAAAAGGCGTGCCTTATGTAACTGCTAGCTCATGGGTAACTTACTCTGCTGCGTTATTTGAATTACCTCACGCAGTAGATTTAAGCGCAGGCTTAACGTTTGTTGATAAGCGCAGTACTAACTCAAGCTCGTTCGGTATTGATAACGGCTACGTCCCTGCTTATACCGTGTATGATGCTGCAGTTAGCTATAAAGCAGACAACTGGCAAATGCAATTAAACATTAATAACCTGTTTAATAAAAAATACTATTCTAAAGCCATGTTTTTAGGCGGTATGCCAGGTGAGGAAAGAAATGCAAAGTTAAGCTTTAGTTATACGCTATAGCATACAATGCGCACAAGCCAGGTTGGTTTGTGCGCACTATATTTTGGTATAGTTAGATTGTAACAACTATACGGCCGTTAATTTCACCTTTGAGCATGTCATCGAAAATTTCATTAATATCTTCGAGTTTTTTCTCTTCAATGATAGCTTTTACTTTACCTTGTGCGGCAAATTCAAGGCATTCTTGAAGGTCTTTACGTGTACCTACAATAGAACCTACTACTGAAACACCATTTAGCACAGTATCAAAAATTGGCAATGGCATATCTTCTGGTGGTAAGCCAACTAATACGCATTTGCCCCCACGGCGAACACTTTTATACGCTTGTTCAAACCCAGGTTTTGATACTGCGGTACAAACAACAGCGTGCGCCCCACCTACTTGCTCAAAAATAGCCTCACTTGGCACCACGTCTTTAAAATCAAGCGTAATATCAGCGCCTAACTCTTTAGCTAGGGCCATTTTTTCTTTGCCTGTATCTACAGCAATAACATTAAAGCCCATTGCTTTTGCATATTGCACCGCTAAGTGACCTAAACCGCCCACACCAACAATAGCAACCCATTGACCCGGCTTTGCATCTGATACTTTTAATGCTTTATACGTTGTTACGCCGGCACAGAATAACGGGGCAGCTTCAGCAAAGCCTAATCCTTCCGGTATTTTGATGATGTAATCACCATGTGCTAAACAATATTCTGCATAACCACCGTCAATTGAGTAACCGGTATTATGTTGCGATAAACACAGGGTTTCACGTCCATCTAAACAAAATTCACAATGGCCACAGGCGCTATACAACCAAGGTACACCCACTCGGTCGCCCACTTCTAAATGTTTAATATTACTGCCTAGTTTTTCTATTACACCCACGCCTTCGTGACCTGGTACCAATGGCATTTTTGGTTTTACCGGCCAATCACCATGACACGCATGTAAATCGGTGTGACATACACCACAAGCGGCTATTTTTACCAGCACATCGTTAGGACCTACCTCTGGGATTGGTAAATCGGTGATTTCTAACTTGCCTTTATATTCTGTATTTATTGCTGCTTTCATAGTCATTCCATCGTTTATAAAAAATTATGCTATTTAACAAAGGCGTTAAACAACAATGTTATGTTGCATACCCGCAACATAACCCACTATAAATGCTTAAATATTAATCTATATCAATCATTAGTCGTAAAACGTGGTTTTTTATCCAAGCTAAACGCTTGCCATACTTAACCAGCGTGCTAGCATAGATTTCATTTATTTTTGAAACTTGTAACAATGACATTATCAGAAAAAAACTTTGCCTTTGTAATGCATTGTGGCGAGATGGGCAGCCGCTGGGGATTTAATCGTACAATCGGCCAAATGTGCGGGTTACTTATTATTACCAAAGATCCAATGACGGCAAACCAAATCGCAGATGCGCTGAGTATTTCACGCGGTAACGTGAGTATGGGAATTAAAGAATTACAATCTTGGCAGCTGATCAAGGTAATGCATATCCCAGGAGATAGAAAAGAATACTATGCACCTGCGGGTGACATTTGGGATATGGCTAATCGCGTGTTTGAAGAACGTAAAAAGCGTGAAGTAGAACCTACACTTAGCTTACTCAGAGATAACTTATTAGATGAAGCAAGTAACGACGATGAAATTTATGCACAAAAACAAATGGGCGAAATTCATAACTTACTTGAAACAGTGACTAAATGGTCGTCAGAGTTACAACGCTTAACCCCTGAGCAGCTAAACAAACTAATGAAGCTAGGTTCAGGCATTGGCAAAGTCATTGACCTTAAAGATAAAATATTCAAAAAAGAGCAGTAAACCATTAAAAAGCCGCAATGAGCGGCTTTTTAGTTATTCGCTTAAGCTTAAATTTTTGGGTAAGCAATTCTATCTGACAAATAACCTACGCTGGTTGCAAAGTAATATGATCGATTCCAGTGCATAAATACTTTGTAGTTATCGTATGCTAAATACATGCGTCCATTTATATCATCCGGCATCACCAGTGCTGCATCTACAGCAACCGTAGGTAAATCACTGCCATCAACACGACGAACACCTAATGCTTGCCAATCTGCTAAAGAGCGCTCTGATTTATCCCAGTACTCTAGCCATTGCTTTCGGGTTTTAGTACCGCGCTTTAATATATACTGCTTATCAAAATCAGCGGGCAATTGTACCTGGCGACCCCAGGTTAAATTATCATTCCAACCCTCTTGCTTTAAGTAATTTGCAATTGAAGCAAACGCGTCTTCTTTGGTTGTCCAAATATCTTTGCGGCCATCGTTATTGTAATCAACGGCGTAAGCATTAAATGAGGTTGGCATAAACTGGGTTTGCCCCATTGCACCCGCCCACGAGCCTTTAAATTTATCAAGCGTGATATGTCCCGACTTTAATATATCCAGTGCTGCCCACAATTGGCGTTTGTATAACGCTTCACGACGTCCATCAAATGCTAAAGTTACTAAGGATGAAATAACATTGTGGCCGCCTTGAATAGCGCCAAAATTACTTTCTAAACCCCAAATAGCCACAATAAAACGCGCTTGAACACCAAAGTCTTTTGCTACTTTTTCTAAGACTTCTTGGTTTTCTTTATACAATTTACGCGCACGATCTATTTTCCATTGCGGTACTCGTTTTGGTAAATACGTTTCCAGCGTTTCTTTTACTTCTGGCTGGTTTTTGTCTGCTGAAATGACTTTTTCTTTATAAGATGCAGTGGCAAATGCTTGCTCAATTAACTGAGTATCGTAGCCTTTTGCTATTGCCTCTTGCTTTAAATTAGTAAGATATTGTTGAAACTCAGCTTGTGTTTTTGCCATCACCGATGAGCTTAAACACACACCACACAATACAACCGCTAATTTTTTAATCACTATCTGCTCCATTTTGTTTTCTTAATTGACTTAGCAAGTTTTCCTCTGGTGGCGGAATTTGTAAATAATAGCCTTGGTCGCTAAGCGACTGTTTTAAAGTGTCTAAATCCGCTACGCCTAATTGAGTCCGCTTCGCTAAGTTAATGATCATCACGTACTGAGGTTGACCAAACATGGCCATTAAAGGTTCCGGAACTTTACTAAAATCGTCTCTTTTTTCAATAAATAAGAAAGTATCTGCTTTTTTCTTACTTTTATATACCGCAGTTAGCATTATGGCCCTATAAAATCTTGCTTAACAGTGCTACACACTATAACATGGCAATAATAATAAGTTATAAAAATTAGTGTGGAAACTGTAATAAAAGCCTTGTTCAGCCTAGGTTTATATAAAGTTACATGCTAACTAGACAATCCAGTTGAGCATCTATGTCGGACCAAATTTTTGAGCTAAAAGGCAACCTTTTTACGTTATCAGTTTTACATCTTTATAGTACTGATATTAACCTTTTAGCAGAACAACTGTATGTAAAAATTGCCCAAGCCCCAAAGTTCTTTGAGGGTGCCCCCATTGTCGTCAATTTAATTGAAGTAAAAAACAGCGCAATCGACTTTGTTCACTTAAAATCGCTTATTGAACGCATGAGCTTTAATGCTGTAGGTGTATGTAATGGTTCGGATGAACAGCATAAACAGGCAAAAGCCGCAGGGTTATCTGTTTTAAACTATTCACAAGACGTTAAGAGTGAACCCGCAAGAGTAGAGTCAAATACTTCGGTTGTAGAAAAAACCGTGTATTTACCAGCGCAAATTATTAATGGTGCGGTGCGCTCAGGCCAACAAGTTTACGCCAAAGACCGCGACTTGGTGGTGTTAGGCGCGGTAAGCCATGGTGCAGAAGTAATTGCCGATGGCAATGTACATATTTACGGAACCCTACGAGGGCGTGCAATTGCCGGCGCAAAAGGGCTCGAAAACGCATACATATTTTGTAATAAATTAGAAGCAGAACTCGTTTCAATCAATGGTAATTACTGGATCAGTGACTCACTGCAAGGTGAACACTGGGGTAACGCAGTTCAAATACAACAAAAAAATGAATCTTTAGAAATTTCAGCTTTGGTTAAAGGATAAATCTCATGGCAAAAATAATTGTCGTTACCTCGGGTAAAGGGGGTGTTGGTAAAACAACATCAAGCGCAGCAATTGGTACAGGCTTAGCATTAAAAGGCTACAAAACTGTTATCATCGATTTTGATATCGGTTTACGTAATTTAGACCTCATCATGGGTTGTGAACGTCGCGTAGTGTATGACTTTGTTAATGTGATCAATGGCGAAGCTAACCTTAATCAAGCACTCATAAAAGACAAACGTGTAGAAAAGTTATTTTTACTTCCTGCTTCACAAACTCGCGATAAAGACGCACTCACCCGTGATGGTGTTGAACGCGTATTGAACGAGTTAAAAGAAGACTTTGACTATATTGTTTGTGATTCTCCTGCAGGTATTGAAGCCGGAGCTATGATGGCGATGTACTTCGCTGATGAAGCAATAGTTACAACCAACCCTGAAGTCTCGTCAGTACGAGATTCGGATCGTATTCTAGGCATTTTACACAGTAAATCGAAACGTGCCGAAGAAGGATTAGAAAACATTAAAGAGCATTTGCTAATAACACGCTATAATCCAGATCGTGTATCAAAAGGTGAAATGCTATCTGTTGAAGATATCCAGGACATCCTAGCCATAGACTTACTAGGTGTCATTCCTGAATCTCAAGCAGTGCTTAGTGCATCAAACTCTGGACAACCGGTAATTCTTGATAGCGAATCAGACGCAGGTCAAGCTTATGCTGATGCGATCAGTCGTTTATTAGGCGAAACGGTTGAATTTAGATTTTTAGATGTAGAGAAAAAGGGTTTATTCAAACGGATATTTGGAGGTTAATGTGTCTTTACTTGACTACTTCCGCTCAGAAAAGAAAAACAGTGCGTCATTAGCAAAAGAGCGATTGCAGATCATTGTCGCGCACGAGCGTTCTCAGCGTGGAACACCAGATTACTTGCCACAATTAAAGCAAGATATTCTTGATGTCATTCGTAAGTACGTTAATGTAGGCGCCGATGCGGTTCAAGTTCAGTTTGATCAAAATGAAGACGATTTAGCGGTACTCGAGCTCAATGTCACATTACCTGACGAAGAAAAGAAATAATAAAAAAGGGCGCTAAGCGCCCTTTTTATTTTTTACATCAAGCTATTTAATACTCTAATTATCCCACTCTTTTAGCGCATCTTTAACAAAATCATATCGCCATGAGCTGAGTAAATCTGGTTTTATGTGTTTTTCTTTTTGCTGAGCAGTTAACTTCCAGTTCCAACTAATTAGCTGATTTATTTGCTTTTTAGAGGCCATAACGTCTTCTGGAATGTTATGCTCTTTAGCAACTTTAGTAATTTTTTGTTTGATCTCCTTCGCTACTTTTTTATAGGTAGGAAAATCAATTAACCGCTTTAATACTTGTGGGTGTTGCTCAGCTGGAATGGCTTTGGCCTGCTCAATACACTTTAAAATTTCAACCCCAGAACGATTCACTTCAATGGGTTCTACCCCAGGAATTTGTCTCAGAGCATTTAAACTTGAAGGGCCTCGTTTGGCAATTTCGGTCATATTGTGCTCTTTAAGCACAAAATTAAGCGCTAGATTTTTACGAATAGCTTTATTTCGACGCCATACTGCTAACTCTTTAAGTACCGCTAGTTCATGCGGCTTAAGTTGCCATGCATTTTTAATTTCTTTGTAAAGTAGCTCATCCGGGATTTGAAAAGCACGTTTATTGGCAACTAATTCACTTTCATTGATCACAATATCAAATAAATCAGCGGCTTTAATGCTATCTATAATTAACTCAAAACAAGGCAGCAGGTGATACGTATCAGCAGCAGCGTATTCAAGTTGCTTTTGGGTAAGGGGGCGTTGTAACCAATTAGTGCGCGATTCGCTTTTATCAATCTCAATATTCAATAATGTTTTCACCATTAAGGCAAAGCCCATACAGTTTCCCTCACCTAATAGCTGAAGTGCAAACTGGGTATCGAATAAAGGATAAGGAACAAATCCTGCGTACTTTTGAAAAACTTCAATATCTTCTGAGGGTGAATGGAGTACTTTTAGCACTTTAGGATCTTTAAGTATTTGCCAAAAATCAAACAAGGAAAGCTCGGCAAGCGGGTCAATAAGCGCTAAATGTTCGCCATCATAAACTTGAATAAGTGCAACTTCTGGATACAAAGTACGGCGGCGCATAAACTCGGTATCAATAGCAAGAATGGGTTTGTTTTTAATTTGTTCTACAAACGTATTAAGCTCATTTTGGGTTTGGATCAATTGGTAGTGCACTGAGTCTCCTACAATAAAAAAGCCGACTGATGTCGGCTTTTTTATAGTTGCTAATCTTTTAAGGCTCTTCTGAGAATTTTACCCACGTTAGTTTTGGGTAACTCATCCTTAAACTCAACGAGTTTAGGAACCTTGTAATTAGTTAAATTATCACGACAATGTTTTATTATATCTTTTTCAGTTAAAGAAGGGTCTTTTTTCACAACAAAAACTTTAACTTGTTCACCACTAATGTCATGAGGGATACCAACCGCGGCCACTTCTAGCACGCCTTCATGCATGGCAACCACTTCTTCTATTTCATTTGGGAAAACATTAAAGCCTGAAACAATAATCATGTCTTTTTTACGATCAACAATGTAGAAAAAACCTTCGTCATCGTAAGTGGCAATATCACCAGTTGCAAACCAGCCATCTTTTAAACATTCAGCCGTTGCATCAGGGCGATTATAGTAACCAAGCATTACTTGCGGACCTTTTACCCACAGTTCACCCGGCTCACCTTTAGCAGCTTCTTCACCGTTATCGAGCATTAATTTAATGTCAGTACTTGGCGCAGGTAGACCGATAGAACCATTATAAGCTTCTAAATCATACGGGCTAATTGTGACTAAAGGAGAACATTCTGTCAGGCCATAGCCTTCCATTAGTTTGCTGTTAGTGACCTTTTGCCATTTTTCTGCAACAGGGCGTTGTACTGCCATGCCGCCGCCTAATGACATTTTAAGGTGACTAAAATCAAGCTCAGAGAAACCAGGGGTATTTAATAAGCCATTAAATAAAGTGTTCACCCCTGTAATAGCAGTAAATTTATGCTGACTAAGCTCTTTTACAAATCCAGGCATATCACGTGGATTTGTAATTAAAACGTTTAAGCCGCCGTATTTCATAAATGCTAAACAGTTCGCTGTTAATGCAAATATATGATAGAGCGGTAGCGCGGTAATAACCACTTCTCTACCACGCTCAAGCACGTTATCTAAACAACCAGATACTTGCTCAAGGTTACCCACCAAATTACCGTGGCTCAACATTGCCCCTTTAGACACACCGGTTGTACCACCGGTGTATTGTAAAAATGCTAAATCGCTTAAGTTAACCTCTGGGCGCTTATAGCCATTCAGATCAGCTTTTAATAAATCACAAAAGTTAATCGTGTTAGGCAACGTATAGCTTGGTACCATTTTTTTGAAATGCTTAACAACAAAATTGACTAAATGCTTTTTAAGACCACCCATCATGTCACCAACCTGCGTAACCACAATGTGTTTAACGTCAGTATTAGGCAGTGCTTTTTCAAGCGTGACAGCGAAGTTAGCAAGAATAAATATTGCTGATGTTTCAGAATCTTTTAATTGGTGCTCTAGCTCACGAACGGTGTATAGCGGATTAACGTTAACCACCACACACCCTGCGCGTAAAATACCTAATATAGCAATTGGGGTTTGCAACAAGTTAGGCATCATAACAGCGACTTTATCGCCCTTTTTTAATCCTAAATCGTTTTGAATATAAGCCGCAACACGTTTTGTTGCCGCGTCAATTTCGTTATATGACAATGTTTTACCCATATTAGTAAATGCAGGTAAATCTTTGTAATCATTAAAACTTTTTTCAAACACTTCGAGTAACGAGTTGTAGTGCTCAGGATCGATTGTTTCAGGCATACCTTCTGGGTAGCGCTTAAGCCAGATTTTTTCCACTCTTAGCCCCTGTTTATAATTATATTTTTATTAACCTTAATCTAAGTAAGGCACTTTCACAATTGAGCAAATACTCTAATCTAGAGATAATCCCACATTTATCGGTAATATACAATTAACATGCACTACTTTGCACCATAAATGCGTGAATGTGTTCAAAACATAGTCCACTACTTTGCATATGGCAATGATGCCCACCAGGCACATCTATTACACTCAAGTTATTGTAATATTTACTATACTTGTCTAGATTTTGTTTTACAAATGGATAACCTTTATCACCTAATATTAATTGGCATGGTGCAATTAATTCTTTTATTGCACCAATACATTGCGCTTCATCAAATCGAAAACCTGAGTGATTTTTAAGCTTAGGATCGCAAGTTAGCTCAAAACCACTGTGCATTTGTTTTATGTTTCTGTCCATCAGCAATGCAATTTGTTCATTATTTAAATCAGTTGTTTTTGCACGTGCTTGATAAATTTGCTGTTTTGATGTGTATACCCGTGATTTTTTTGTACTAAACCTTGCTCGGTTTAGTATGGCATTTCTTAGCTGAGAACACACTTCATCGCTATCGGTAGTAACACAGCCTATTCCTTCAATAAAAGAAACAGATTTTACGTACTCACTAAAACAACTAGCAAATAGCCCTGCTACCATAGCCCCCATAGAATGACCAACTAAGTGTACCTTCTTTAAGTTAAGCGCTGTGATTAATGCATACACATCATCCACATAATCAATAAAGTAGTAATGTGCCTGAGGGCTTCGCCAAGATGACAGTCCATGCCCTGTAAAATCAATGCAATACCATGTTTGCGAAGGCGCAGCACGACTCAGCATAGGCACGAAGCTAGCACAATTATCTAGCCAGCCATGCAGAGCAATAACGACGTCTTCACCGTCTCCAAATTTAATACCGTGTATATCTAGGTCATTAGCTTTTACCGAAAATGGTTGCAACGCAAACCTCAACTTTTTTATTTGGTTATGGTCATAACATACAAGAGTTAATACACAAATAATAGAACTGAACTAATAGAACACACACTTAAATTTCGTGATTTCATAACATATTCATTTATTTATCTTGCTATCGGTATACAATAATAGTCGCTATTAAAATAAGTACACTTAAAGGGTACGCACAATGAAAAAACAGTTCGGCTTATTAGCGCTTTTATGTACAACAGGAGCATTCGCTCAAACAGCGCCTAAAAATGTTATTTATATGATTGGTGATGGCATGGGTCCCGCTTTCACTACCGCTTATCGATATTACAAAGATGACCCTAAAACAAAAGAAATAGAAACAACCGTTTTCGACACTATGTTAAAAGGCATGGCGCACACTTATCCTGATGACCATACTTATGTAACAGACAGCGCAGCAGGTGCAACTGCACTTAGCAGCGGTCATAAAAGTTATAATGGCGCAATCGCTGTCGATACGGCCAAAAAACCGGTTAAAACCATGCTAGAAATTGCAAAAGAGCAAGGAATGACAACAGCGTTAGTGGCTACCTCACAAATTAACCATGCAACACCTGCAAGCTTTGCCGCGCATAATGAATCAAGAAGAAATTATGATGACATCGCAAACGACTACATTGACAATAAAATTGCAGGGAAATTACCGGTTGATTTAATGTTAGGCGGTGGAACTCAATATTTTATTCGTGATGACAGAAACTTAGTCGACGAATTTAAAAAAGCAGGTTATCAATACGGTGACGATATTAAAAACTTAGGTCAAATCACACAAATCCCTGCCATTGGTTTATACGCACCTAAGGGATTACCTTTTGCGCTAGATGAAAACCCAACGAGATTAAAACAGTTAACCTCTAAAGCGTTTGATTTGCTTGATGGGCAAAACGATAAAGGCTTTTTTGTGATGATTGAAGGCAGCCAAATTGACTGGTGTGGTCACGCAAATGACATTGCTTGCGCAATGGCTGAAATGGACGACTTTGCAAAATCAATCGAAACGGCAAAAGCCTATGTAGATAAAAACCCAGACACTATTTTAGTGATCACGGCTGATCACTCTACAGGCGGTTTAACCATTGGCGCACATGGCCAATATAAATGGGAAACCGACATTATCAAAGGTGTTAAAGCCACTGCGGGTACATTAACCAAATTATTAATGGGATCAGATAACCTTAAAACGGTATGGCAGGCTAATACCCGTATTGAGTTTACAACTGAAAACGAAATTAAACTTAAGCAAGCTAAAGCCATGGGTGAAAAAACCCTTAATTTAGCGGTTAAAAGCATTATCAATGATTTAAGTTTCACTGGTTGGACAACGGGCGGACATACCGCTTCCGATGTGCAAGTATTTGCCTATGGTAAAAATAGCGATGACTTTATTGGTTCGCAAAACAATACTGACATAGCTAAAAAACTGATTAGTTACATAGAACAGTAATCGCTGTTATGAAAATAAAAAGCCCGAATAATTTATTCGGGCTTTTTATTTGGCTATTAATTTTATAACTAAGCGTATATATCAACACCAATTAAGCTTTGAACTTCAGCTCTTCGCTCTAAATTAGCAAACTCAGTGTAAGTAGAAATTGCCTTACTGACTTGCGCACTCGGTTGATCGTAAATAGTTTGGCTATATTGGGCCTCTTTGGTGTTCGCTTTTACAAACTCTTTTGCGAGTTCAAGCCCTTCAGGACTGCTCTTAACATAATCTGTATTGGTTTTCTGTGATATTGGCTGCTCTGATAGTCGTTCATGCTTTGCCGTAACAACAGCAGTAGAACGCACCTTAGCAGGGATATCACCAGTAAAAAAACCAGAGCTTATAGGCAGCGACATTACGCTTCTCCAACCAACAACATGCTTAAATTATGATTTAAAATAGCTCAATATGCAAACAATACAACTTAGCGTTACTCGCGGCCTGGTAATTTTTTCCATGTCACTGTGTCACGCACATACTTAGGCTGAGCATCACTGGCTTTTACGCCATTACCTGCAAGGTACTGTGCATCCACTAACGCTAACATGTATTGTGCATCGGGTAGCGTAATTTCAGGGTGTACACTCACATTTGTAAATGTAGTTAATGCATCGGGATAACTTTTAAATCCAGTCCCCACGCCGGTTGCTGTTTTGTTTGTGTCTATCAATGAAGCATCAAGCAGTTCAGGCTTAAAAACACGTTCTTCACCGCGAAGTGTCATCAAATTATTATTAACTTGGTATTGAGCAAAGTATATTTCCCCCATACGCGCATCAATGCTTGAATAAACCACTTCATCGCCAAATTGTTCAAACGCTTGTTGCGCCATAACCGCTAAGGTAGAAACTCCCACTAGCGGTAAATTCGTTGAATACCCAAGCCCTTGTGCTATGGCCACACTAATACGCACACCCGTAAAGCTGCCTGGACCTTGGCCAAAGCCAATAACATCTAAATCTTTTAATTTACAATTGGCTTTATTAAGCAGCTCATCAATAAGTGGCAGAATTTTTTGGCTATGCTGCTGCGGACACTCTTCAAAATGATGAAATGTTTTACCCTGATAATGCAAAACAAGCGATAAAGCCTCTGTAGAAGCGTCTAGGGCGAGAATGTTACTTTTGATCATTTTTGTACTCAATTAATATGTTTTAAAAATGTATTTGCATCTTCTAAGCTACGTGTACGGCGCATTGGCGGTAAACTCTTTAAAAATACTTGTCCATATTGGCGTGTAACTAAACGATTATCGCAAATTACTAACACACCTTTATCTTTGTTATCACGAATTAAGCGACCTACCCCCTGCTTTAAGGCTATAACCGCTTGTGGTAACTGAATATGCGCAAACGGGTCTTTTCCTTGCATTTGGCAATCTTGCATTCTAGCTTGCAAAAGCGGATCATCGGGCGCTGCAAACGGCAGTTTATCGATAATAACACAGCTTAAAGTACTGCCTCTTACATCAACCCCTTCCCAAAAGGACGCAGTACCGAGCAACACGGCATTACCATGACGGGTAAATTTCTCTAATATAATGCGTTTAGACATTTGCCCTTGCATGTAAACCGGATAGTCCATTTGTGTGGTTAAGCCCTCAGCCACCAAATGCATCATTCGGTAACTAGTAAATAGCACAAAACAACGCCCTTTTGCTGATTTTATGAGTTCGAGAGTTAACTTTACAATCGCATGCGGCATATTATCTGCGTGGGTTTCAGGTAAATAGCGCGGTAAGCACAATAGCGCCTGATTTTCATAATCAAACGGACTGTCTACCATCATACTTTGCTTTGGTTTTAACCCAAGGCTGGCATTAAAGTGAGTGAGTTCGTTGTCGACCGATAACGTGGCTGAGGTAAACACAAACCCTGCACCAGACTCTTTCATCATCAAAGCAAATTTAGCCGATACATTCAGTGGCGTTATATTTATGGTTAAATAGCGACGCGTGGTTTCGTACCAATAACTAAAGCCTGTTTGGGCGGTGTCGAACACACGCTCTAACTGGCCTTTAAATGCCAGCACCCGCTCAAATGGGTGTTCAATTTTATCACTTCGTTCTAAGCAATGTTTTAAAACCTGATACACAAATTCTAAATCACTAATAACACGATGTAATGCAGAGCAAATAAGCTTATTACTGAGCTTTTCACGCCAATCCCCGCGGCTACCGTCCACACCAAACTGCAATCTTAAATCGGCGACACTGGTTTCCAATTTATTCAAACTTTTTCCTAATTGCAGCATGTCAGGAATTTCAGCGCGGTAAATAGCGCGTAAATCATTAAGTAAATCCACCAGCTTTTTAGTACTCATGGTTTCGCCAAAATAGTCGCTGGCAATTTCACTTAACTGGTGGGCTTCATCAAATATATAAGCATCTGCGTTGGGCATTAGCTCTGCAAAGCCAGACTCTTTAACCGCCATATCGGCAAAAAATAGATGATGGTTAATTACGACAACGTCGGCATCCCCTGCTTTTAAACGCGCTTTACGAATGTAGCACTCTTGAAAGTCAGGGCACTCTTTACCTAAACAGTTATCTGCAGTCGAGCTGACATACGGCAACACTTTGGCATCTTCTTCAATACCAATACAGTCGGCTAAATCGCCCGTATGCGTTTCACTGGCAAATTTAGCAACCATAGCGAGCTGATGCATTACATCAGGGTCGTCTGTGGGTACGTGTGTAACATGTTGGGTAAGCCGATAAGTGCATAAATAATTGGCACGCCCTTTTAACAATGCCGTTTTTTTAGCCGCGCCTAAGGCTTTTACTAACACAGGTAAATCACGATGATACAGCTGTTCTTGCAGTGCTTTAGAACCGGTTGAAATTATTGTTTTGCCTTTAGATTTAAGGGCTGGCGCTAAATAAGCAAAGGTTTTACCTGTGCCAGTACCGGCCTCAACAACAAGCTGGGAACTTGTTTTTAATGCATCCTCAACAGCCACGGCCATATCAATTTGAGGTTGGCGTGGTGAGTATCCATCTATTGATAAAGCCAAAGGCCCGGTTGCACTAAACAGCTGTTTGATAATACCAATCACTTTATAAAAAATAATAGCGGGATTCTACGTAAGCTATTGATGAAGGGCAAGCCAAATAGCGTGAGAATTTGGCCTTTAAAGGGGCTTATGCCCCTGTTAATTATTGTGCATTTATAGTTAGCGTAATACCACTTGCATTGCGATAGCCTTTAACATCTATATGCCATATACCTGCCTGGGGTGCAGAAATAGTGCAACTTTCTGTGTTGCCGTTTTTATATGGCCTACACACAAATTGTGTATTTAAAGATGGCGCACCGAAATTTAAATACAAATCAGCATCGCCGCTTCCGCCTGAAATAGCAACGTTTAGGGAGGCATAACCCGCGGCTAAACGTTGTTCAAAACGCTGCCAATCACCTGTATTTACGCTAATGTTATCTTCTACGCGATTGATTGGCTCTAAAGCGCCTGCTGGCTCAAAACTGCCTGTCAAAGAAACATTATTAATTGCGCTGTATGCCTCAACCATGACATAGTAAGTGCCTTCATTACTGGTTGGAATGTCGCAACGCTCATTACTTGTGGCAGAGGTACTTTTACAGTCGTAATCAGTTAACGTGGGCGCCTGATTATATTTAACGTATAAATCGGCATCGCCATTATCACCTGAGGTTTCAAAGCTTAAGTTTTGCGCTCCTTTTGGTACATTCAATGTATAGATAAGCTGCTCTTTAGCAGTGGCATTGATACCAGAAATTGGTTCACCATTGACTAACTCATTATTATTTGGCGGAGTGACATCACCGGCATTTTTTGCCAATTCTGCAACAAAGCTAACGGCTAAGTTAGCAAATTTAATTGCATGATCAGCGTCAAAATTACTGTCGTTTTGTGTATGTATCAGTGGGTTAATGTCATTCATTTTTGATTCGAAAGGCATAGAGGCCGCAAACCCTTGTTGATACCACGAAGCATGATCGGAGCAACCATACCCACATTGATCAAAGCCATAACTAATTTGTGGTAAGTAGGTGTCTATCAGCTGGGCTAAAAACTGGTTTTGAGCATTGGTGGTGTAATCCGTCATCATAATAATATCTTCGATACTGCCGTTATTACCAGTCATATCAAATTGCACCATGCCAACTACATTCTTACCCAGCGAACGATAGCTACTGGCTATAGCTTTAGACCCTTTTAACCCCACCTCCTCTGCTGCAAACGCCATTATTTGAATAGTTTTTTGCGGTTTATAATTTGTATCAACAATTGCTCTTAACGCTTCCGTTAACACTGCAATACCCGATGCATTATCATCCGCGCCAGGAGAGCGCCCTTGTGCTGGATTTGCTTGGTTAATCGAGTCTAAATGCCCCCCAATAATAACAATTTCATCTGCATTTTCAGCACCTGCAATGGTTACAATCACTGATGATTGCGCCCAGCTATGCTGATAACTCTCAATGGTTATATCACTTCGAACGCTGGCAATTTGTTGCCAATAACTTTGCAGCCACTGTGAGGCATCAACGCCGGTTTGCGAAGTATAATAACGATTATTAAAACTAGTGAGTGAATTTACAGTGCTTTGTAAATTAATTGGGCTTTGTGCACTAATTAAACTTTGTACTGTTTGCGCATTATCAATTGAATAATTAAAGGCTGATGTAGCTTGGCTATTTTGAACAACAGCTAATTGTTTTGCGTAATCATTCGCTTCTTCGAACGAACTATGCGCAACAAACCCACCACAACGGTTATAGTTCTGGTGCATAAACTCACTTAAATTGTTTACTGCGTCACGCGGTACACTGAGTAAATCAACGTCAGGTAAAATACTTGATTTTCTATGCGCAAATTGCATTTTTTGCAAAAATGTACCTTGTTCATGTTGATAATGCTGGGCTGCAGTTGAGTCAATGGTGACCCAAATATTGTCTGGATTTTCATTTGCTAAGCAATTAAAACTTAAGGTTAAAGTAGTAATAACTGCTAACTGTTTAAAGTAGTTCATAAATATTCCTTATCTTGTCACTTTTATTTTAAGCATTAAAAAAGGGGCAAAGCCCCTTTTGATATGTATGCCTAATTAGCCGTTACGTTGAGTGTTACGCCGCTTGCTAAGCTGTAACCTCTTAAATCAATGTACCAAGTACCTGCTTGTGGGTTATCAAATGTACATTCTTCATTATTACCATTTTTGTAGGGTCTACATAAGTATGAAGACGTACTTGAAGGCGAGCCAAAGTTTACATAAAGATCAGCATCACCATTACCACCGGCAATACTAATATTTAAAGTGCTATACCCTTCTGATAAATCTTGAGTAAAGCGGCTCCAGTTATTAGTAGTCACATTAATATTAGACTCAGTTCTATTAATTGGCGTCACACCACCATTCCCATCAGAGTAGCTTCCCGTTAGCGATACACCAGATATCGCACTCCATGCTTCAACCATTACATGGTAAGTTCCTGCTTGTGCATTACTTATGTTGCAGCTTTCTGTACTGGTAGATGTTGTGCTATTGCAATCATAGTTATTTAAGCTTGGTCTACTAGCAAATTTAACATATAGGTCTGCATCACCTGAGCCACCCATTGTATTAAATTGAAGATTTGTTGCGCCGTCAGGGACTTCCAAAGTAAAGAATAGTTGCTCTTTTTCTGCGCCGCTAATACCCGTACGGGTTACTCCATTGGTTAACACTTCATCGTCAGTCGGTGGTGGTGGTGTAGCACAATCACTACCTGAACTAAGATTTGAATTAACACCTACCGCAGCCAAAGCGGCTTTTACATCATTAGGGTCATAATTTAAATCACAGGCTGCATCCATCACACCGTTACCGGCTAAATCCCAGCCTACACCCGCACTCCAATATAGTTGGTTAGCACGTGCCATTACGATAAAGGCTTTTTGCGTATCCCAACCCGGCGTAGTTGCTAAATTATAAAATGCCTTGTTATAAACACCTGAACTATAATGCACGTCCATACCTGAATAATAGTTACTTTGGTTATCTATAGAACGGCCATCTTGGGTAGGGTTATTCATGTAACGCAGTGCACCATTACCTTTAAAAATATCCTTTCCAACTAGCCAATCGTTGCTGCCTTTCATATAAAATTCAGCGGCTTCACCAGCCATATCCGAAAATGCTTCGTTTAATCCGCCTGGTTTACCATTGTAAATCAAGCCTGAATTTTGCTCAGTAAAGCCATGGCTGACTTCATGCGCAGAAACATCTAAACTCACCAACGGGTAGAATGTATTTTGCCCATCACCAAAGGTCATTGCGCTGCCATCCCAAAACGCATTTTCATAGTTACTTGAGTAATGAACCCGCATTTGTAACTGAAAACTCAAAGGCGCAGTCCCTAACCAATCGTTATACATATTAAAAATAACGTTACCAAAAAAATGAGCATCGTTTAGCGGTGAATAAGCACCGTTAATTTCTTTAAACGTATTTTCAGGACATGTAAATGAATACGCAGAAGAGCCACTTGTTCCGCCATTTAAATTAATAGTGCGAACATTTGCGTTATTCATGCTACAAGTATTACCTGATTGACTAACATCTAGGCTGTCAAAATCAGTTCCATATAAATACTTGCCTGTTTTTAGATTGCCCCCGGGGCCTGTTGCATTGGCATGTTGCAGGTTATCGTAACTAAGCAAGACCTCACCGGTATTAGCATCAATGATCAGGTATGGCCTTGATGGTGACTTGCCATAAGTAACATAAGACACTTCATAAACTAAATGCGCCTTATTTTGATCGTCAACCCAGATAGCAAGTCTGGATTGCTCATTATGTTTTTTTAAGCCTACTGATTTTGCAGCTATACCCGTTTTAGACCCTTTTAAAATCGCATCTTTTTTTGTCAATTTAGCCGATACATCAGATAAATCTTCATCAATATTATAAACAGCTGCACCATGGGCTTTTTTAAGCAACCCATTATTAAATGTTAAGCTGACCGTATCACCAATGACAGGAATGCCCTGGTACGTTTGTTGATAGCGGCGGGTTACTTCTCCGTTATTGCTAGTAAATTCTTTTAATACAACTAATTCGTTCCCTACACTCAACCCAATCAACTGATTTGGACTTACTGATAACAAGGAAGCAGAGTTTGATTGCACCATATTATTAATTGTCGGTTGTTGATTTAGGTATTTCTTATTCGCAGCTACTGCATTTGTTGCTTGAACCAAAGTTAAAGCAGCAAAAGTTGCTATTGTGATTTTAGATAAATTCACGTTTACGCTCCGTTAAAGTTTAAGTTTTTAATGTATTTGTATTAATCGGCACACCTTGTACCCGATTAAGGATCAGAGTAGATCACAAACTTAAATAACGAAAATTAAACATTTGATTTACAATTAAAGTATTAGCTCGAAAATTAATCTATTATTTTACAATGATTTAAAAACTACTGTTTTAACTAATGAAGGCCAGAAATAACATTTCGTATACATATATTTACATAAAACAGCCCAGAGAAAGTATTAGATTTTAAAATCACACGCTTTATTGTTAATCACTAATCGACTGCTCAATGAGCATGTAGTTGCTAAGAAAAATACTTTACCTGTTGAGCTTTAAAAGAGGGGTAATCTATTTTAAATGGGTAGGGAGTAGTTTTAAAAACACGCAGTTCATAGCCATGCACCACTATTTGCTATGTTTAAACAAATTTGCTTTTATTGAGGGCGATTTTAACTTGAGGCAATAACGGTATCGCCAATCACTTGTACTAAGCCCATGTATCTAAATGGGGTTTGTCGTCATCTTCTTCAGCGGTTTTATTGCGCGATTTATTTTCGTCAAACGCCAGCTTATGTTGCTTTTCTACTTCTCTTTTTTTACGCTCTTCTAACTCGACTTTTTTGGCACTGGCACTTTGTTGAACCCCAGCAATATGAAAAGCCCCTTTAGATTCAAGCGTTAAACGCGTAATAGGCCCTAAATAAGGGATCATTATATCCATGCGTGCCTCCATTGAATTGAATGTAATTTAATCACTATAAAACTGTTGATAAATAAAGCAAACCTTTAGTTATTATCGACAGTTATAAGGTATTCTTTAATTTAAGAAAATTTTTCTTGCCATGCTATTGGTTTATGTGTTTTTATAAATGCGAAATTTATTAAACAAACAGCAGCTAAGCGTTAACATAATAACGAATAGCTAAACAGGATAAAAAATGCGCAACACTCTGACAGCAGTACATCACCACCATCATTCATCGGAATAACCTGTCAGGTCTTTCGCTGAGAGGTTGTTCCTAAAAGGAAACCTCTGGCGAATCAACATACCAAGATTCATTTTCGCCCTGAGGTTTCCCTCGGGGTTTTTAGTTTTTAAATTAAAGGAAAATGAGTAATGAATAATAGTAATCGTCTTCGTATCGCCATCCAAAAAGGCGGCCGCCTATCTAAAGATTGTCAAGATCTGCTTAAGCAACTGGGTGTAAAACTCAACCTTCGCGAGCAGCGCCTTATAGCACACTCAACCAACATGCCAATTGACGTTTTACGTGTACGCGATGACGATATCCCAGGTTTAGTTATGGACGGTGTATGTGACTTAGGTATTGTTGGCGAAAACGTTTTAGTTGAAGTACAAGCAGAAAGAGAGCGCCAAGGCGTTCCAAGCGAAGTAACTAAATTATCAAAATTAGATTTTGGTTACTGTCGTCTTGCACTTGCATGGCCACAAGAACTAGGTAAGCAAGACAAAAGCTGGTTTGAAGGCAAACGTATTGCAACCACCTACCCTGAAATTTTAAGCCAATATTTAAAACGTGAAGGCATCAACGCCAGCACTGTTATGCTCACAGGCTCTGTTGAAGTGGCGCCGCGTGCTGGTCTTGCTGATGCCATTTGTGATTTGGTCTCAACAGGTGCAACCCTTGAAGCTAATGGCTTAATGCAGGGTGATACGATTTTAGAGTCAAACGCTTGTTTAATTCAAAACACCCAACTGCAAGATGCTGACAAACTCGCGCTTATCAATAAATTGATGCCGCGTTTGCGTGGTGTCAAGCAAGCTAAAGAAAGCAAGTACATCATGCTACACGCACCAAAAGATAAGCTGGATGAAATTTGTGAAATCCTGCCTGGTTCTGGTCAACCTACATTACTTGCACTAGCAGGATCTGACGAATATGTAGCATTGCACATGGTAAGTAGCGAAACGTTATTTTGGGAAACCATGGAGCAGCTTAAAGCCCTCGGCGCGAATTCTATTTTAGTTATGCCAATTGAAAAAATGATGGAGTAACAAGCCATGCTTCGTTGGAATGAGGAATCATCACAAGTTCAAGCAGCGGCGCTGATGCGCCCTGCTGTATCAGCGAGTGAAAAAGTAGAAAGTATTTGCCAAACTATTTTGGCAAAAGTAAATGCACAAGGCGATGCTGCATTACTGGCGTTAGCAAAAGAGTTTGATAACCGAGCTGAGCCGCGTTTACGTGTTCCACTTGATGAAATTAATGCCGCTGAGAAAATGCTAAGCCCTGAGCTTAAGTATGCAATTGATACCGCTTATGCAAATGTAAAATGTTTTCACCAAGCGCAACTGCCTAAAGATATTAAATTATCGACTCAACCAGGCGTTGAATGTGAACTGAAATATCAAGCCATCGAAGCGGTCGGTATTTATGTACCCGGTGGCAGTGCCCCATTGCCATCGTCAGTTATAATGCAAGGTGTATTGGCGCAGTTAAGCGGTGCAAAAACCGTGGTACTCACTACCCCCGTACAAGGCGATAAAGCAATAAATCCTGCTATTTTATATGCTGCTAAATTATGTGGTATCACCACTATTATTGAAAGCGGTGGTGCAGGCGCGATTGCTGCAATGGCCTACGGCACTGAATCAGTACCTAAAGTGAATAAAATTTTTGGCCCAGGTAATAGCTTTGTGACTATGGCAAAGCAGTTAGTTGCACAAACAATTCCAGGAATGGCGATTGATATGCCAGCAGGTCCATCTGAAGTATTAGTGATAGCAGATGAACGAGCAAATCCAGAGTTTATTGCGGCCGATTTACTCTCACAAGCAGAGCATGGCGCCGACTCGCAAGTTATTTTATTGTGTAACAGCGAAACTATTATTAAACAAACGCAAGACGCGCTTACTCGTCAATTAGCTAACTTAAGCCGAAAAGACACCGCTGAACAAGCATTGGCTAATTCGTCACTTATTTTAGTTGATTCAATAGCGCAAGCATTTGATGTATCAGCGCAATATGGGCCAGAGCACTTAATTTTACAGCTGGCAGATGCAACCCCGTACCTTGATGCGGTTAAAAATGCAGGTTCAGTATTTGTTGGCGACTACACACCAGAATCGGCTGGCGATTATGCATCGGGTACTAACCACGTATTACCTACTTACGGTTATAGCGCGACATACTCAAGCTTAAACTTGCTTGATTTTTTCCGCACATACACAGTACAAACTATTAGCAAAAGTGGCTTAACAGAGCTTTCAAAAGCTATTTTACCACTGGCAGACGCAGAAGGCCTTGATGCCCACGCTAATGCGGTTTCAATTCGTTTAGAGGCAATAAACAATGAGCAATGAGAGCGCCCAAGCAACCAGCTTATTACCCGATAATATTAAAGCGCTTGCTGCTTACAGCTCGGCTAAAAGTGAAAAGTTAACAGGCACAACGTGGCTCAATGCCAACGAAAGCCCATATGCTAAAAACCTTGAGCTGAGTATTGAAGATTTAAATCGCTACCCCGACCCTCAGCCACAATTGGTTATTGATCGCTATGCAGCTTATATCGAGCTTAAAAGCGACAATGTCCTTATGACGCGAGGTGCAGACGAAGGCATTGAGCTTTTAGTACGCACGTATTGCCAGCCAGCTAAGGACAGTATTGCGCTGTTTTTGCCTAGCTACGGTATGTATAAAGTCACTGCTGATACGCACAATGTGGCTATTAACGCGCTTACTCAAGAGTTATTATTAACAGCCAATGTTGATGATATTGTCACTGCGGTCGGTAGCTCAAAACTGGTGTTTATTTGTAATCCAAATAACCCAACAGGTAGTTTAACGCCGCTAGATAAAGTAAAAGCCATTGCCACTGCGCTTGCAGGTAAAGCATTGGTGATTGTTGATGAAGCCTATATTGAGTTTTGCCCAGAGCAAAGTGCAACACAACTTATAAACGAGTTTAGTAATATTGTAGTGCTACGTACACTGTCAAAAGCGTTTGCGTTGGCAGGCCTGCGAACCGGGTTTACCCTCGCTCAAGCCAGTGTACTTGCGCCCATTCGTAAAGTCATTGCACCGTATCCGGTATCGAGCGTGGTAGCGAGTATTGCAGCGCAAGCCATTGCCCCTGATGCCATTACCTCTATGCGTCGCCAGGTGAGCATTTTAAACAGCTTAAAATTAAAGCTAATAGAGTGGTTAAACGCCTCC
The DNA here is from genome assembly GCF_030407915.1 of Pseudoalteromonas sp. APC 3250. Classification (NCBI taxonomy): domain Bacteria; kingdom Pseudomonadati; phylum Pseudomonadota; class Gammaproteobacteria; order Alteromonadales; family Pseudoalteromonadaceae; genus Pseudoalteromonas; species Pseudoalteromonas sp. APC 3250. The sequence goes on from NZ_JASDCM010000004.1 coordinate 96,502, forward strand.
CCTGCTGTATTAAAAATTCTCACTGGTGAAGGCAACTTTGTTACCTTAAAATTAGCCGATACAAACAGCTTTAAAGTTGCCCTTGAACAAGGCTTAGTCATGCGGGCATTTACCTTATACGGTGAAGACGACTGGCTACGCATTTCAATTGGTAGCGAACAAGAATTAGAACAAGTAAAAATTTGGCTCGATGGTTTAACCACCCCAACAGCCCTATCACAACAGGAAGTATCATGAGTAATCCCTATTTATTTATAGACCGTGACGGCACCATTATTGAAGAGCCAATCACCGACAAACAGGTAGATAGCCTTGAAAAGTTGGCTTTTTTACCTGGTGTTATTCCGGCATTATTACAACTACAAGCCGCTGGTTATCGCCTAGTTATGGTATCTAATCAAGATGGTTTAGGCACTGACAGTTTCCCTACTGCGGATTTTGACATAGCCCAAGACAAAATGATGGACATACTCAACAGCCAAGGGATTAACTTTGAAGATGTACTCATTTGCCCACACTTTGATGAACAAAACTGCGATTGCCGTAAGCCAAAAACAGGCTTACTGACCGAGCTTATGCGCTCTGGCAACGTAGATTTAGCGCGCTCTTTTGTAATTGGCGACCGCCAAACAGATATTGGCCTTGCGCAAAACTTATGTTGTGAAGGTATTTTATATGATGGTAGCTGGCCTGCTATTGTTACTAAGCTTACAACGGCAAACCGTGAAGGCCGTGTTACACGCAACACTAAAGAAACACAAATTGATGTAGCGGTTAATCTTGATCAAACTAAAAACGGTAGCATAGACACCGGCCTTGGCTTTTTTGATCACATGCTGGATCAAATACGCACCCACGCAAACATTGGCTTAAACATTAAAGCCAAAGGCGATTTACACATAGACGAGCATCACCTTGTTGAAGACATCGGTATTGCCTTAGGGGTTGCTCTTAAACAAGCGCTGGGCACAAAATCACAAATCGCCCGTTATGGTTTTGCCTTGCCTATGGATGAATGTAAAGCCGAGGCACAAATTGATTTATCGGGTCGAGCATCATTTGTATTAAATGCCAACTTTAGTCGTGAAAAAGCCGGTGATTTAGACGTACAAATGGTTGAACACTTTTTCAAAAGCTTAAGTGATAACGCTGCAATTAGCCTTATTTTGTCGGTAAGTGATGGTAACTGTCATCACCAAGTAGAGGGCTTATTTAAAGCATTTTCTCGTGCTCTGCGTATGGCAATTGCACAAGATACTAGTCAACAAACAGCCAGCTCTAAGGGGTGTTTATGATAGCGATAATTAATACCGGCTGTGCCAATATCAACTCGGTACGCTTTGCATTTGAGCGTTTAGGCAAAACGCCTACCGTTATTACCTCACCTGAACAATTAGCAGGCTATGAGCGCGCTATATTACCTGGTGTTGGCCATGCCTCTGTGGCTATGAAGCGCCTAGTCGATAATGGCTGGCAGCAAGCTATTAACGAGTATCAACGCCCACTAATGGGTATTTGTTTAGGGATGCAATTGCTGTGCGAGAGCACCGAAGAAGGCAACGTGCAATGCTTAGGTAAAATACCAGGCGAAGTAAAAGCACTGGATGTAGGTAGTTTAACGTCACCGCATATGGGGTGGAATAATTTATCTATTCAACAAGCGCACCCACTAACCAAAGGGCTGCATAAAGACGATCAGGTTTATTATGTGCACAGCTTTGCGCATACCGTTAACGATGCCACTTTAGTCAGTAGTGAATACGGGCAAACTTTTTCAGCCATTGTCGCTAAAGATAATTATGCCGGTATGCAATTTCACCCAGAGCGAAGTGCTAAAGTAGGCACTCGTTTATTACAAAATTTTCTAGATTGGCAGTTATAAGCGACTGTTCATAAATAATAAAAGAGATACACAGTGATTATTCCAGCATTAGACGTATTACAAAATCAAATTGTACGTTTGTATCAAGGTAAATATGATACCGCACAGTTTTACCCCTTTGAACTTGGCGCTCGCCTAAAAGAATACGCTGACAGCGGCGCGGGTAAACTGCACCTAGTTGATTTAGAAGGCGCACGCGATCCAAGTAAAAAGCAGTGGCAACATATTCAAGCAGCCACAAAAGCACTGGATGTACCCTACCAAGTGGGTGGTGGTATTCGTTCAGAGCAAGATGTGAGCGATTGGATAAAAGCCGGAGCAAATCAAGTGGTTATTGGTTCAATGGCAGTTGAAAAGCGTGAACAGGTTAAAGCTTGGATTGAACAATTTGGCGCTGAGCACTTTGTGATTGCCCTTGATGTTAATAAAACAGAGTCCGGCTGGGCGCCAGCAACCCATGGTTGGTTAAATGAATCTGAGTTTGGGCTATTTGAACTTATTGATTTTTATGTAGAGCTGGGCATTATTGATTTTTTATGTACGGACATCAGTAAAGACGGCACCATGACCGGCCCCTCTTTTGCGCTTTATGAAGATTTAATTAATCATAATGCAGATATTAAAGTACAAGCGTCGGGTGGGGTAAGTTCGTTAGATGATATTAAAAAGCTAAATGAACTTGGTGTTGGCGGCGTGATTTTAGGCAAGTCTTTATTAGATGGTGCTTTTAGCGTAGAAGACGCGCTTAAATTAAGCTAAAAATATAGCTCTAAAAAAGGCACAGGTGCGAGCGCATCTGTGCCTTTTTTGTATAAAACTATCAGTTTATTTATGCTTACCAGGTAACATAGAGCCTAATACGCCATCTTGCTTTATTAAACCATGATAAAGCGCGGCACTAACATGCATAAAAATAAACAATAAAAATGCGTAAGCAATTAAACCATGTGCTTCACGGAAAAAAGCATATAGTTCAATATCTTTACTAACTAAGCTAGGCAAAGTAAATAAATCAAAAAAGCCCACATGACGGCCATCAGCGCTTTGCATTAACCAACCAGAAATCGGCATTAAAATCATAGATGCATATAAACCCACTTGGGTTAAATGCGCGGCTAATGCTTGAGCCTTAGGAACACTCGGTGGTAATGCAGGACTGGTGGTGACGACTTTATTGATTAATCTAATAGCAACTAACACCAACGCTAAAATACCAAATGACTTATGCAGCGCAATGGCCTCTATTTGCCAAACCGCTAAACTTTGTACCATCGACAAACCAAGAAATAACATAGAAAGTATGATTAACGCCATCGCCCAGTGAATAAGCATACTCGACGCCGAGTATTTATTAATTGTTTTCATTCGATATTTCCTGTTATTAATTATTTAAAAGTACTTCTTTAGCACGACGACGAAATGACTCAGCATAAGCCGCGCCACGGGCACGTAATATAGGATCGGCGCTTGGCTCTATCCCTGTAGGAAGTACCAAGGGATCAAAGTTCATATCAGCACACACGCCTCCTTCTTGCGCCTGAAGGCTTGAGATAACTAATGTGCCTGCGTTAATTGTTTTGCGTGATTGTGGCCATAAAACAGTTGGGTTGTTTTCATCATCTTCAGCGGTTGCAAAGCTAAACAGCATGTCGAATTTAACAGGGGCTTGAGCAACTTGATCTTTAAGTTGTAGCTGCAATGCATCGGCTGAATCATTATTAAGTGGTTGAATGTTTTCATCGCTTAATTGTGGTTTAGCTATCCAACGTACGGCGTGCTTTTCATTATTTTCATCAACCAAATAAAAGGCATTAATACTATGGTATTGCTCAGTGGCAAAACTGCTAGTTGGTTTATAACTTGCTTTCCAGTTATTAAATGCGGCACTTTCAGGGTGTGCGGCAAAAAAGGCTTTAATTTTTTCAGGACTGCGTTTTTTAGTTACCGGATCAGGGGATAGCGCTTGTAACTGTTTAAAGAACGCATCTGGCGTCGCTACAGCCATAACTGGAGGCGTGTTCATTGCTACGCGCCATTCTTGGTTATCATCGGTTGTTATAGAAAACGCTAAACTACGCACCGGTGCTTTTAAATCAGGTGCGGTTGGATTATTGCCCGCAATAGAAAAACGGCCAATAAAAGGAGTGGCGCCTAAATCAAATACCTTGGCTTGCGAATATTTAGCAAGCTCACCGGTAGACTCAAACGACCCCGCTAAACAAATACCTTTTGCATGGGCTCGACGAAAACCCGCATGGGCTTGATCACCTTGTTGTAAATTAACAAAACGCTGCGCAGTAACCGCATCGCTGTTAAAAGCGCCGGTAAAATATAAAATCGTCAGTGCAAATAAAGTGATTATTGCAATTAAGGTGATTTTTTTACTCATGGTAGGATTAGACCTCGTATGATTATTTTCATGATGATTATGTTTGGAATTTTTCATAGTTTTAATTACGTCTTTAAATTAATGGCTAACCATTACTGAGATATGCTTTAGATCGGATAGCTTTTATTTAGTTATACCGACACGACACTCACAAGACCGACCCCAAGCAATTAATATTTCAATTTAATTAATAAAAACCGCACTTTAAGTATTTTAAATTCCAAAAATATAATCTTTATGAGCTGCGCTTTAAAAAAGCCGATTGTTAATTATACTAATGTTGATACAAAGCAAGCATTAGGGTACTGATTTATTACGTTCTACAAAATCACACAAATTAAAACAAAACCGTACAGCAATAATAAACTGTTGAAATTAAAATATTATTTATTACTCACTCGTTATCTACTGCTTTTTTCAAGTAGTAAGTAGTTATAGCTTAATAAACAGCAGTACAGGTAAATTCGAAAATAAACACATTTACGCATTTTATAATTTTAAACCACACAAAAATGCCAACGATTAACACCGCACTTTTTATTTAAGGTAAGCAAGATGATCAATAAACCATGTTTTACTAAATTTAATTTTATTAGTATTGCGCTACTGTTGTTAGCCGGTTGTTCAGATAGCGAAGTCAGCACTCAAAAGCAAAACAAGCCACGCCCTGTTAAGTTAATAACCATTGATGATGGCTCTCAATCAAAAACACTCACCTATCCTGCCACTATAGATACAATAAACAGTTCAAAACTGGCCTTTCAGGTCAGTGGTAAACTTGAAAAGCTCAACGTTATTGCTGCGCAAAATGTAAAAAAAGGAGACGTAATAGCCGCATTAAAGCAACGAAACTTTGTTAATGAGGTTAAGTCGAGCAAAATACAGTTTGAAACGGCCAACAATGATTATCAACGTGGTTTAAAGCTTGCAAAAGACGGTGTTATTTCACAGCGAGATATAGAGCAACTAAAATCTAAAAAAGAAGTGGCCGAATCACAGTATGACTCAGCGCAAAAGGCATTATCTGACAGTAAAATCATAGCGCCTTACGATGCCATTGTTGCAGAAGTTCCGGTAAAGCAGCTTGAAAACATCAGTGCTGGGCAACATGTAGTTACCCTATTTGGTAAAGGTGAAATGGAAGCGGTTGTAAATATTCCCGCGTCTATTGTGGCTACGGTAGATTCTAAACAAAACAATGTAGCCTCAGTAATTTTACAAGACGTATCGGCTGCGCCTATCCCTGCGACATTTAGACGTGCGAATTTAGAAGCCGACTCAGCCAGTCAAACCTATGAAGTACGCTTTTCGTTTGCTGTACCTAATAACCTTAATATATTACCTGGCATGAATGCCAGCCTAAAAATAGAACGTAAAACAAGTTCAAACGCAACACGACTGGCTGTCCCTACCTTTGCTATTTTTGAAGAAAGCGGCCAGCATTTCGTATGGACTGTTGACCAAAAAACAATGCAAGTATCAAAAACACTCGTTGCTATTGAGCAAGGTATTGGCGAACAACTGATTATTACTGAGGGCTTAAAAGCAGGTGATGTGATTGTAGGTGCAGGTGCAAACTATGTGACTGAGGGTATGAAAGTACGTCCTTGGACTAAAGCATAGGAGCGCAGTCATGGATTTAGCAAAGTGGACAATAAATAATAAATTAATTAGCACTATACTCATCATTTTAACGCTTGGCTTTGGTTTTTCGTCATACAAAAACATGGCTCGGTTTGAAGATCCCGAATTTATAATTCGCACCGCGCAAGTATTTGTTTCTTATTCAGGCGCGAGCCCGCTTGAGGTTGCTAAAGAAGTAACCGAGCCGCTTGAGCGTGCCATTCAAGAACTACAAGAAGTCGATACTATATCGTCGACCTCATCTACAGGGTTATCTGAAATTAAAGTAGAAATTAAATCAGAATTTTCGCCAACCAAATCTGAGCTACAAGTTATTTGGACTAAACTCAGAAACAAAATTAACGATACTCGCCCAACACTTCCTCCTGGTACAGGGACCCCAAAAGTGTTTGATGATTATGGCGATGTATATGGTTTGAGTTATTTAATTACTGCCGAAGGTTACTCCCCCGATGAACTGCATGCCTATGCTAAAACGCTACAAAGTGACATTTTACAAGTAGACGGTGTAGCGAAAGTTGCCATGACGGGCGTACAACAAGAGGGGATATTTGTAGAAATTGCTCGAGAAGAGTTAGCCTCTTTAGGTGTATCTATCAATAACATTTACGGTATTTTGGATGAACAAAACGCCGTATTGAGTGCAGGTAATACCCAAATTGGCGATCAACGTATTTTTATTGACCCCACCGGCGAATTAAACTCCGTTGATACCATTAAAAACCTACTGGTAAGTGCCAGCGCTAAAGGTAAAACAATTTACCTAAAAGATATTGCCAATGTATACCGCGGTTTTCAAAGCCCAGCAACCAAGTTAGTGCGCTACAACTCTAAGCCTGCCATATCCCTGGGGGTTGCCAGTGTATTAGGCGCTAATGTGGTAAAAGTGTTTGACCGCGTTGATGATAAAGTAAAGCAAACTGAAAACCTCAGACCACTTGGCATCAGCGTGCTTGAGTTTTACCACCAAGGAAAAGTGGTACAAGACTCAGTCGATAACTTTGTGGTTAATGTATTAGTGGCGCTGGTGATTGTCATGGTCACGCTACTGCTATTTATGGGGTTGCGCTCTGGGATTATTATTGGCGCCGTGTTACTGCTAACTATTTTTGCGACCCTTGCTACCATGGACTTTAGCGGTATACCCATGCACCGTATTTCCTTAGGTGCGCTTATTATTGCCCTCGGTATGATGGTTGATAATGCGATTGTGGTGACAGAAGGAATTTTGGTAGGCACACAACAAGGGCGTAAAAAGTTAGACATTGCCAGTGAAGTTGTAAAACAAACTAAATGGCCACTACTTGGCGGCACATTAGTCGGCATTGTTGCCTTTGCACCTATTGGCCTCGCACCGGGCGATACAGCTGAATTTACCGGCCATTTATTTTGGGTTATTTTAATCTCTTTGTTATACAGCTGGTTATTTGCCATTACCCTAACTCCCCTGTTTTGTTATTGCTTATTTAAAGAACAAGATACCGATACCTCTGGTTCAGCAAAACCTAATAAACTCATGGCGTTGTATCAATCGGTTGTGGTGTCGGCACTTCATCATCGCTGGTTAACGGTTACTGTAGTGGTTGCCATGTTTAGTGTGTCTATGTGGGGTTTTCAATTTGTAAAATCAGGGTTTTTCCCAGCTTCCACCACGCCGCAAATGGTGGTTGATTTTTGGTTACCACAAGGCACCGATATTGAAAAAACCAAAAAAGACATGCTCAAACTTGAAGCGTTTGTAAAACAACAAAACGGCGTTGAAGGCATACAAACTCTTATTGGCGGTGGCGGATTACGTTACATGCTTATTTATGGCAGCGAATCACCCAACAGTTCTTACGGGCAAATTTTAGCTAAAGTCGATGACTATAAAAAACTAGATCAACTCTTACCTAGGGTACAAAACTACATCGATAATAACTTTGTGGATGCGCAAGGCAAAGTATGGCGCTTTGTAATGGGCCCAGGTGGTGGCTCTAAAATAGAAGCCACATTTAAAGGCCCCGATCCGAGTGTATTAAGAGAGCTGGCAGCAAAAGCAAAAGCCATATTAATTGATGATGGCGGTGCGTTATCAATTAAAGACACCTGGCGACAACGCATTAGTGTTATTGAGCCACAGTACTCAGCCATTAATGCACAGCGCGCAGGTGTAACGCGCAAAGCTGTTGCTGAAGCACTGCAACAAAACTTTTCAGGGCAAGTGGTTGGGCAGTATCGTGAAGGCGAAGAGCTCATTCCTATTATCGTCAGAGCGCCACAAAAAGAACGCGTAGACATAAACGACATTGGTAACATTCAAGTGCAAAGCAATATCACCGGTGAAACACTGCCTCTTGCTCAAGTCACCAATGGCTTTAAAACCGTATGGCGCGACGGCATATTAAAACGTGAAGACCGTGAATGGACCATAAAAGCCCAAGCCGATCCACTGCCAGGGGAGCTTGCTTCTGAGTTATTTAATAGAGTAAAACCAAAAATAGAAGCCATTGAACTACCACAAGGCTACCGCCTAGAATGGGATGGCGAATATGGTCAATCGAAAGAGTCTAACGAAATGCTGGCCTCAACTATTCCACTGGGTTTTTTAGCCATGGTACTCATTGTTATTGTGTTATTTAACGCATTAAAACAACCTATTATTATTTGGCTTGTGGTGCCATTAGCCTTAATTGGTGTTGTTTTTGGGCTGGTTACTACACAAATCCCATTAGAGTTTATGGGTATATTAGGATTACTGTCGCTCTCTGGTTTATTGATTAAAAATGCCATTGTATTAGTGGATCAGATGGATATGGAAATACGCCAAGGAAAACCACGCTATGAGGCCATTATCGATTCGGCAAATAGTCGGGTAAGACCAGTAATGATGGGCACACTCACCACCGTACTAGGGGTAATACCACTATACTTTGATGCGTTTTTCCAATCGATGTCAGTGGTACTGGTGTTTGGGTTACTGTTTGCCACCCTACTGACTTTAATTGTGATCCCCGTACTCTACGCGATATTTATGAACGTAAAAACAGATGAACATATACATAGTTAATTGTTGATCACACTGAATCTTGGTCAAATGTTATGAACACTTTGATCAAGATTCACCCTACTTTAGTCAAAAATTACAGAATAAACGCACAACCATAATGGCAATAAACGCACTTTCTAATTATTATATTAATATCAAACAGCAGTATTTTTAAATTAACGATAACAATTCTACTGTCCGCCCTATATTAAATTTAGTCGCTTTTGTTATTCAATAATAATTGGCTCGGAAACTTTATATGCCATTACAACGCTTACTTATTCTTTTTATATCACTGGCGTTAAGTGAAGCCACTATTATGATGTTATTGGCATCATTTGTTACGAAATATACAGGCATCTGGTTTTCTGTAATATTAGATGCCAGCCTTATCTCATTCATTGCTATTATTACTATTCACTACTTATTTAATGATAGTGACTTTGTAAAAAACCAACAATCGAGAACCGAATTCCTAACATTTAAAATAGCTATGATCGTTTTTACGATTGAGGCTTTAGTTATGTTTGCCTTTAATTTTGACGAATTTGTTTTACAGCAATGGCAAGTCATAGCAATTGATAGCTTAATACTCAGTAGTCTGAGTGTGCCTATAATTTACTTTTCCATTATTAAACCTGCCTTCTTGCCCTTACAAGAGCAAAATTCGCAAAAGCTAAACACAACCATATTTACTAGCCTACTGACCTATTTTTGCTCTGCAATTATTTTATATATTGCCTTGTATATGTTTTACGAAAACCAAATACAAACGCGTATAGGTTCTGTTATTCAAAAAGAGAAAAATGAGTTAAAACAAGCTAAATATTCGTTTTTACAACAACTTAATCATGCATCTCGTGATCTGTTAATTCTTAAAAATAATCACCACTTTAAGGAACAGCGTTTTTTTAGTAATGAAAACAAAACACTATTAGAACAGGACTATTTTAATTTTATCACCATAAAAAATTATTACACCCAAATAAGAATTCTTAGCTTAAAAGGCCAAGAGTTAATAAGGGTGCAAAGAGAAAATAACAGTACCGTTATCGTACCTCCAGACAAGCTTCAAGATAAAAGCGATCGATACTACTATAAACGCGGGATAAAGCTCAGCCCTGATGATATTTTTATATCTCCATTAGATTTAAATATTGAAAATGGTCAAATTGAAAGGCCATTAAAACCAATGATCCGTTTAGGCTCAGTGCTAGTTGACAAAAACAATGAAAAGATTGGCTTACTTATAATAAATCTCGGAGGTGTGCATTTACTTAGTCAATTAGAAAATATTTCTAAAAGCTCACTAGGTGACATTATGCTCTTTAATGAAGAAAGTTACTGGTTATTTGGTGATGTACAAAAACAATGGGCTTTTATGTTTGCCAATAAACCCCAGCAACGTTTTCAAGATATCCATCCAGATATATGGCAAGCGATGGAAACTAAAACAAATGGGATCATTGAAAAGGATAACAACATTTATATTTTTGAACACATGACCTTACTAGATCAAGTACCAACACTTGATAATCCGAGAAATAGCAACGGGAAATGGCCCAAATGGAAGTTAGTAAATAAGGTCCCTCTATCACTGATTGAAAACGAATTTAGTAGTTTAAAAAAATTGATTGTTTTGCTCTATCTAGGTGTAATGTTATTAATGATATTTGTTATTTACACCTTTGCTAATCACACTATCGCCAGACGAGAATACGAGGCCAAAGTAGAAAGTTATGCGTTTGTAGATAGCTTAACAGGACTTTATAACCGTAGGATATTTTTAGATAAGCTTGATAAAGAACTAAATAAAGCCCAGTTCAATGAGTCACCATTAGTCCTCATGTATTTAGATTTAGATTACTTCAAGCCAATAAATGATGAGTTAGGCCATGGTGCAGGCGATGAAGCACTTAAAGAAGTTGCAACGCGCATAAAAAGCTGTTTACGTAAGCACGATATTATTGCTCGAATAGGTGGAGATGAATTTGCAGCAATTTTGCCACAGTTAAATGATAAAGACGTGATCTCTGAGATAGCACAAAGAATCATTACAAATATTAGCAAACCATTTATTTTATTTGACCAAAAACGCACGCTCGGAATAAGTATAGGAATTACCATCACAAACGGAAAAGCTCATACTAGCTTAGAAGTAAAAACACACGCAGACCAAGCACTTTACGAGGCTAAAAATTCCGGTCGAAACTGCTATCGGTTTTCTAAAGAAACACGCTAATTTTTAGTATTTTATGAATTTAGTCTACGGTTTCAAGATTGCGCGTTTTTCCGGAATGAATTATCACTTTTAGTTCTAGCTTTTACCATTAACATAGCGCAAGTTTTATTATATAGTGGAGCCAAGAATTCATTGCATAGTAATGCATTTAGATTCATTCATTAAATTAACTATTCATTTTTATTAAAAATATAACATATCAAGTGCAGTCTATGTGTTTTCTAATGAGTTATACCAATAACAAACGTAATAATAACCATATTACAATCCAGAATTTTAAAAACGAGGTAAGCGCATGTTATCAAAACGCATAATTCCTTGTTTAGACGTAAAAGACGGCCAAGTCGTTAAAGGCGTTAAATTTAAGGGCCATGAGGTAGTCGGCGATGTTTTAACACTTGCTAAAGCCTACAGTGAAGCCGGTGCCGACGAACTGGTATTTTACGAGATCAGTGCAAGCGTTGAAAAACGATTACTCGATGTAAATTGGGTAGAAAATATTGCCCGCCATATCGATATTCCATTTTGTGTAGCGGGTGGCATTAAATCGGTAGCCGATGCAGCGCGCGTGCTTGAACGCGGCGCTGACAAAATCAGCATTAACAGCCCTGCCATTGCCCGTCCTGAGCTTATAAAAGAGTTACACGATGAGTTTGGCAAGCAGTGTGTGGTTGTCGGTATTGATAGCTTTTACGATGAAACGACCGGTGAATACTTAGTGTATCAGCTTACAGGCGATCCTAATGCCTCAAGCCGTACTCGTTATAAAACCCAAGAGTGGGTTCAGCGGGTACAAGACTTAGGCGCTGGCGAAATTGTTTTAAACTGTATGAACCAAGATGGCGTTCGTAATGGTTACGACAACGAGCAACTAAGCAAAATACGCGAGCTATGCGACATTCCTTTAATCGCCTCAGGGGGCGCAGGCACAATGCAAGATTTTGTTGATGTATTTAAACAAAGCAAAGTAGATGGTGCACTCGCAGCCAGCGTTTTTCATAAAAACGTGATTAACATTGGCGAACTAAAACAATTTTTAATAGATAACCAAGTGGCAGCCAGATTATGCTAGTAACGCAAGAAAACCTAACTCAAGTTGATTTCGCAAAAAGCGAGATGATCCCTGCCATTGTTCAAGATGCACGCTCTGGCGTTATTTTAATGCAAGGTTTTATGAATAGCGAAGCGCTTGCTGTCACGCTTGAAAGTAATAAGGTGACTTTTTATTCGCGTTCTAAATCGCGTTTATGGACCAAAGGCGAGTCATCAGAAAACTACTTAAACGTGGTCTCTGTGCATACAGATTGCGACTACGATTCAATTTTAGTATTGGCAAACCCAGAAGGGCCAACGTGCCATTTAGGCACGCAAAGCTGTTTTGGCGATGCTGCAAAACCAAGCTTAAGCTTTTTAGCGCAACTTGAAGATGTGATTGTTGCACGTAAAAACGACGATCCAGCTAAAAGCTACACCGCGTCTTTATTTGCTGAAGACTTAAGCCGCAGCTGCCAAAAAGTAGGTGAAGAAGGCGTTGAAGTGGCGCTTGCGGCAATGAAACACGACAACAATGAGCTTACTAACGAATCGGCTGACTTGTTGTATCACTTAATTGTGTTACTACAGCGTCAAGGCTTAGAGCTCACCGATGTAGTTGCTTGCCTACAAGGGCGTCATAAGTAAAACAGCCTGTTACTGTGTGCGCCATTTTGTGGCGCACTCAGTATGTTAAAACCATAAATTCACTTTAAATTACACCTTGCGAATAGCATTTACTCCCTCCCTTAGGTATTCTTTAACTAGGGTCTGTTGACCTTTGCGGATTAAAATTTGTTCAAACTAGGGGCGGTTTAATCGCGGCGCGAGGTTTGCAACCTAGTGGGCTAAGTCAAAACCGAGCAACAAAGAGTAAATCGCCCCTAGGCAGAACCCGAAGGGCAGCGCCTGTTTGGCATTGATGCTGCGTTATCACCTATTTATGGGGAATAACCACACTACATAGGCTCTGCCTTGCCTAAATACCAAACAGACTGCTGCAAATTCAACCTTGAAAGGTCAATAGACCCTAATGTTCAAGGAATAGCTATTACAAAAGGATAGCGCATTATGAAAACCTATATATCGCTGGTATTAACTGGCCTAATTTTATCTGGCTGTAGCAGTTTAACCACTGAGCAAAAAGCTAAACTAGATAACCTAACTCCCTGCGAAAAAATGGATGGGCTGATTGCCGCCTATGACAATCGCTTTGAAGCGTTAAAAGACACCAAAGTAAAAACACCTTATTTAGATGTGTGGAGCGCAAAGTACAACGTATTTGGCAATAACTGCCAAGTAACCAGCTTTAACAATCAAACCGTGACCTATCGCTGTCAAGAAAACTACAAAGACCAGCAACAAGCCGTTGCCATGCATAAACAAGCCGTTGAGCTCACTCGCCAATGTTTAACAAAAAATAACAACTGGTTAGAAACACAAAAAGAGTCGGAAACCTCTCTGCGCACCACCTTTGTACTTGATGATAAATCGCCGGTTATTTCTGTTTATACCAGCAAAACCTTATCAAAAATTAAAACCTGGTCTACCTCGTTAGAAGTAGGAAAGCCCGTTGCCACTAAATAATAACGAGAGAATGTATGCGCCAAACACCCAGTAAACAATCCACTCATTTAAAAACAGACTGTATCGGTGAATGTTATAGAATGAATGGCTACTGTACTGGGTGCGGGCGCACAAGTGACGAAATATTCGACTGGATTATTTTAACCGATGAGCAAAAGCAAGCTATTTTGGCCTCCCCTCGTGAAGACGCCAAAAAAGACTAGCTTAAATTTATAACCATTAAGGCGCATTACGTTGTGATGGGTCGCGTTTAAAGTCTTTGCTTAATTGCTTAGGGTCTAACGCTTCACGTTGTTTGCTAGCACCTTCTGCCCACCAAATTAATTGATTGAATGTGCGCGAAAAATAGCTATCCCACGATGTTTGCTCTGCCGCATTGTTTGCTTCACCACTTTCAATAAATACATCCTGTGCTTTTGGTACATGGATCATTGCTGATACCGGCAAACAGCCCAGTTCACTTAAAAAGCTGCGCATACCAACAGCAGCGCGCACGCCGCCCCACTGCCCTGCAGAATAGGTCACAATTGCGCTGGGTTTATAGCCAAATAAAGAACTACCAAAATGGTTTAGCAAATTAGCAAGTGCCGGACTCATCGAATGATTATATTCAGGGCTCACCATAACAAAGCCATCGCTGGCTTTAATTTTTGCTGCTAAATCATCAAGTTGTTTAGGTACCTCAGCCTGCGTATAGGCAAAGTGCGGTTTAAACACAGGGTCTAAATCGTAATCGAGCGGATCAATAAGCTCTATTTCATGCTCAGAGTAATGCTCAAGCAAACAACGCTCACATGCTTTCGCTACCCTTTCCCCTAAACGCGCAAGCTTAGGTGGGGTACTTTTTCTAACCGAACCGAGAAAAATTAAAAATTTCATGTATCGGCACTCCTTTTTAATTGCGAAAATAAATACCTCAAAAAAGTTTGAGGTATTTACTGTACGATTTAGGCCTTATCGAGCGCTTGGCTTACATCGGCAATAATATCGTCAATGTTTTCAATACCCACCGATAAACGAATTAAATCGCGGCTAACGCCAGCATTGGCCAGCTCTTCATCATTTAATTGTCGATGCGTGGTAGATGCTGGGTGGCAAGCCAGCGATTTAGCATCGCCAATATTAACCAAACGTAAAATCATGTTTAGAGCATCAATAAACCGCGTACCGGCTTCAAGGCCACCCGCAATACCAAAACTTAAAATACCTGACGCTTTACCATTGGTAATTTTTTGGCTTATTTCGTTATACGGGCTTGATTTTAATCCCGCATAATTAACCCAAAGCACCTTAGGATGGCTCTCTAAATATTCAGCAATTTTTTGCGCGTTTTCACAGTGACGATCCATTCTAAGCCCTAATGTTTCAAGGCCAATTAAAATGTCTGATGCGTTTTTAGGCGCAAGCGCCGCACCGGTATTTCTAAGTGGTACAACGCGGCAACGCCCAATAAATGCCGCTTCAGCAAAAGCATCGGTATACACTACATTATGGTACGACGGATCAGGCTCATTCATCATCGCAAAACGGGTTGCATTGGCTTTCCAGTCAAACTTGCCCGAATCAACAATCATGCCGCCAATCGCGGTTCCATGGCCGTTAATGTATTTAGTGAGTGAGTGCACCACAATATCGGCACCTAACTCAAATGGACGACACAGATACGGCGTAGCCACGGTGTTATCTACAATTAAAGGCACCCCTTTGCTGTGGGCAATTTTCGCAAGGCGAGCGATATCAACTATATTCCCAGCAGGGTTACCAATTGATTCGCAAAAAACTGCACGAGTGTTTTCATCAATGGCGTTTTCAAAACCGTCAAAATCATCGGCTTTAATCATTCGCGCCTCTATACCTTGGCGCGGCAAGCTGTGGGCAAATAAGTTATAAGTACCACCATACACTTGGCTGGTGCTTACAATATTAGTACCCACTTCACATAAACATTGAATCGCATAGGTAATCGCCGCCATACCCGAGGCCACAGCCAGCGCACCAATACCGCCTTCCATCGCGGCAATACGCTGCTCAAGCACCGCATTGGTTGGGTTCATTATGCGGGTATAAATATTACCAGGCACTTTTAAATCAAATAAATCAGCGCCATGCTGCGTATTATCAAAGGTGTACGAAGAGGTGTTATAAATCGGCACCGCCGCCGACTTTGTGGTGGCTTCAGATTCATAACCATGGTGCAACGCTAAAGACTCAAGTTTCATAATTTATTCCTTCAATATAGTTACATCTAACGTAGCATTTAATGGTTACAAAATGCACATGAAATATACTAAAGAATGTTGAAAGAAATAGATTTATCGCTGTATCTAGCTAAATGTTCAAACTACCGTTTGCTCATATATTAAATAAAATGAGCCAAGCGCGCATATTATTCCTCTAAGCGTTGCTTAAATACAATAAAAAACTAGTGATAGTAATATGTTAGGTAATTTGTTAAAACTATATAAAATAGAAAAGTGAGCGCAGCGCTGGTATAAATATGCGCTGTGAGCGCACTATTAAATTGTTATGTTTGAGTCAGATATGGATGCAGATTTAAAGAAAAAAGTTGATGTTGTAGTTGGATTGAGCCGTATTGCAGGCGGTACATTGATTCTTGTTGGTAGTATTTTGGTGTTCGTTTTTGTTCAATCTGCGCTAGATCCAAATGCTGTAATAGAAATTAATGGTGTTCCAACAAATGATCAAACAGATAAAATTATAGCCGCCATTTTTAGTGCTTTATTTCCGATAGCGGGTTTGTTTTTATCTTTTGCGCCAGCCAAACTTCTGGATAACTGGGCAGCAAAACTAATCAGTCGTTTGAGTTAATCTCAAACATAACAAGCGCCTAAACTCCGACAATGTTAAGTTGTCATGGTTTTGGCAAACAACGCAAAAACCCATGCCAACACATTGCGTGTTAGGCGGGCGTTAGGCTTAACTGAGTATTTATGAACAAATTTAATCTAATAGAAAATGCTAGTGATTCTTTAGAGCATGCATTGAGGCACATGGGGCCAATTGAGGAAAAAGGGCTGGGAAATTGGAAGAGGATTATTGTTGACCTTGCTCATGTTGTTGAGCTTTTGTTTAAAGAGAAGCTCAGGCAAATACATCCAGCATTTGTTTTCACAAATATTGATAAATATCCATCTCCGTCTCAACATACTGTAAGTAGTGAACTTGCTTGTAAAAGGTTACAAAAAATTGGCGGTGTCAAGTTCAGCGACGATGATCTAAATGCAATTCAAACTGCTAGGGAAAAACGGAATGAGATAGAGCACTTTGAATTTTCAATATCAGACCAAGAAGCAAAGGCATTAGTTGGGCAGGTTTTACTATTTGTTATTAATTTCTCTGAAGAGCATTTAAGGCTAGACTGGAAGTCCAAGCACTTAAAAGAAAATAGCTTTGCTGTTCTATATAGCTACACAGAGTTCTATAGCAATTATCTTAAGGCAGCTTACGAAAAAATCGAAAAAGAAGAAATTGCTACTATAAAGTGCACTTCCTGCCATAACTTGACCTTCGACATTGACAATGAACTATGCCTGGTCTGTAGCCATAAGGAAGAAGTTTTAGATTGTAAGTCGTGTAAATCTCCATACATATATTCAGCTTGTGAATATGATGAAATGGCTGAATTGTGCCCAGAATGCGAATATAAAGACGGTTATGCGGCAGCGCATCATGAAAAGTATTAAAAGCCTAACAAACGCGTTAATTGAGACTGGTGAAATCACTTTCAACATCCTAGATCTTAGGTCTGTATTCGGTATGCTGGCAGCTCCTTATTGCTTCCTATTGTTTTTAAAAGTAGCGGTAACAGGTCATGCGTCAAAGTCATGGATTCCATGGAAGTAGGGCAAACATAACAAGGGTTTTCAAGACGGACAAATTACAGTTGGCTTTTTGTTCGTTCCTCACTTATTTTAGCCAACAGTAACTTTCCGCTTATTGCGGCGTGATACAAGGCATGACCTTTTGAATATCGTAAAATGGATTAGTGAAAACGAGATAACGCTATTAGTAGAAGAGCAATCTGTTCTAGAGGAATTCGGTGACTATTCGATAAAGTACTATAAGCATCCAAAGGTAGGATCGAGAGTAAGTGACAAGTACTTTTATATTAGGTACAAATCTAACGTTAAGTATTCGTCTGGGCCATATGAATTTCCAGATAATCCTGTACTGGAGAGTTTGTGTACAATACTAAGTAAACTAGATTTTGTATTTTGGGGCACATTTAAAACCGAAATTGCGCCACTACACTTTATGGAAAGTATGCAAAGAAAAAATAAGATAGATAAAAGCTTTCTATACATAGAAGCTGGCGAAGATGTTGTTAAGTCAAGTAAATTAGAAAATGCATAACATGGAAATTTATGAGTCAATGCCCTCGCTGTGAGCATAAAATAGATGTTTTCAGCCTTTATTTATCTGCATTCCCGTTTTACTTTAAATGTGCCAGTTGCAAGACGAGATTGAAACTTATCAGCTCAAAATTATTCTGGGCTATATTTTTATTGTATTCGGCAGTCGTGTTTACATTGATAATGTATATTCCAATTTTTAGCAAATATGGTTTAGGCGTAATTTTAGCCATATTAGGCTGGTTTTTTGTTTACTATAAATCGTCACCTTACATACTCAGCAAAGATAACGTTGCACTATATGGTAGTGACTAGCTAAAAACAGCTTTATTTTATCTCTTCCTCTAAAAGCGCAGCGTCTCCTCGCCCTCTTTGTGCATAAATCACTAAAAGGTCTTATTCTACAAAGAGAAGTGGATGAGGAGCAAATGAGAAACCAAAACCATCAAATAGCTTTGTTTTATGTCTTCCTCTGAAAGCGCAGCGCCTCTTAGCCCTCTTTGTGCATAAATCACTAAAAAACCTTATTTAACAAAGAGAAGTGGATGGGAGGCTTCGGGCTACGAGGCGCGAGTAAAATGCTAATGCCCATAAATACGCGATATGAAATCGCTTCTACAGGGCAATATATGGCTTTTTTACGTTCACTAAAAGGTCTTATTCTACAAAGAGAAGTGAATGAGGAAAGAATGAGAAAACACAGCCATAACGTGTACTGGCTCAGACTGAAAAAAATCGTTGGCTAACTTGGTTTTTGGCTATTTTTCATCATTTCTAAATAGCGCCCTTCAATGAATTTTTTTTCTTTTGTAAGGTGTTTAAGTGCGTACTGTGTTTTTTCTAGCTCTTGCTTTAGTGTGTCTAACTCCTCACTACTTTCAGGCCCGTCTGTTTGTAACTGCAATTGCTGTAGTAGTTGGTCTTGCTCTGCAATTTGCCTTTTATATTCGTTTAAAGTGTTAAGTAGTCTTGTTTGATCGGGCGTTGAGGATGTATCTGCGCTTGATGTTTTATCACTATTTTCGCTTGCGGTTTTAAGCGCTTCATAATCTGCTTGTAGCTGGTCTTTTTCTTCTTGAAGCACAGTCACTGCATCATATTGTGCATAGAGCTTTTGACGGGTCACTTTTAATTTTTCAACACTTTTATCGAGATCCCCTTTTAGTTTGCGAATTAACTGATGCGAGCGTTTTAATTTTTTATTGAGATCATCAATTAGCTGTTGTTCTTTTTCGGTAACATGATCTTTGGTTGATGAAGTAACCTCTGTTAATTGCTGTTGTAACAGCATTTGTACACTGATTAACTCAGCGATAGTTTTTCGATTATCGTTAACATAGCTCATGGCATTGTCAACAGACTCTCTGCACATAGCTAACGTCGCATCATCCATTGTGCCGTTACTTTTAACCATACTCAACGCAAAAGCCCTAAACTCTCTGAGTATCAATAAAAGAATATAAAACCACGCGGCTAAAATAAGTAGCCCAAAATTTATAGCAATATAATGATAAACCTCTGGCGGAAAAACGGCATATGGCATTATTAAATTATCTTAAATTAAGTGTTTATTTACTAGAGTTTAGCGCTGTCAAAAAAATCTGCCATAATAACAACAACATTTAAAAAAAAGTAACATGCGTGAAAATACTTATCGTGGATGACAGCCAAGCAACACTCGAAATAGTACGCCGAGGGTTGGAAAAATTTGGCTATCGAAAGTTATTAATAGAAAAAGCTAGCAATGCTAAATCTGCGTTAACGCTGATTGGTAGTTGGCACCCCGATATTGTCCTTACAGACTGGCATATGCCTGATATGTGTGGAGTTACGTTATTACGTGCAATAAAGCAAAGGCAACTTAATATAATAGTAGCAATGCTGACCACTGTTGATGAAAAGTCTCAAATTGAAGAAGCTATTAGCTTTGGTGCATCTTTTGTTTTATCAAAACCTTTCACCGACGCGCAACTACACGATAAATTATTGCCTTTAGTACAGCTTGTTGAAAATAACGAAATCATCCCTGATGAAATTGAATTAAACAGTGATTTAGCGTTACCAAAACTGTCGCAATTAGAACGTTTGTTTCATAAACATATAAGTCAGTCCTTAATCGTAAACACAATTCAACCGCAGGTATTTGATGAGTCTAAAGTCCCCTGCGTCATGGCTGTTTATGAGGATCCAAAAAGTCAAAAAGTGCGTGCCATTGCCATACTTGATATTTATGCTGCCTGCGTAATGGCAAGTGGCTATAGCAGCTTGTCGGCTGAAGATATTAGTAACTCAATATTATCGGGCGTTGTAACGAATACAGCATTAAGCGCATGTAAAAAAGCGTTAACGGAAACGGCTTTTGCCTTTTTAGACAAACGAACACGCGTTAGTTTACAAATCAAAACGGTCAAAGTGATTACCACGCCTTTTCGTAAACTCACTTTGCTGTATAAAACACCTGCTGAAAAGCGCATTGATTTTAGTTGTCAGCTTGAGGGCATGGCACAAGGTAAAATCATGTTGGTTGGCATTTAGTAAATTAAACGCACGTATTTACCATTATTAAAAAGTTTATATTTAAAAACACCCTGCTCCTACAAAAGCGCAGCGTCTCTGCACCCTCATGGTAAATCAATCACTTAAAAACCTTATTCTACAAAGAGAAGTGAATGAGCAGTAAATTAGTAACCTAAACCACCAAACAACCTTGTTTTATACCTTCCTCTGAAAGCGCAGCGTCTCTTCGCCCTCTTTGTGCATAAATCACTTAAAGACCGTATTCTACAAAGAGAAGTGAGGGCTACGAGGCGCGAGTAAAATGCTAATGTCCATAAATACGCGATATGAAATCGCTGCTACAAAAGACATTTACTGATAAAAACAATTTTTGCACCACAGAGAATTCCGAGGCGCTTTGCGCTACACAGAGGTGGATTGATATCTTTTAAGCATTTCTCTGTGAACTCTGTGTCCTCGGTGGTAAATGCTTATTTAGGCTTAACTCTGACGCGATATAAAGTCGCTGCTACGAAAGACATTTACTGCTAAAAACAGTTTTTTCACCACAGAGAATCCCGAGGCGCTTTGCGCTGCACTGAGATGGATTGATATCTTTTAAGCATTTCTCTGTGAACTCTGTGTCCTCGGTGGTAAATGCTTATTTAGGCTTAACTCTGACGCGATATAAAGTCGCTGCTACGAAAGACATTTACTGCTAAAAAGAGTTTTTTCACCACAGAGAATCCCGAGGCGCTTTGCGCTGCACAGAGATGGATTCATATCTTTTAAGTATTTCTCTGTTAACTCTGTGTTCTCGGTGGTAAATACTTATTTAGGCTTAACTCTGACGCGATATAAAATCGCTGCTACTAAAGATACTTACTGCTAAAACAAATTAGCTCCCCCCGCAACCCGAACCTCGTAGCTCTTAGCCCGTAGCTCTTAGCCCGAAGCCCGTAGCCCGTACCCTAAGTTAAATTAATCAAAAATGTTTAAACAAAAAAAGGCGTTTCCGGTTAAGGTAAGCGCCTTTTTGTTATTTTAACTGCTTCTTATTTTACGATTTTCATTTCGTCTAATAAGTTTTGTGCGTTATCTACTTTATCCATAACCCACAGCATGTAACGTGAATCCACATGGATTGAGCGATTTAGCTCTGGGTTGTAATCCCAATCACCAATAATGCTTTCGTACACACCGTCAAACAGTAAACCCACCAGCTCAGCTTTACCATTTAGTGTTGGTGAACCTGAGTTACCGCCAGTTGTGTCTACGTTTGATAAAAAGTTAACCGGTACGGTATTCATGCCACCTGTGTAATCACCATAAAGCTTCGCTTTAATTTGCTCTTGCAGCTTTTTAGGCGCATTAAATGGGTCAACATCGGTGTTTTTAGCAAGCAACCCTTCAAGTGAGGTAAACGGCGTGGCCACTAAACCATCTTGCGGAGAATACCCGCCTACCGTGCCGTAAGTTACACGTAATGTGCTGTTTGCATCGGCGTAAACCGGTTTGTTTTGCGCTTTATTAAAGGCAATAATCGCACTCATTAACTCTGGGCGAGCGGCTTGTAACTTACCTGCAAGGGCTTTTGACTTATCTTCCTCAGCTTTCATTACCGTGAATATGGCTTTTGCATACTGCATGAATGGGTCTTGGCTTTGGTTTAATTGGCTAAGCGTTTGCTCAAATAATGAATTACGTACAATTTCGTTATCAAGCGTTGATTTAGCGTACATTTCATCAAGTAATGCACTTTGTTTTGCTTTATCAAACCCATTTTCTAAAGCAAAGGCTTTATCAATTTCACTAAAACGCTCTGCTTTAGGTAATGCTGCATATTGCTCTAAAAAGTGCAGTAATATAGCTTTATCTACGTTTGCGTCAAAGCGACGAGACATACGCTCTAAACCCGATTTAATACGCGGTAAATCACGTTCTTGATAACCCGATTCACGCTCGCTATTTGGCTTTTGTTTTTCATAAGCTAAACGGTATAAACGACGTGCCGTGCTGATCATTTGTGAACGGTGAACATAGCCTACCATACGGTCGCGCTCACTGTGCTCTTGCGATTGTGCAACAAGTGCTGATAACTCATTAAGTACGTTACCGTAGCGCTGTTTACGTTCGCTATCGCTGTTTATCCAGCTTGTAAGTTCTTGTTCAAACTGCTTTTTACGCTCAAACATGGTGCCTTTTTTAAAGCTTTCGATCATCGAGCCATAGTTTTTAATGTAGTTGTTATAACCAGCTATGGTACTTTCGTAAGCAATACGCGCTTTACTGCCATCTTCTGAGTTTTCTTCAATTAATGACACGTATTTAGTATTGTGCATGCGCGCTTTAGGGTAGCTGTCGTTAAATACATAATCGACTTCTGCCGCAATACGGTAACGATTGGTTCGTCCTGGATAGCCAGTAACCATGACAAAATCACCCTCTTGCACGCCTTTAGCACTTACACTTAAGTAAGACTCAGGCACGTACGGTACGTTGTCTTCGCTGTATTCTGCTGGTTTGCCGTCTTTACCTACATAGGCGCGGTAAAAACCAAAATCGCCTGTGTGACGCGGCCACATCCAGTTATCGATATCGCCACCGTATTTACCTACGCCCATAGCAGGTGCATACGCTAAACGTACATCTTTAATTTCCAGCGATTTAATAAGGTAAAACTCTAAACCACCATGAAACGAATATACATTACAACGGTAGCTAGCATCAGCTTCACACTCTGCAACGAGGGCTTTTTGATTTTTTTCTAACGCATCGTAGCGTGCTTTTGCACTTAGCTCGTTAGTGCCGCTAATTACTTTATCAGTCACGTTGGTCACTGTTTCTGTAACGTACACACGTGAACCTGGCGCAGCAGGTAAATCTTCAGCCGGTGTTTTTGCTAAAAAGCCGTTTTCAAGTATGTTGTTTTCAGGCGTTGAATTATATTGCACTGAGCCATAAATACAGTGATGGTTAGTAACAACTAAGCCCTTTGGCGAAACAAACGAGGCTGTACATCCGCCTAAGCTAATAACCGCATTCATTGGAAATTCGGTTAATTTTGAAATTGAATCAACACTGATTTCAAGGCCTTTGGCTTTTAAAATTGATTCCAGCTCTGGTAGCTGATGAGGTTGCCACATACCTTCATCGGCATTGGCCGCAGAAGAAAGTGCCAGTGAACAGGTTGCTACCAAAGTGGCAACAAGAGGTTTTAAACGCATTATAGAATCCCTTTTATTATTGAACCTGCAGATTACTCATTAAGTATGAGTAAGGTCAACTGCGCTGAGATAAATTGTTACAATATAGCGCCCAATAAACAAAAAAGGAGCTCAGGGTTTGTACCCTAAGCTCCTTTTTAAACAATATGATATACGATGTTAGTCGTCTTTTTTCACATCATTTGGATGCGCTACACCCATCCATGCTTTAAATAATGCTTTTTGCTCATCAGTTGCATTTTTATTCGCAACCACTTTTTTAGGTTTGTCGAAGTCTTCAGACAACACAAGCTCAGTCGACATTAATGCATCACGACGAATAAAATCAACAGTAACTTTGTCGCCTGCTTTAAAGGTTTCTAGGCTGGCTGTTAAGTCTTTACCTACATGCTTTTTATTAATAGCGACGAGTTTATCGTCGGTGGTTAAGCCGCCTTGCCATGCTGCACCATCGCGGCGTACATGGGTAAGCGTAAGTAACTCGCCAGTATTTTTAGTAAATGCATCTAAGCTTGGTGTGGCCTTGGCTTTTTCTGGTAACTCTAAGCTTAAACCTACTTTTGCTAGCAGTGCATCAAAATCAAGGTTGGCTGGTGAGCTAACATTTGCCTGCCACCACGCGCTGTAATCACGCCCTGATAGTTGTTTTAAAATAGCCAGTACGTCTTGCTCAGTAAACCCTGCCGGTAATTTATGCTGTTTATAAAGCGCTTTATGTACATCTCTGTAGCTAATTTTACCTTGGCTATTTTCAAGTAGGTCGATATCTAACGCCATCGACAATAATGAACCTTCAAGGTAAATATTAGTGCTGTAGTTACGTGCGTGATCGCCGCCTTGGTTTATCCATTTATCAAAACTGGTTTCGCTGGCACTTTGTACTTCACGCCCAGGGGTAGTGAGGTGGCGGTTAATGGTTTTGCTTAATACTTTAAAAAACTCATCGTTAGTTTGAATACCCGAACGCACTAATAAATGATCTTCAAAATAGCTGGTAGAGCCCTCTGCTATCCATAGCAATTTTGAATAATTAATATTAGTGTAGTCATATGGCGCAAGCCCTTTAGGACGGTACGCTTTTACATTCCAAGTATGAATAAACTCATGAGCTGCAGTACTTATAAAACCTAAATAGTCTTCACGTTTAGCAAAGCGGTCGCGTGGGCGCTGAATAATCGTTGAGTTTAAGTGCTCAGTTGCCCCGCTTGCGCCTGATGTAGCATGTACCATAAATACATAACGTTCATAAGGGTAGCTGTCCCAAATCACATTGCCGGTAGCCACTAGCTTTTTCAAATCGGTTAGCATCAGTTCAATATCGTAATTGCCCTCACCCCATACCACCAGTTCGTACTCACGACCATCAACTTCAAAAGTGCGTAGCTCGTTAATACCGGTTTCGATTGGCGAATCAACTAATACATCGTAGTCACTGGCTTTAAAGCTGTGCTTATTTTTATAATTTTCCATGCCTGACACAGAGCGCCATGCTTTAGGGACGTTTAATTCAACTGTTACTGGCTCTTGGCGAAATGATTCGCTAAACATAAAAAAGCCTGACGCATCAATAAAGGCATGGCTGTCGTCAATATGGCGGGCGCGCTTACCTAGCTCATTGGCATACACTTGGTAATCTATATTTACTTCAGTGGGTTCATTTAAATGAACGCGCCATGTGCTGTGGTCAATCTTTTCCCACTTTAATGCATTACCTTCATCATCACTGGCTTTAAAGTAGCGAACGCCATTGGCAAGATTTAAAATTTCATAACGACCAGTGCGCCATGCTGGAAGTTTCACATCTAAGAAAGACTGCGCCGTTTTAGGAAATTCTACGTTCACATCACCTAAATGATGCTCTGGCTGAGAAATGTTTAAAGCGTAATTAACGTCGGCAAATACCGGTGCTGAACAGGCAGCTAAAATTGATAAGGCAAGTAGCTTTTTCATAAAGGCTCTTTTTTATATAACGTATTGTTGTGCCAAGGTTAACAAGACCCATTTTAAAAGTGAATTAAAAGCGATAAATACACTTATATTTAAGATCGTTCGTATTTTGTTGCTAAAAACATTAAGTTTTTGATCTCATACCTACTATTAATATGTTTTTGTTGTAAACTAAACCAATAAAGGTATTAAAATAATGGTGTGTAGGTGTCTAGGAGCTCCAATACGGTGGAACAAAAACTAAAACAAGCAATTGACAGTAGAAAAGTAATAGAAAGCGCTCGTAAACATCAAGTTGACACCCTTTCTAACTTTGCGGCTAAGTTATCTTTAAGCTGTAAAGGACTTGATATTGAGCTTGATAACCGCCTAGCAAAGTTCCGTAGCGCATTAAACAAAGGAATGGATTTTGAAGACTTCTCTCCTTTGGTAGATGATATTTTGGCCTTGCTAAAAAATCAGGAAGCGATTCAACTAGCGCATCAACGCGACCTGTTAACCAGCGTACAAAATGCAGGAAAACAGTTACAACAAACGAAAGGCCTGCCTGACGAAACCCGCAGAACGCTGCGTCATTTATTAGATAACCAACTTGACGATATACAATCGGTGCATGGGTTTATCCCAATATTAAACCAATTGATCACCTTTTATCATCAAGCTTTAATTGCTAAAAGCAATAATACCTTTGAACCACCCAATCTAAGTGTGCTCACTGAAAAGCTGTTTAAATTAGTTAGTGAGCTCGTACTAGAAGAAGAAGCCAACGAATCACTGTATTTAATAAAAAAACGCATTGCTAAAAATAAAGCCGTTGACCAGCTACTTGATGCCGCAATAGATGTGATTACTTTAATTGTTAAAAGTATTCACGTTGAACGTGAATCAGCGCAAAGCTTTTTAGCTTCATTAAACCAAACACTTGAAGAGCTGCATCGCTCATTGGTATCAACCAGTGAACACTCTGAATCAATGAATGTTGAATTTGACTCAATAAATCAACGCATTGGTGAAAAGCTAGAAAGTTTAAATACACAAACAAAAAATGCGACCTCAATCACAGCGTTAAAGCAGCTAGTTGAAAACGAGTTACGCTCACTCAGTGCAGATATTTTAGAAAAAGAGCAACTCGAACAAAAAGATCGCAGAATTTTAGTTGCCAGCTTTACGCAAATAAATGAAAGAATTAATAGCTTAGAAAACAAAGTCAGTAACTATAAAAAACGTTTAAATGAGCAACGATTTAAAAGCTTACTCGACAGCCTGACAAAACTGCCTAATCGCGCGGCATTTGATGAGCGTTACAACCACGAAATTAATTTATTTAACGAACAACCGTCAGACATAACGCTAGTTGTTATAGACGTCGACCATTTTAAATCAATCAACGATCGATTTGGCCATACCGCGGGCGATATTACTTTACAAGTTATTGCTAAAGCGCTGCAAAAGTCGATTAGGCAATCAGATTTTATTGCACGCTATGGCGGCGAAGAGTTTGTGCTATTAATGCCACGCACTTCACTTGAAAACGCGACAGCGCACCTCAATAAATTAAGACAGTCTATTAAAAAGATACCGTTTAAATTTAAAGACAAACAAATTGAAATTACTGTTTCGCTAGGCGCAACCCAATTTAAAGAGGGTGATACCCCTCTAAAAGCATTTGATAGAGCCGATCAAGCTTTATACGATGCTAAAAATTCAGGCCGGGATCGTCTGTGCATTAGTAAATAGTGTTATGCATTTCTACCTTTGAGTACAAGGCATAATTACGCAGTAAATTTACCCAAGAAGTATCAAGGAGAATGCCGATGCTAATACAGTTAAACCCAACAGGGGTATTAGATTTATTATCGCAGCTAGAAGTAGACCTACTAGAACAGTCATCAACAAGCGAACGCTACAGGTTATTCAGAAATTGTGTTTTAGCTGTGCTTAATGTAGGCAGCCATACCGATGTAAGTAACGATATATACGAAAAACATAAAGACTTTGATATTCGTTTGGTAAGCCGTGAACGCGGTATTAAAATTGAATTAGAGAACCCGCCGCAAACGGCCTTTGTTGACGGCCACATAGTCACCGGCATACATGAGCACATATTTTCGGTTATTCGCGATATCTTATTTATTTGCCAAAAGTATGAAAAAAATCTCCAAGAAACTAAAGCCATTACCCACATGGTTTTTGACATGCTTAGAAATGCCGACGCTCTTAAAGTAAATAGTGAGCCTAACATGATTGTATGCTGGGGCGGCCACTCTATTAACGAAATAGAATATAAATACACTAAACAAGTAGGTTACGAATTAGGCTTACGCGGGTTAAATATTTGTACTGGCTGTGGGCCTGGTGCAATGAAAGGCCCGATGAAAGGCGCCACTATTGGTCATGCCAAACAACGTATAACTAACAACCGTTATTTAGGTTTAACTGAGCCCAGTATTATTGCAGCTGAGCCACCTAACCCAATTGTGAATGAACTGGTTATTTTACCCGATATTGAAAAGCGACTTGAGGCCTTTGTTCGCACCGCTCATGCCATTATTATTTTTCCTGGTGGTGCAGGCACAGCTGAAGAACTATTGTATTTATTAGGTATTTTGTTGCACCCTGAAAACGAAAAGCAATGTTTACCTGTTATTCTTACCGGTCCAAAACAAAGTGAAGCTTACTTTGAGGAGCTGTGTCAATTCATCCAAATGACTTTAGGCGATGCAGCCCTAGATAAATTTGAAGTGATTATTGATGATCCTCAATTAGTAAGCCAAAAGTTAAAGTCGGCAATGAATGGTGTACGCGAATACCGTAAAAGCCAAGGAGATGCGTATTACTTTAACTGGACCTTGAAAATAGACAGTGATTTTCAGCAACCTTTTTACCCCTCTCATGAGGCTATGGCGTCGCTTGATTTACACCTTGATCAACCCAAACAACAGTTAGCGGCTAATTTACGCCGTGCGTTTTCGGGAATAGTGGCGGGAAATGTAAAAGAAGAAGGTTTAAATGCGATTAAAAAAGACGGCCCGTATGTCCTCAGTGGTGAGCCTGATTTAATGAAAGCAATGGACACACTTTTACAAGCGTTTGTAGAACAAGGTAGAATGAAGCTCCCTGGCAGTAAGTATATTCCTTGTTATACAATAAAAGCGTGAGTTTATAATTGAATCCCCATTTACTTCTTATTGATGCGCTTAATTTAATTAGGCGCATCTATGCTGTTGATGCTAACCAAACGCATCACAGCGACGAACATATGTTAAAAGCATGCTGCGCTCGAGTAGCACATGCCTGCAAAAAACTCATAACAACCACTAATGCAACCCATGCAATTGCTGTATTTGATGGCGATAAAAGTTGGCGCTATCACTTTTACAAAGATTACAAACATTCGCGCGCCCCGATGCCACAAACGTTAAAAGAAGCTTTGCCTCATTTTAAAGCGGCCATTGAAGAAACCGGCATTGTGGTATTTGAACCGACTAACGATGAAGCCGATGATATTATTGCAACGTTAGCCCAAAAAGCCGCCAACAATCAGATAAATAACACTATTGTCTCTACCGATAAAGGGTTTTTACCGCATTTGAATGAGCAAATTGAAGTGTATGATTACTTTAAAAAGCAACAGCTCACACAGCAGCATATCCAAGAACGTTTTGGCGTGGCACAACACAAACTCATAGACTTTTGGGCTCTGGCAGGAGACAAAACCAATGACATTCCAGGTGTTAAAGGCATTGGTGTTAAATCGGCGCAACAATTGGTGAATCAGTACAACACTCTCGAAGAGGCATTAAGCGATGAATCATTAAGTGCGCGCTTACAAAAAAAGCTTGCTGATGACATGTATATGTTTGTTATTTCTAAACAACTGGTGAGTTTGCGTACTGATATCCACTTAGGCTTTAGTTTAAAGCAGTTAAGGCTTAATTAGTCGCAAGTTAATGGCACTGAACGATCGCAATACGTATACTAGTAATAGTTATATTGGTCTGGGTAGGCAATGTTTAAAAAGTTTTTTAGGTATTTGATATTGGGATTAGGTTTATATGCACTGATAGCCACGTCGGTTATTATGTTTTATAAAGACGATCCACAAGCAATGATTTGGCAAGACCGCGAAGCATTCAATAAACGCTATATTGAAAAACTGCGCTTAGAAGATGCTTTTACGCTAAACGCTGTGCTTGAATATTTAGGCAGCCCAGATTTAACCTACGCGAAGCGCGATGGTGAACAGGTGTGGCAAGTTATATTTTATCGTACACAACATAAAACCTCGGATGGCATTACCACCATGGATGAATGTACCGGGTTATTATTTAAAAACGGCCAACTAATAATGTGGGGCCCAAGTGCTTATGAAAAATACCTTGAGCAAAATGATGGAACAATTTAATGGAAGCACCACTGTCGGGTAACCTAAAAAAGCTACTCGAAAGCACACAGTTGCTTTTAAGTTCACATAATAATAAAAACCAGTGGCATACTTTTTACCCGATTGTTTGTAAACTTGCAGAGCAATACGCATCGTTATATAAACAAAACCCAGCAGCGTTACAAGCTCAGCTCAATTTGTATAAAACACACTATAGCTTTGCAACCAATTTAGTGGTTAATCAATGTGTTTTAACTTGTGCATTAAGTGCTAGCCAAAATTACGATAAACACTTAACAGAGCTTTATATCAGTGCCTCATTGGTGGAACACCTTTGTGTTGCTAATCAGTTGAATAAACTAGCCCAACAGCAAACATTTACTAATACCGACACTAAAATGTGGCAGTTACGCCATAAACTCGCTGCCAAAGTGATATTGACATCACAACAACCAGCACATCAAATTGCCCATATTTTAGCTAAACTAGCCAAATACAAACACGCATTATTAAACACGCCTAAAGTCATGCTTTATGACGGAGCCAGTGTATTGGTTGCTTTGGCAAATATTTTGGCGCTTAACGTAACCTGCAACGCAAAACAGCAGCATATTAGTTTTTATAAAGCAGTAGCTGATTTGTACATAAGAACCCCCAACTCATTTGCACAGGGACTATTAAAAGACTTAGTGGCACACGTTGGACAATATGTACCAGGTAGCCAAGTGGTTTATGCTGACCAAACAATGATTTATTTGGCTACAGATTCGGCAGGCCGTCATATTATCGTTAATAATGCCAATACAAAAATGGCCTGGTATCGAATAAAAGCATCATTAGAGGATGGCTTAAAGGCATGGCCGTGTAATGACGATCGCTTGTTTTTAAAAGTTTGGGACAGTGAGTATCTGCATATTGTTCATAAGAGTGACGATACACAGTCCTCTTTGTACGAATTAGTTAAACAAATAAAAAACCAACAAGAGTACAGTTACAAAGCATTAAATACATTACTTACCCCTTATCCTAATGTTATAAAATCAGTGTGCCATGCAGTAAAACAGTATAATAAAGAGCTGCAACCGGCAAAAGATTTAAGGCATAGCTTGTCTATGGTCGGTTACGATAAGGCCCCTGCGATTATTCAAGGCATGGTTTTCGAGCAGTTAGTAAATAGTATTGCCCATCCTTTACATACATTTTTGTGTACCCGCATGGGTTGTTTAGTCAACATTGTAGAGCTGTTAGTAAAACACGATAAAAATTTGCAAAGTGAACGCATTAGTTTGAGCCTATATGCCTATTTATATTATCTATTAATTAATTACAGCCCAGAAGTTTCTAGAAAAATCACCTTAGACCAAACACCGAATAAATCCTTAGATACGCCAATATGCACATTTTTTGGCATAAACAATGTTGATACCCCTCATTTAACTAATGAGCTTAATGAATTACTTAGTAGCGACCCTTGGGCAATAGCGTTATTAAAAGCTGAAACATTGCCTAAAAAGCAGCTCGATGATAGCGCTAAGTTGTGGGCAGCTTTGAAAGTTGTAGCCCAGCGCGTACTTAAACCTAACCAGCCATTAACAGCATGGCAACAGCAGATATTAAATCAACAACTCACCCGCCATGGCTGGAAAAGTGAGGCCATTTTTTATCAATCCCTGCAGCAATTAGGTCTGCACAATAGTATTTAGCTGACTTATTATCACTATAAATTAAAGTTATACCCTGTATTTGCAGTATAAACTGGCAAAATGTTCAATAAATTGGTATAAATGCCGGCTTAAATTTAGCACCCCTGTCATATAAGTAGTCTAAACTCTGTGAGTATTTTTTATTTATGTGTGTATCCAAATCTTTAAAGGAAAAGTTCATGGCCAAACAAACCATAACAGTGATCAAAGGCGACGGCATCGGCCCAAGCATTATCGACTCAGCACTTGAAATACTAAAAGCCGCAGGATGCGATTTTGATTATGAATTTGTTGACGCTGGCCTCGCTGCGCTTGAAAAAACGGGCGAATTGCTTCCACAAGAAACAATTGACACGATTGCTAAAAATAAAATCACTTTAAAAGGTCCATTAACGACCCCTGTAGGCGAAGGCTTTACATCAATCAATGTAACACTTCGTAAGCAGTTTGGTTTATACGCTAATGTTCGTCCTGTGAAGTCGTTCGCAGGTACTAAAGCACGTTACGATGACATTGATATTATTACTGTTCGTGAAAATACCCAAGGTATGTATTCAGGTGCAGGTCAAGTAGTGAGTGCTGATGGCAACGAAGCTGAGGCAATGTCTGTGATCACGCGTGAAGGCGCTGAAAAAATCGTTACTTTTGCGTACGAGCTAGCTGTACGCGAAGGCCGCAAAAAAGTAACCGCTGTTCATAAAGCAAATATTTTAAAATCAACATCGGGTTTGTTCTTAAAAGTTGCTCGTGAAGTGGCTGAACGTTACCCTGAGATTGAATCAACTGAAATGATTGTTGATGCAACCTGTATGAAACTAGTAATGACACCGGAAGAGTTTGACGTAATTGTAACGACTAACCTATTCGGCGATATTTTATCTGATTTATGTGCTGGTTTAGTTGGTGGTTTAGGCATGGCGCCTGGTGCTAATATTGGTGAAGATGCGGCTATCTTTGAAGCTGTTCACGGTAGCGCACCTGATATTGCAGGTAAAAACCTAGCAAACCCTACGTCAGTTATTTTAGCGTCTATTCAAATGCTAGAACATTTAAATATGGGCGATACGGCAGAGCGCATTCGTAGCGCAGTGGCTGATGTAATTAAATCAGGCGACCGTACTACTCGCGATTTAGGCGGCAGCCATGGTACAACTGACTTCACTCAGTCAGTAATCGACCGTCTGTAACAGTATAATTGAATTATAAAGCCAACATCTGTTGGCTTTTTTTATGCCTGCTCAAAACCGCTTGTATCACTTTAATGTAATTAATGTGTATTTAAGCCCCCTACTCCTTAAAATTAAAAATGCATAATTTCTGCTTTTAACGTGAGAATATTTCACAACAATTAGAATTTAAGATTAAAAAAGATATAAAAATGAATTTTTAATCCAAAAACTTTAGTTTTGGGTTGACATGAGCGCGCAAAAGCCTTAAAAATAACCACATACAAAAATTGTAATTTAAACAGCATTTTATTTTAAAGAGCAAAACATCATGAACACACAATTTCGTCTTTTAGTCTTACTCGTACTGGTCTTAGTGATAAGCCCAGCGGGGATGTATTAAAAGGTGAAACATGCTTTTTAAAACCCTCGCACTACGCGGGGGTTTTTTTTTGCATAAATCAGTCAACAGAGGAATGAGGATGAGTAAACAAGAATATAATGGCTCTGAATTGGTTGTTAAGTCATTAAAAGAGTTAAACGTTAAGTATATATTCGGTTACCCCGGTGGCTCAGTATTAGACTTATATGATGCGCTATTTCAGCAAGATGATATTGAACATATTTTAGTCCGTCATGAACAGGCCGCCACACACATGGCCGATGGTTACGCAAGAGCAACCGGTGAAGTCGGTGTTGTACTTGCCACTTCTGGACCAGGGGCAACAAACTGTGTAACAGGCATAGCAACTGCGTATATGGATTCTATTCCGATGGTGGTGTTATCAGGTCAAGTGCCAACCAACTTAATTGGCGATGACGCGTTTCAAGAAACGGATATTGTTGGCTGCTCTCGTCCGATTGTAAAGCATAGCTTTAATTGTAGAAGCGCTAGTGAAATTCCCAATATTCTTGCTAAAGCCTTTTATATTGCCAGCTCAGGTCGCCCAGGCCCAGTTGTCGTTGAACTTCCTAAAGACATGCTTAACCCTGAGCTAACCTTTGCTTACAACTTTCCAGCGGCAACAGAACTCAGAACCTACAACCCTAATACCAAGGGTCACTCTAAACAAATTCGTAAGGCCGTTACTGCTATTTTAGAAGCGAAAAAGCTGATTATTTATTCTGGTGGCGGAATTGTGCTTTCAAATACATCAGAGCAACTAACCCACTTAGTCGAATCGCTTAATGCCCCTATTACCAATACCCTAATGGGACTAGGCGGTATATCAGGCATTCACCCTAACTTTATTGGTATGTTGGGTATGCACGGTACATTAGAAGCAAATAAAGCCATGGCCAATGCTGATGTTATTTTAGCCCTTGGCGCACGATTCGATGATCGGGTTACCAATAACGTACAAAAGTTTTGCCCTAATGCCACTATCGTGCATGTAGATGTCGATCCGACTTCAATTTCCAAAACCATAAAAGCACATATTCCGGTTGTTGGCTGTTTAGCCACGGTACTTGAACAGTTACAAACTGCTATAGATAAAAGCCCAATAAAAATAGACCGCAGTGCACAAGAAGATTGGTGGCGACAGGTGATCAGTTGGCGCGAACAAAAATGCTTAAACTACAATACCGATGGCGATAAAATTAAGCCTCAAGCAGTTATAGAGGCTATTTATAAAGCGACTAATGGTGATGCTTATGTCAGTTCAGATGTGGGCCAACACCAAATGTTTGCGGCGCAGTATTATCCATTTAAGCACCCTCGTCAGTGGATCAACTCAGGTGGCTTAGGCACCATGGGCTTTGGCTTACCAGCAGCTATGGGGGTTAAGCTCGCCTTTCCGGATAAAGAGTCTTTATGTGTGACTGGCGATGGCTCTATTCAAATGAACATTCAAGAGCTTTCGACCTGTTTACAATACAACTTAGCGGTAAAAGTGATCTCGTTAAATAACCGTTCACTAGGTATGGTTAGACAGTGGCAAGATATGATTTATGGCGGCAGACACTCCTCTTCCTATATGGAATCACTTCCTGACTTTGTAAAACTTGTAGAAAGCTACGGCCATGTAGGAATACGAGTCAATACACTGGATGAATTACAGCCAGCAATAGACAAAGCCATGTCGATAACCGATAGATTAGTGTTTTTAGATATTTTAGTAGATGAAAAAGAGCATGTTTACCCGATGCAAATTAAGCACGGTGGCATAGATGAAATGTGGTTAAGAAAAGGAGTAAAGGCATAATGCGTCGTATATTATCTATATTATTAGAAAATGAACCCGGTGCGTTATCACGTATAGTGGGGCTTTTTTCTCAACGAGCTTACAACATTGATAGTTTAACTGTTGGAACCACTGATGATGAATCACTCTCGCGTATTACTGTCACCACTAAAGGCGATGATAGAATTGTTGAGCAAATCACCAAACAGGTAAATAAACTGGTCGATGTACTTAAGGTGATTGATTTAACCGAAATGAGCCACATAGAGCGCGAACTGTTACTAGTAAAAGTATTTGCTCAAGATGAAGCTACGCGAGCTGCTGTAACGCGGGTTGTAGATGTATTTCAGGGCGCTATTTTAGATATGGGGCGTCAAAGTTACAGCCTACAATTGGTAAGCAGCACCGATAAAATAGAGTCGTTTTTAGATACCTTACGTCATGAAACAGACATTATAGAAGTGGTTCGCTCTGGCGCGGTCGGCATTGGTCGCGGAGATAAGGCGCTTAAAGCTAAATAAGCGTTAAATTTACGGCAAAAAAAAGGGCTTAATAGCCCTTTTATTATTTTTATAAACCTAAACCTTATAGGTTTACTTGGTCTTTAAGACCTTTACCTGGTTTAAAGCTTGGAATAGTCGCTGCTGAAATTTGGATTTCTGCACCTGTTTGTGGGTTACGACCTGTGCGAGCAGCACGTTCTTTAACTGAAAAAGTACCAAAACCAACTAATGCAACAGAGTTGCCTTCTTTTAGTGAAGAAGTTACAGCGCCTGTGAATGCATCAAGTGCACGTGTAGCGGCTGCTTTAGAGATTTCTGCGTCAGTAGAGATTTTTTCAACTAGTTGAGCTTTGTTCATTATTAGATTCCTATTCGTTATTATTTTGCCTTCGCAAATCCTATCTTTATGCATTTTCGAAGAGTTAGCAACAGCAAATTACGTTTTTTATCTAAAATACTAAAAAATTAGTAAAATTATAATAATTCACTGTAAAATACAGCGAGTTGGGTTAACAAAAACTTAATTTAAGCACAAATATAGTGCAGCTATGCACTGTGATGAGTCGCTATATTTTTTCTATTACTAAGGTCACTTCCCCGACCTCAACGCCAAACTTAACAATAGATGTGCGGTTTATCAAGCGCGTGTTGGTGACTAAATACATCCAATCATCAAAGTTAACTTCAAAAGTGCTGCCATCGTAAGGAATTTCTACATTGTAGTTCCAATGAAAAACACTGCCTTCACTTTTGCCTGTGGCCGTGCCTAAAACATCAGAAGCAGTACCGGTTAACGTGTTGTCGTCGTTTAAGGTTATTTTCCAAATACGTTTTTGGGTTTCGCCGTCATCATAAACGAAGTCTTCCTCAATAACGCCTTGGTTGCCATCCCACGTAGCGCTCAAGTCTACAACAAGCTTTCGGGTTAATTCGCCTTTAAAGTCTTGTACAACACCGTAGGCTTTTAAATCGCCGCTAAAAAAAGTCTTAAAATCGAAATTAGGTTCTGAGCCTTTGTAATGCTCTACACTCGGCGCTGAACAACTTGCAATAAAGAAGCTTACTACCAGTAGCAAAGTTACTTTGATACGTTTTAGATTAATCATATTAAATCCCTAAAAGTTGATTTCTAATCGATGGTTCTGAGGTGTTCTCACTTAGCCAAATAGCTAAGAAGTCATCTGCAAAAGTGGTGTCTTCTATGCGGCCTATTTCATTGTCATTGTGAAAGAAAATACTGTGTCCTTGCTGATCGGTCAGTAAGGTTAACGATTCACCCTTTTTAATGTCTGGCCATATGGCTAATAATTTATCTGCATAGCGAGCTGATAATTGTGATTTACCTAAATGTTGCCATTGCTCTTTAGTGGCTTTTACAATGTCTTTAGCATCAAAGTCGCGCAGGTAAGTTAAAGTAAATTTAACCGGCGTTTGCTTGGGACTATAAGATCCAGAGGGAGTAAAAAGCGTTGCATCATAAACATCCCAAAAAAGGTATTCCATACGTGCCTCGCCCACTTTGTTAAACTGGGTATCAGCATAAGCAGCATGGTTAAACAGGGCATAAATTAGTACTAAATTTAAAAGCGTTTTCATAATCAGCTCCAAGCAGTAAATACAATTGTTTTATTGCTTAATAAACGCGCCAATTTTACCGTTAATAAATAAAATAACGCTAAACGTTGCAGCCCATAAAGCACCGTATAAAGGCCAAAATTGCCATAGCGGCAAGCCGAGTTCTAACACGTCGAATCGCGCCCCCGCCCAATAACTTCCTGGTGCAAACGCTAAACATACAATAAACGCTTGCCAAGGTTTAAGGGTTGTTAAAAACGACATTGAGGTGTTAATACATAGCAATAACGCAGCCCATAAAAACACTAACCAAAGCGGAAATGGCGCTACTTTAAATTCAATCAGACCGAACTTAACCGCGATAAACTCACTTAGTAAGGCTAGTGGTAAGCACTTTAGAAGCAAAAAAGCATCCTGTTTTTTTTGCGCTGACAAATAAAACATTAATGCAATTACTACTGTTGAATAGACAATTGAATGCTGTTCAAGCAGTAGGCATAAAAACCACACTACTTGAAACAGTACAAAATTAATAAGCGAGTGCAATCTCATCATTACTACTCGTAAAACGGGGTTTGCGTGCCATTAAATGCACGGTGCTTGTTGCGCGAGTTCTAAATGCGCCCTCGCAATAAGCAAAATAAAATAGCCATAGACGATAAAATCGCTCATCAAATTTATTACTATCGAGGTTTGGCCAACTTGCAATGAAACGATCTCGCCAATCAGCAAGGGTTCTAGCGTAGTGAGCACCAATATCGCTAACTGTGTGGATATTCATATCGGTATGATTTTTTATTTGCTCACTCATTTCGTTGAGCGAAGGCAAACACCCACCAGGGAAAATATATTGCTGAATAAAGTCAGAATTTTTTAAATAATGCTGGTAACGCTGGTCGCTAATTGTAATTGCTTGAATAAGCATAGCACCGTCGTCTTTTAATAGCTGACCGCACTGAGTGAAAAAACTAGGCAAGTACTCATGACCAACCGCTTCTATCATCTCAATTGATACTAGCTTATCGTATTTACCGGTTAGTAAACGGTAATCTTGTTTGAGTAAAGATATTTTGTTTTCAAGCCCAAGCTCTTTAATTTTATTTGCAACATAATCGTGCTGTTCATCAGAGATGGTAGTGGTTGTTACATGGCAGTCGTAGTGAGTAGCCGCATATATTGCAAATGCTCCCCAACCTGTACCAATTTCAATGACGGTGTCGCCTTGTTGTAACTCGACTTGTTCACAAATACACTGAAGTTTGTATTGCTGTGCTTGCTCGAGGGTGGCGTCTTTACTGGGGTATACGGCACTTGAATAAAGCATTTCTTTGCTTAAAAAAGACTCGTATAAGTCATTGCCTAAGTCGTAGTGTGCAACAATATTCTTTTTAGAGCCCGAGTGAGAGTTTTTATTTTTAATGTGGTTTATACGATGAGCAATGTTACTAAAAAAAGCGAATTTCTTTTCAAATGCGTCTAGTTGGTCTTGGTTAATTGCAAAAATTTCTATCAACCGAGTTAAGTTATCACACTGCCACTGCCCTAATATGTAAGATTCTCCCGCGCCAATACTTCCCGAGAGCGCAAATGCTTTATACATAGCAGTATCATTAACGGTTACCGTTACTTTAAGCTCTGATGACATATCGCCAAATACAGACTGCTGATTATTGTCTACAAGCACTATTTGGCCTGTTTCAATAGACGAGAACGCTTTGAATACTAACTTCTTGTATAAGTTAGTAAACCAACTTGTGCGTTCTTGAACGCGTAAGCTCGATACCTTTTCCATACACTTACCTATATTATTGTTATTACTTGTTAAACAACATAAATTAATAAAAAATTATGATCTACCTGAATGACCTAAAAATGGGACTTTTTTTACAAACAGTTTAAATGCCTGATAGTAAATACCTTTGAAAATAGACCATGTCATTGCTGGAAAACGCTTAAGCAATTTACTCATTTGTGCTGTGCAAAGTGTTTGACGCTGTAACCTTAGTGATGCGTCAAAAAGTAATTCGTCATCACGCTTATTTTCTATACGTATCAGTATATTGTCTTGCTTTTGTCGAACAGTCCAATGGTAGTTCATATCTAAGTTCATGAAAGGTGATACGGAAAAAACTTTCTTAAAGTTCACTTTTTTTTGTAGTGGAACCAAGTAGTAATGTCGTTCATTCCATGGGGTATTACTCACCTCAGCGACCATGTAGCTAAATTGATTATCATAATGGCCAAAAAAATAAAAATTAACGGGGCTAAAGTAAATACCCAAGCAGCGTAACTGCCCTAACATATAAACATGACTGAACTTTTCTGTAACCCCTAGCGCAGCTAACTGAGCGTGAGCACGCTCTACAATGGGGTTATTGTCAGTATTCGGCAATCCTTTCAAATAATCAGACTGTTTAAATTTTAAAGCCTTAAATCCTGTGGTACCAAGTTGTTTATGTACCCCGTTAAGTGCTTCGATGTTATTTAAGTCAACCCACATCATATAAAGCGGGTAATTAAACGCGTGGTGTTTAACAGCAAAACGGCGATGTTTAACATCGCCTAAATACACTGCATTAGTCAAACTCTACTCCAAGTTGCTTGGCCACATCAACGGCGCTGCGCACACCATCCTCATGAAAACCGTTGTACCAATACGCTCCGCAAAAGTACGTGTTATTTTGTCCATCAACGGTATGTTTTTGCTGTTGGGCGGCAATAGACTCTTGGTTAAATACAGGATGATGATAGGTAAATTCACGTAAAATTTTACTCTGATTAATACCTTCTAAGTGGTTCAAGGTAACGCAGAACTGTGTATCTGATTTGATCCCTTGAAGTATATTCATTTGATACGTAACCACCGCCGCTTTATCGGTATTATTATTGAGCAAATAATTCCAACTTGCCCATGCGGCTTTTCTATCCGGTAATAATGATTCATCAGTGTGAAGTACTACTGAATTTTCTGTGTACGGGATAGCACCCAAAACAGTGGTTTCTTGCTCACAAGGATCGCCAAGCAAAGCTAAAGCTTGATCAGAGTGACAGGCAAAAATGACTTTATCAAACTGTGCTTGCTGATCATCTGCAAAGGTAATTGTTACGCCTTCTGCGTTTCTAGTGACAGACTTAATGTGACTGTTAAGTTTTATATTGTCGGCAAAACCGGCAATTAAAGGCTTAATGTATTCTCGCGAGCCACCGGGAATAACGTACCATTGAGGTCTATTGGCAATGTCTAGCAAACCATGGTTGAAGAAAAACTTTACAAAAAACTCAACCCCTACATTTTCCATTTCTTTAATGCTAGTAGACCAAATGGCAGCACCCATAGGTAAAATGTAGTGGTATTTAAAGAAATCATTAAAACGATGTTGTTGTAATAATTGACCTAGTGATTGCTCTGTGTAGTGACCTTTTGCGTGCAAAGCCTTACATAACTTATTAAAACGCACGATGTCATACAATAAACGCCAAAATTTAGGTCTAACTATATTTCTGCGCTGAGCAAATAAACTACTAAATGTATGCCCATTGTATTCAAAGCCGGTTGCTTCGTTATGCACACTAAAACTCATTTGTGTCGGTTTACGTTTTACACCAATGCGTTCAAGCAACTTTTCAAAATAAGGGTACGTTCTATTATTAAATACAATAAACCCCGTATCTACCGCGTAATTAATACCGCTGTGCTCTACATCTACAGTTGCGGTGTGACCACCAATATAATCATTTTTTTCAAATAATGTGACATCGTAATGCTTGTGCAGTAAATGCCCGCAGGTTAAACCTGATACGCCAGTCCCAATTATTGCTATTTTTTTCAACGGGTTAATCCTTTTGCAATTTTAAGCCAAAGCGAAAGTGGCAATATTCGCAATGCTTTAAGTATAAGTATAAAACGATAGGGGAAATGAACTTCTTTGCGGCGTTTAGCGACGCCTTTTATTATATAGTCAGCCGCTTTTTCGGCTGTAACAGCCATCGGCATAGGGAAATCATTTTTATCAGTTAAAGGGGTTTTTACAAAACCAGGGTGTACTAATGTCACATCAACATCGGTTAAATCTATCGCTAGGCTCTTAGCTAAATAACTAACGCCTGCCTTTGATGCACCGTAGGCTTCTGAACGTGGTAATGGTAAATAAGTAA
Organism: Pseudoalteromonas sp. APC 3250; assembly: GCF_030407915.1. Taxonomy (NCBI): domain Bacteria; kingdom Pseudomonadati; phylum Pseudomonadota; class Gammaproteobacteria; order Alteromonadales; family Pseudoalteromonadaceae; genus Pseudoalteromonas; species Pseudoalteromonas sp. APC 3250. The sequence continues at coordinate 138,021 of NZ_JASDCM010000004.1, forward strand.
CACTTGAACTAACCATTACTAATTGCCCGCCAGAGACTATTTTTGGTAAAAGCGCCTCTAAGCAGTAACCCATTGATAACAAGTTAACGTTAATAACGCGCTCAAATAAGGCGCTATCAAAATTACGTGCATCGTCAACATACTCGCAGTTGCCAGCATTAAGAATTACGCGGTCAAATTGTGGGTAGCCGAGAGTGGCAGCTTTTATATCTTGCAAATTGGTTGCATCAAACTGGCAGGTTTCTATGTTGTTATGTTTGGCAAGTTCAGCGAGCTTTTGCGTATTTCGTCCACACGCAATGACTGTATCACCCTGCTCAGCATACTTAATAGCAAGTTTCTCACCAATACCCGACGTTGCACCTGTAATAAGGGTAATCATAGTTAACCAGCCCTTTTATCAATAAAATTAATGATATTACCTAGTAATGGGATATGCTTGTATAACAGCTCACCAGCATTAAAGTAATCTCGATGTTTTACAATCTTGTCGCCTTCAAATACCAACTTGCTGTGCCCTTGCACTGTGATGGTTTTACCGGCATTCAGTTTTGGGTGAGAGTAATACATTGTCCAATACACAAATGCGTTATTATCGTTGGTAAATGAATCGGTTATGTCAAATCGACAATCCTTAACATTACTGTATAAACCACAAAAATAACGCCTTAAATCTTCTAGACCATTAATTTCGTGCAGCGGATCTATAAATTGTATATTTTTTGCATAAATTTCGGTTAATAACTCAAGGTTATTTTTATCAAGCTTTTGATATATTTCTACAAATTTATCGACTGATAATTGGTTATCCATATCACACCTTAAATGCATCTAAAGCCCTAGCTCGTGCTGCTTTATGATCAACAATTGCCGGCCAGTAACAGTGTTCACTTTGCCCCGTTGCTGCTAAATAGGTATGAGGAAAATGAATGTGTTTATCTGGGACTTTTTCTAATTCAGGCAGATATTTACGAATAAATTGACCACTTGGATCAAAGCGTTCACTTTGAGTAATAGGGTTAAACACTCTAAAATAAGGCTGTGCATCACAGCCTGTACTTGCCGCCCATTGCCAGCCGCCATTATTCGAGGCTAAATCACCATCAATAAGGTGCTGCATAAAAAACTGCTCGCCCTTACGCCAGTCGATTAAAAGATGTTTAGTTAAGAAACTTGCCACTACCATTCGCAAACGGTTGTGCATCCAACCAGTTTGCAATAGCTGTTGCATGGCAGCATCAACAAGTGGATAGCCAGTGCGGCCTTCACACCAAAGCTTAAACTCAGCCTCATTATCACGCCAAACAACACTATCGTACTTTTCGTTGAAATTAGCACCGCGCGATAATTTAGGAAATTCGGCAATGAGGTGTTTATAAAATTCACGCCAAATCAGCTCGTTCACCCACGTAAAGGTTTTACTTTTTGAGGTAGTCAAAATATCTGGATACTGCTGTTGTATGTTGACCATTAACTGCTTACTGCTAACAACCCCTAATGCTAAATATGGGCTTAAACCCGATGTTCCTTTTACACTAGGTATATCGCGTACATCATCATAACTTGCTAATTTATCATGGATAAAATTATCGACCACACTCGCTAAGGTGTCGTCATCAACCGGCCATTTCTTTGAACTGTCATCACTGCTGAGTAATTCACACGATTCAATATCAATAGGGTTTGAAGATAATGGCCACGACACCAAGCTAAAGTGAGTATCTTGATACTGTTTTAACCACGCCCGCTTAAAAGGCGTAAACACTTTATACATTTCATTGTTTTGAGTGCGTACACTGCCAACAGGTGCAATGATGTCACCTTCGTATAAAGTAAATGTTATTTGCTGTTGATCGCATTGCGCTTGAATCGCTTTATCTCTATTAAACTCATTAAGCTCATATTCTTTATTGGCTATTATGTGTTTAATCTCATACTGCTGACAAAAATCGAGAAGCTTAGTTTGGCAGTCTGTGAAATAAGGAGCCTCTATCACGTGTAAATTAATGCCATACTCAGCTAATTTTTCACGTATGTAACTGACTCTGCGTTTTAGTAAATCAATTTGAATTGGGGCAGTGTTATGCTGTGCCCATTGTTTTTCGCACACAAAAAAAATGGTGTGTTTAGCACCATTATTTAACGCTTCAATAAGCGCTTCGTTTGAAAAAAGGCGCAAATCACGCCTAAACCAAAATAGTGTATTCATTACAAACCGTAACGTAACTTTAATTCATTAGGATAAGGGTTAAAGTATATTTGCTTGCTTAAATATTCATTAGGATGAACCTTTAAATGATGCTTAAGTAAGGTTAGTGGTACATAAAGCGGTACCAACCCTTGGCGATATTCGTCTATTGCATCTCGCATTTCTTCTTTTTCGATTTTCGATAAATCTCTTTTGAAGTAACCTTGCAAGTGCATTAAAGTATTTGAATTGTTTTTTCTTGACGCAGGACGTTTCAACGCGGTCATTAAACCGAGAATATACTCATCGGCTAATGCGTTTATATCATCACCTAAATAAGTACCAAGCAAGTGGCCTAAGTCACGGTAAGCTTGATAGTTATGAGCCATCAACAAGTATTTGTATTGCGCGTGAAACTGAGTTAACCGATGAACTGTAATGGGTTCTTTCACCAACTGCTGCCAGTTATATAATGTATAAACACGCATAACAAAATTTTCGCGTAAATGAACGTCGTTCAAGCGACCGTTTTCTTCACAGGGCAGTAATGGGTTGTGTTTCATGATTTGTTCTGCAAAAAAACCAATCCCTTCAGAGGTGTTACCGGTTCCTGCTTCATTGTAAATTTTAACGCGCTCCATGCCGCAACTCGGGCTTTTAGCACAAAAAACAAACCCACTTAAATGACCAGCTTGCTCTGTGGCTATTTTTTTGCCGTATTCTGTTAGCTGAGGGCCAACATCACCTGTACCATCTGGACGACACACTTTAATAGTATCAGCAGTTCTTACTTGACGAATTGTCGGGCGCGGTATAGGTAAGCCAACCGCAACCTCAGGACAATACATTTTATATTCAACATGTTTTGCCAGCTCTTCCATACAAAAGTTAGATTTTTTGTGGCCGCTGTCAAATCTTACCTTTTCGCCTGCTAAGCAGGCGCTAATACCTATTTTTATTGTATCTGTTTGCATAGATTCTCTTAATAAATCAAGCTGCCAATTGGATTAAGCAACTTGCTAAGTCCTTTATTGAAATGTAGCGCACTACTGACTACAGTAAAGCACAAACATCCCTCTTTTGTTAAAGGAGTATGTTGATGACGGCCATCTTGCCAAATAAAATCACCTGGTACATAACTGCCTTCTTCATCTGTAAATTCGCCATCAAGAAGTAGCGTAACTTCAAAACCTGTATGTGTATGCTCAGGAATTTCACCGCCTGCGTCTATGTGCAATAAACTCGAGCGCAAATGCCCATCGTCAAGCGCTATACGTGAACGAGCAAGCTTACCTACTTGTGTAAATTTGCTATGAGAAATACGTGTTAATGCTCTTGGTAAGCTGTAATTATAGTCATTCACTTCAATAGTGACAGGTTCAACGGCATAAACTTCATCAATCGAATCGTCTGACGTGATTAATTCAAGCAACCCTGAGTCCGCTATATCGTCGCTTTGCTCATCGTTATTAACATTCATGTTGTCACTAAACACTACTTTTGCATTACTTGCCTCGTGTTTTTCAACCTCAGCTTGGCATATTGGGCACATATCTACATGAATAGATACGGCTAAGCTTAGTGATGCGGGAAGTGTTGCTGCACAGTATTGTGTCAGTAGTGTTTCACTCGGGTGATGTTTAATCATGCTGATCTCCCATTTCATTACGTAATTTCTGCAAGGCTAAACGTAATCGTGATTTTACCGTGCCTACTGGAATGTTTAATTGTTGAGCAAGCTGCTCTTGCGACATATCTTGAAAGTAAACACCGCGTACCACTTCTCTTTGTGCTTGTGGCAGTTTATCTAAGTAGCGCTTAATTTGTTTATCTTCAAGGTGGTCACTGTATTCGTGATGTGTATCTTCTGATTCATTCAATAACGGCCAGATGTCTTCACTGATATTTTCTTCTTTGTTGCTTTTCATTTTTCGAAGCATATCAAAGGACGCATTACGCATTACCGTATAAACCCACGTAGTGGCTGCGCCTTTGTCGCTGTTGTACAAATGCGCTTTTCGCCACACTGAAGTGAGCGTTTCTTGCACCAGCTCCATTGCTTGGGCCTCTACACCAAACTGCTTAATGCCAAAGCGTTTGATCTTTGGTGCAAAATATTCAAACAAGTACGCGAAAGATTTTTTATCGCGAAATTGGGCTACATTAACTAATGCTTCCCTGAGTTCCGTACTTGGCGTTTCTGGCATGGCAGTATACTTACCTGTGTTAGGTTCACAACGTAATGTTTGTTGTTGACTTACCATAGTAAAATGTCCCGTTATAGCTTTTGTAAGTACCATTACGAGCTAAGAATGTAAGCGGATCAAAATTATTTTAGGCAAATTCGTTATTAATCACAGTATGGAGGAAATTCAGCAAGTTATCAAAATTAGTTTCAAATGCAAGTTGTTGTTTTTTCTCAATAGAAATAGGGAGAAGCTCAAGCCATCTGGCAACAACCCAAGTAAGTTGATTAAACTGGGTATGTTTATAAAGAGACTGTAGCTGTGGGTTATTAGAGAATACTTCTTCTAGTGCCACTTGAAGTAGTTGATGTTCACCAATGTCATGATTACTGCTATTGTACCAATAAGGTGTATTGCACGCAGAGACCTCGCCATGGCGTAACTCCTGTACGTCTTGGTACACGTTATCTAGTTGCACACTTTTTGATGCAAAAACATCAATCAACAGCATACCGCTTTCGTCTTGGTCGAAATCAATAATATCCATTAAACACCCTTGGGCGCTTATATTAAATGGTGTGTCGTGTTCGAAGGTGCAAAGTACAAAACCGCTGTTTGTTTTTAATGCGTTTTTAACCATCGTCAAATAACGAGGCTCAAATATACGTAATCGCGTATAGCCTTCAGGTAATATAAAAATCGGTAATGGGAAAATCGCACGTTTCATAAAGTCTACTTCTTTCAAACACTCTGCCTTTATTTACGTGCGCTCTATTGAAGTCGATCAGCTTTAGTTACATCGATTGTTTTACCGTGTAAGTGCATTCGCTAATTAAACCTCGTTCCCACATTTTTTATCATGTAAGCGATGTAATATACACTCAGTACACTTGCCACTGGCGCCAACATCAGGGCTAACAATTCGAACTCGCTGTTCATCACTTATTCCCTATTTTTATTGCTTTTGTTGTGTTTTTACTACAAGTTGCTTTTCATCAATGCCACTATTATCAACAACTGGGTTGGTTTGTAGTAAACCATCTAAAATAGCTTGGGCATCAAAAGAAACGGCTTCTTTTACTGACTGTTCAAGTTCATGGGTTGCTTGTGATACATAAGTTGTCACCGTTTTAGTCAACATATCTGTAATATCTAAATCGACCTCTGTTGCATGTACTTGAGATGAACCTAATAAAAGTAAACTAGCCAGTGTCATGTTAATTGAAGTTTTCATAATGTTATTCCTTGTTTGTTTATTGGTTAATACACCTAGATACAATCAAGGGCTGTGCCATAAAGAAAAAAATCAATAAACCTTTGTTTTATAAAGATATAAAATAAAAATGTTAAGATTTGCAAAATATGTGTTAGTTAATTTAACTAACAATTTAAAAAATATAACCAAATAGTAGTGTATTTTTTAACATGCCGTAATCCATAAACTGGCAGCACCATGTCAATCAATTCTCAATTGATAATTTCAGCGCACACTTGTACACTAAACACCAAATTATAAGTGGTAAGATCTGTTATGTCTGTTGAAGCGCCCTATTCTAAAAAAGAAGAGCTATTAAATGTTGTTAGCCATGCTTTAGGTATTTTATTTGCTACGTTTGTAATTTGGGATTTATTTAATCAAGCTAACTCTGTAAAAGGTTACGCCAGCACAGTCGTTTATGGCAGCAGCTTATTTATTTTATTTTTGTCCTCTACACTTTATCACGCCAGTGTTCGCCCTAAATTAAGAGCGTTTTATAAAAAATGTGACCACTGTGCTATTTACATGCTTATTGCTGGCACATATACCCCTTTTTTATTACTCTCTTTATCTGGGATTTGGTCTTGGGCTACCTTGGTATTTATTTGGACAGTAGCTTTAGCCGGTGTTGCTTATAAACTGCTTGTTAAAAATGGCAATAAAAAAGTGTCACTCGCTACCTATTTATTAATGGGCTGGTTTGCACTGGCAATTATATACCCACTTTACTCAAACTTACCTATCAACGCACTATACTGGCTACTTACTGGCGGTTTATTTTATAGCGTGGGTACATTGTTTTACAGCGCTAAAAACACTCAATATAGCCACGCTATTTGGCATCTTTTTGTCATTGGCGGTTGTGTAAGTCATTATATTGCCATTACTCACTATGTGTATTAACTAAATACACATAGTGCCTTCCTAGCTAATCTCACAATGTAGCCTATTATTTTACTCAAGCTTTAGTAAATCACGGTGGTTATTTTAAAGTATAATTAAATCTCCCTAATGCTTTAGATGACTGTTTGCTATACTGTTTCAGGAACTTAAAACGCCATTGTTCTAAATGGACGCGGCTTAAACAACGCTAGGTGTTATTTACATTGTCACCATCTAATACTCGACCACAGATACTGAGCTTGTTTATAAAAGCAAGACTGGTGTTGATCACATTGTTAATCTCAACGCTTGCATCTGTGTATTCAATTTATCTACTCGATCAATACATTTATCAGCAAAAGCAAAACTCTATCAGAAAGGTGGCGGGTAGCTACGTTAACCATATTAGAAATAATCTTAACCAAGCACTTTCTGCAGCCTATCCTATTGCGGCATTAATTCGTACTCAAAATGGCGAGACTAAAGGCTTTGAAGAACTCGCTTCTGAAATGTTAAGTCTTTATCCTGGTCTTGACGCCTTACAACTTCATAAAAACAGTATTCTTACACACGTTGTTCCACTTAAGGGCAATGAAAGTGCTATCGGTAATAATGTTTTAGAGAACCCACTGCGAACGCAAGAGGCATTTTTAGCCAAAAAAACAGGTAAATTAACCCTTGCTGGCCCTTTTGAATTATTTCAAGGTGGTATGGGTACAGCGGCTAGGCTGCCTGTGTATCTAGATACCTCACAGGGAAACCAGTTTTGGGGATTTGCCACTGCGCTTATTCGTTTTCCTGATATTCTTCAAAGCGTTAATTTAGCTCAACTGCCACAGGCAGGCATTGGTTATGAGCTTTCAAAAGTCATGCCCGATACAAATGATGTGCAAATCATTGCTACCTCAGACAACCAAATAACAAAAAACACGGTCGACTTTAACATACAAGTGCCAAACGGCGTTTGGGTATTTAAAGCCTACCCTATCAGGGGCTGGCAAGACAATAGTATGCTGTTACTTGGTATTGCTATTGCGGTTGTGTTTACTTTTTTAACTACACTTTCATCTTATCTGATAACCCGATTAAGAGCGAGCCACCTAAAATTAGAAAAAAAAGTAGAGCAACGTACTCATGCATTACAAAATAACATTAAAGCACTAACTGATACCGAAAGACGACTTCTTTTAAGCCAAAAAGTGGGGGGAATTGCGACTTGGGAATGGGACATAAAAACCAATATAATCCGCTTTTCTGAACATGGCATAAGACTAATTACCGGCAATGTTAAACAATTAGAAATGACTAAAAATGAATACCTAGCCAGTATTCACCCAGATGATCGTACCAATATAGTAAGCGATATAAATCAATGTATTGACGCTGCGAAAGAATATAATGTTGATCATCGTATTATTACTAAACGGGGTAACGTTCGTTGGTTTAATACTAAAGGGACTCTTGTTAGAGACAACTCTGGTAGCGCAATTACCATGCTGGGTGTCTCGGTTGATATTACCGAACGTAAATTAATTGAAGAAAAACTGCATTTATCCTCTCGGGTTTTTAGAGATACCCACGAAGGGATAATTATTACAAATGCGGATAAAGTTATTGTTGATGTCAATCCTGCCTTTTGTCATATAACCGGTTATAGCCATGATGAAGTTATAGGTCGCAATCCATCATTTTTAAATTCGGGCAAACAAACTGAGTCATTTTATAAAAACATATGGAAACAGCTCAGCTTATATGGTCATTGGCAAGGTGAAGTATGGAACTGCAAAAAAGACGGTGAACTGTATGCTGAACTACTCAATATTTCAGTTTTAAAAGACGACAACAACGTTACTTTTTACTTAGGAATTTTTACCGATATCACCCAAGCTAAACGCCAACAAGAGCAACTTAGTCGTATTGCACATTATGATTTATTAACTAACTTGCCAAACCGCGTATTGCTTGCCGATAGACTCAGTCAAACCATGTTGCAATGCCGTCGCCTTAACAATTCTCTGGCTGTGGTGTTTCTTGATTTAGATGGATTTAAGCATGTTAATGACTCTCATGGCCATGATATTGGCGATAAATTATTAATTGCACTTTCTATTCGTTTAAAAGATGCACTTCGTGAAGGTGATAGCTTGGCCCGTATTGGTGGCGATGAATTCGTTGCTGTATTGACTAATTTAGGATCAGTTGCCGATTGCGTGCCCGTACTTGAGAGGCTTCTGGCCGCAGCAGCTAAACCTGTCACTGTTAACGATATTGTTTTGAATGTCTCTGCCAGTATTGGCGTAACAATATACCCAGAAGATAATTTAGATGCTGAACAACTGATGCGCCATGCCGATCAAGCCATGTATATTGCCAAACAAATGGGCAAAAATCGTTATCATTTATTCGATACGAGTCAAGGAGATACAGTTAAATTACAGCAAACCGGCATTACACTTATCCGTGAAGCCTTAGCCAATAATTGGTTTGTACTTTATTATCAACCAAAAGTAGATATGCGAACGGGCAGTATGATTGGTGTTGAGGCATTAATACGCTTGCAACATCCAGAGCGCGGCCTGCTTAGCCCTATTGAATTTTTACCGGTAATTGAAAACAATGCGCTAATGATAGACGTTGGCGAATGGGTTATTAACGCTGCATTATCTCAAATTAACCAATGGCAAATTTTAACACCTAGTTTAAACATAAAAGTGAGCGTTAATGTTGCCGCAGTTCAATTACAGCAGCCTGAATTTACAGCGCGGCTAACTGAATTACTATTGGCTCATACACAGGTCGATGCTAGAAACCTAGAGCTAGAAGTACTTGAAACCAGTGCACTTAAAGATGTGGCCCACGTATCTAAAACCATGCAAGATTGTAAAGCTTTGGGCGTTGAGTTTTCACTAGATGACTTTGGTACGGGTTACTCATCACTCACATACTTAAGGCGTTTACCTGCAAGCTTAATAAAAATAGATCAAAGCTTTGTTAGAGATATGCTTGAAGACTCGAACGATTTAGCAATTGTAAAAGGCGTTATTGCACTGGCTAATTCGTTTAAACGAAGCGTTATAGCTGAAGGCGTAGAAACCCCTGAGCATGCAGCAACACTAATGCTACTTGGCTGTTATCTAGCACAAGGCTATGGTATTGCTAAGCCAATGAAAGCCGAAGATATTCCTATTTGGCTAGACGAATGGACCGCAGATGAAATTTGGGCTTTAACTGACTTACATAAAATGGATAATTAGTTTATTGCCAGCGGTGTTTTGCCATATTAATTCGTTGATTGTTAAAAGTAACACCCTCAGAAAGTAGCTTTTCTCGTTGTGTTTGATACTGCGCACTGCCCTGTGCAAACGCTATTTTACCTTGGCTGTTAACCACTCTATGCCAAGGGATCGTCGAATCTTTTGGCATCTCTTTTAATAATCGGCCAACTAGCCTTGCATTATTAGGATACCCTGCAAGCGCCGCTACTTGGCCATAACTGGCAACACACCCTGAGGGTATACTCGCAATAATAGTATAAATAACCGTTTCTTTATTAACGTCCATTATTGTTTAAGTACTCCTGACTGAGTAATTCAAATTGCTGCCAAATTTTACGGGCAACAGGACCATGGTGCATAGCATGTTGACGAAAAGCACGAATTTGCGCGCTAAACTGATGCTCTCTGTTTGTTACTATTATTTGCTGTAATGAGCCCGCGGCAATTTCTTTTTTACAGTGGCCTAAGCTCATCATTGCCCATCCTGCACCTGACAATAAAAACGACTTTAGGGTAGATATGTCATCTATTTTCATCACCGCAGCCCCTTTAGAATAAGACAGCCTGTCGCTGTCTATGCTCAAGCCACTTTCAAACATCGCTAAACACGGGTAAAGTTGTAACTCATCGTAGGTAAGCTGCTTAGGTAAAATCCCTTTTGCGCCAACAATACCTATATCTAGCTTGCCTATCGGTAAGCTTTCTAAATCGCCGGTGGCATGAAATAAATCAAACCATGGGCCAATCCCAAGCTCGGCTTGGCCGGTATTCACTTGCTCTAAAGATACAAACCGTTTACCACTGGTTAAACGAAATTCTGTACTAGAAAAATGCTTAAAAGTATTACTTATGATCTCGTTATAACTTTGCACATGACAAATTTGCTCATAGCAAACTCTATATTGCGCTTCATTCCCCAGCGCCAGCTCGGTTGCAAGCTGTGTAAGCTGCTCATTCGCGTTTAAAAGCTGTTTAGCTTCACGATGAAAAATACGTCCTTTTTCGGTAAGTTGTAATCGGTATTTAGAACGGTCGAGTAGATCAAAACCTAATTTCGCCTCTAAGTTTTTAATCGCCAGTGTCAATGCAGGCTGAGTTTTATGTAGCTTTAATGCAGCGCCACTTAAGCTCGCACTTTGCACAATAGCATCTAAAATTTGTAATTGATTAAGTTTCATCGTCAGCCCAGCACATTATAAGTAAAACTTATTGAGTTTCTAAAATTTAATGAATTTTATTTTATATGTTTGCAGCGTATGCTGCACTGACTTATTTAGCCTTTTTTTATCATGGAGATATCATGCCACTGTTTCGCTTATGTTTACTATCTGCGACATTACTAAGTTTAATAGGCTGCTCGGAGCCCGAGAAAATAGTTAAAGAAGAGCCGATTCGCCCTGTTAAATTATTTAGTATTGGTCATGATTCGCAAACAAACATACGCAGTTTTCCTGCGGAAGTCGTTGCAAACCAGGGCTCGTACCTGGCTTTTAGGGTCAATGGTGAGTTGGTTGAATTTCCTGTATTAGCCGGTGAGCAGGTAAAAAAAGGGCAACTATTGGCGAAATTAGACCCTGAAGATTTTCAATTACAATATAATGAGCGCAAAGCGCGCTATGAACTGGCTAAGTCGCAGCTAAAACGTATTAAACAACTATTTGATAAAAATATCACCAGTCAATCCGAGCTTGATCAAGCGGTTGCCAATGAACAAGTCGCTGAGTCAGCGTTTAAAATTGCAGAAACAAATTTAGAGTACAGTGAACTTCGTGCTCCTTTTGCTGGCATAGTAGCCAAAGTGTTTGTAAAAAACTTTGAAAGTATTCAAGCAAAACAAAATGTTTTGCGCTTAGAAACCCGCGATTTTATGGATGTAGCAATACAGGTTCCTGAAAAAATCGTGGCGCGTATTCAAAAAGATACCCAATATCAGCCTATGGTTGAATTTGATGGCTATCACGACAAGCAATACAAACTAACGCTTAAAGAATGGGATACCCAAGCCGATCCTGCAACACTCACCTATAAAGTGGTGTTTTCATTACCGGTGCCAGAAGATTTTAACTTACTTGCGGGTATGTCGGGACAAGTGATGATAGATTTGAGCAAAGTTACACGCTCACAAACCCCCTACACTATTTTACCTATTGAGTCGGTCTTTTCAGATCCTAATAAAAGCCTAAGCGATAATGCCTATGTGTGGGTTTTTAATCAGCAAACTGGCACTGTGCATAAACAAGCAGTACAAGTGGGTCAATTGCATCACGACACTATTGAAGTTCTTAGCGGCGTAAAAGAAGGCCAACAAATTGTCTCTGCTGGTGTTCACTCTTTACAAGAGGGCATGTCTGTTCGTCCTTGGAATAAAGAGCGAGGCTTATAATTATGGGCTTTGCGCAACTATCTATTGAGAAAAAAGTCATTAGCTGGATGTTTACGCTGTTGCTGTTAATTGGCGGCAGTGTATCTTATTTTGATTTAGGCCAGCTGGAAGACCCTGAATTCACTTTAAAAAAAGCCATGGTGATCACTTTATACCCGGGCGCCTCTCCACAGCAAGTCGAAGAAGAAGTCACATTTCCGATTGAAAATGCCATTCAACAGCTCCCCTATGTTGATTATGTCACCTCTATTTCATCCAATGGTAAATCACAAATTACCGTAGAAATGAAAAGCACCTATCGTAAACAAGAGCTTAGACAAATATGGGATGAAATGCGTCGTAAAATAAACGACCTTAGCCCGTCGCTGCCAAGTGGTGTTTACCCCAGTAATGTGATTGATGATTTTGCCGATGTTTACGGCGTTATGTTTGCCGTCACGGGCGATGGCTACTCGTATGATGAATTAAAAGACTATGTTGATTATTTAAAACGAGAACTTGTTTTAGTCAAAGGAGTGAGTAAAGTTACAATTGCGGGACAACAGCAGCCACAAGTAATGGTTGAGGTATCGACGCAAAAGCTTGCCCAACTTGGTATTGCGCCTAGTCATATTTATGATTTACTGCAATCACAAAACACCGTATCTAACGCTGGACGTATTCGCGTGGGTGATGAGTCTATTCGCTTGCACCCTACTGGTGAATTTAAAGATGTAAAAGAACTTGAAACCTTATTAATTTCAAAATCAGGTGCCAGCGAACTCATTTATCTAGGCGATGTTGCAAAGGTTTACCGTGAATATGCTGAAGTACCGACCAATGTGATTCATTACAATCAACAACAGGCTCTGCTTATTGGTGTGTCGTTTATGTCTGGGGTTAATGTTGTTGATGTGGGTAAACACATAGATGAGCACTTAGCATCTCTTGAGTATCAACGCCCGCATGGTATTGATATTAGCTCAGTGTATAACCAACCTAAAGAAGTAGAGCAGTCGGTAGATGGCTTTATTGTTAGTTTAATAGAGGCCATTGCAATAGTTATTGTAGTACTACTTATTTTTATGGGCTTTAAAAGTGGGGTTTTAATCGGCGGTATATTATTACTGACCGTATTAGGCACCTTTATATTTATGAAGCTGTTTGCGATTGACTTACAACGTATATCATTAGGTGCGCTAATTATTGCACTAGGTATGCTGGTCGATAACGCCATTGTTGTGACCGAAGGTATTCTCATCAACCTCAAGCGCGGACAAACAAAGCTTAAAGCGGCAGTTAATATTGTCGATCAAACTAAGTGGCCACTACTTGGCGCAACAGTTATTGCCATAACCGCTTTCGCACCGATTGGTTTAAGCTCAGATGCCAGTGGTGAATTTGCTGGTAGCTTATTTTGGGTGCTGTTTATTTCTTTGCTCTTGAGCTGGATCACCGCAATTACGCTCACGCCATTTTTTGCCCACTTGATGTTTAAAGAAACCGAATTTAAACACGAACATAATCAAGAGCATGAAGACCCTTACCAAGGCATCATATTCAATGGTTATAAAGCGATATTAAATTTAGCTATGCGCTTTAGAAAAACAACCTTAGTCCTTATGGTTGCTCTTTTATGCAGCGCTGTAGTGGGGTTTGGTGCAGTAAAGCAATCATTTTTTCCAGCCTCGAATACCCCGATGTTTTATGTCGATTACTGGCAAGATCAAGGCGCTGATATTCGCGCAACCCTTGAGGGCATTAAGCAGCTAGAAGCTTATTTACAAAAGAATGAACTGGTCACAGAAATCACCAGTACGGTTGGCCAAGGTGCGCCGCGTTTTATGCTGACTTACGCGCCTGAAAAATCCTACCCTGCTTATGGGCAGTTAATTATTCGTGTCACCAATCGTGAAGCCGTCGCAAAAGTCATGCAAAAAGTGCGCGATTACGCAAAGCAACATCCACTGTCAGCAAAGTTAAAAGTAAAACCAATGGAGATTGGCCCCTCAACTGATGCCAAAATAGAAGCGCGGTTCTCAGGCCCCGATCCGGTTGTTTTAAGACAGCTTTCATCACAGGCTAAAGAGATTATCGCCAAAGACGACGGTGCCTTTAACATTCGAGATGATTGGCGTGCACGCACTAAAATGATTCGTCCGCAATTTAATGAACAAAAAGCGCGCCGTTTAGGGATCACCAAATTTGATCTTGACCAAGTTCTGTTAACGAGCCTGTCGGGTAAGCAAGTGGGTGTGTATCGTGATGGTACGCAATTATTGCCTATTATTGCCCGTTCACCGGCAAGCGAGCGTTTAAATGTAGACAGTGTTCACGATTTACAAATTTATAGCCCTGTTTTACGCGTGTTTGTGCCGGTTACCCAAGTGGTTGATGAATTTATTGTTGAGTGGGAAGACAGCTTAATTATGCGTCGCGATCGTAAACGAACCATTACTGTGATGGCAGATCATGATGTTTTGGGTGATGAAACGCCTGCAAAATTATTTGCTCGGGTTCGCGCTGAGGTTGAAGCAATTGATTTACCCCGTGGCTATGAAATGCAATGGGGCGGCGAGTTCGAATCATCAAGCAAAGCGAAAAAGGCTATTTTTGGCTCGTTACCACTGGGCTATTTAGCAATGTTTGCAGTAACAGTATTACTGTTTAACTCAGTGAAAAAACCTTTGGTTATTTGGGCAACTGTACCGCTGGCTATTATTGGTGTTAGTGCAGGCTTATTAGTGATGAATGCGCCGTTTAGCTTTATGGCGCTACTAGGATTATTAAGCTTAAGCGGCATGCTAATTAAAAACGGCATTGTACTGGTTGATCAAATAAACTTAGAACTGAGTGAAGGTAAATCGCCATATCAAGCAGTGTTTGACTCAGGCGTCAGCCGTGTGCGCCCTGTAGCCATGGCGGCTATCACAACAATACTTGGCATGATCCCGTTATTATTCGACGTATTTTTTCAGTCGATGGCGGTCACCATTATGTTTGGCTTAGGGTTTGCCACCATACTGACGCTAATTGTAGTACCGGTTTTATACACTGTGGTATTTAGGATTGATTACCCCAAACAGTAGGCTAACAAAAACGCAGCTAAGGCTGCGTTTTTATTTGCTTTTTTACACAAGCTTAATTACTTTTTTAAGCTTAACGTGCCACTGCTGCGGGTTTTGTTTCCTGTGGCAGTATTTGCTTTGTGAGTATTTGATTTACCCACATAAGTAGTAGAGCGTTTTTGGTAAGGGGTATTTCGACTATTTTTTTTAGCTTGCTTTTGTTGCTCGTCATTATTTTCACGACGTAGTTTCCCGCCCTGAAAATCACGCTTATGGGCAGATTTAGCGCCACTATTTTTAGCTTGTTCAGTGTAATTGCGCTGTTCAGTATCATCATAAAGTGAGTGTTCTTGCGTTTTACCTGAATCAGCAATTGAGTCGTTAATGACCGCCATTTCAGCGTCGCTTAAATGTCGCCACTGCCCTACTTTTAAGCCTTTGAGGGTTACGTTCATAATGCGCACACGTTTTAGTGTAACTACTTCGTAGCCTAAGTATTCACACATACGGCGAATTTGACGGTTTAAGCCTTGGGTTAAAATAATGCTAAATTGCTGCGCACCGGTCTGAGTAACTTTACACTTTTTAGTCACGGTATCTAAAATAGGAATACCGTTCGCCATTTTATTTACAAACTGACGATTAAGTGGTTTGTCTACAGTTACCACATATTCTTTTTCGTGGTTATTGCCAGCTCGCAAAATTTTATTAACGATATCGCCTTCATTGGTTAAAAAAATCAGCCCTTCTGAGGGTCTGTCTAAACGACCAATCGGAAATATACGTTCAGGATAATTAACAGCTTTAACTATATTACTTTGAATTTTACGCTCTGTGGTACAGGTAATGCCCACAGGCTTATTATAAGCAATATACACACGTTTAGGTGGTGCTTTTAATGGTTTACCATCAACCAAAACTACATCTGATTGGGCAACTTTAACACCCATTTCTGGTAATTCGCCATTAACGGTAACACGACCTTGCTCAATATATTTATCGGCTTCGCGGCGAGAGCAAAACCCGGTTTCACTAATAAATTTATTTAAACGCTTCAAGTCTGTCATCAGGCAAATCTTCTTAAATATAAAGGCGCATAGTTTAAACTACTCAAGCTATTTTTTCGCGGTTAATTTTCGCTAATTTACGCCATAGGTATTCAAGCGGGCCTTGCTTAAAATAACGGCAATAAATAGCTGTAAATATAAGCTGTACAATCACTAAGCTAATGGCGAGCAGCCAATAATCGAGTCGGTTAAAGTTGAGCGTCCACTGCGGAAAAAACACTTTAAACAATAATAATTGCATAATGGTTTGGCTTATGTATAAAGTAAACGCTAAACGTCCAACTTGTTGGATAAGCCCCCCTATGTGGGCGCTGTTGTCACAAAGTTTAACGATTAAATGAATATAAAGCAGTGCAACACATAAGGCAGCAAGTTCATTAACAGGCTCTTGTAAGGCATAACCAATACCTTGATTGTATGGCACTAACATTAACCTTAAGCTAATAAATAACGCACTTAATAGAATAAGCTTAATAAGCAGCGCCTTACTAAGCCCTTTACTAAACACACCGTATTTGTAAGCCAAAATACCAATTAGCATAAACCCAGCACTAGCCCACAATAATAAAATTGGCACAGCCAGCAACATATAGGCGCTCATTGCTATATTTTGGCCAAAGTGAGCACCGATACTTTGGTAGTAACTAGTGTATATTTCGTAGTACTCGGGGGAATCTCTGTATAATGGCGCCTCATTAAGTCCTAACATAAATATGGCAATGGTCATTAAAGAAATAAAAGTAAAAAGCGCCGCTTTGTTTTTAAGCTCTTCATTCGTGTAATCTAAATAGCGCAATATAAATAAACCTGACACCCCATATAAAAACAAAATGTCGCCCGCCCACAATAAAAAACCATGTATTAAGCCAAACACAATTAGCCAATGTAATCGTTTTTTTAGTGGCTCAGTGCATTGGTATCGCTGATACTGAATATAAAGACCCGCACCAAACAGTAAAGTGAATAAAGTGCGAAACCGTCCTTCAACAAATATAAGGCTTAGTATGTTTAGAAACTGATCGCTAGGTGGTGGTGTTGTGAGTGGCGTATAATTAAGCTCGAAAATAGCGAAGGAAAAACAGTTAATAAATACCAGACCAAGTACGGCTATGCCCCTTATAAAGTCCATATTATAATTGCGCAAAGCATGAATTCCCTAAATATTATCTTTATAGCTATCGGCCCATTGTACCGCTTGTTTGTATAATTTTGGTAAAAAAGCACTGTCTAAATTAATCAGTAATACTGCATTCTCAAGCGCCCACCAGCTTCCTGTTTCGTAGGCTTTTACTGTTTCAAGGATATAATATAAGTTATTTTTTTCACCAGTTAACGCTGCTTTTATATCTTCCGGGAATGGAAGTTTATCAACCAGCAAGTCCATTGGCTTGTCTAAAATAGCATCGAGCAGTGAAAAAAGCCCCGTTAAGAATGCTTCACCTTGAACCTGCTTAGCAACTTTAGCGGCTATTAATTCACAAAACCGTGCGCGAATAACGCACATCTGCATGAGCTCTATAGGTTTAGAGCGTGCTGTATGGGCAGTGACAATTAAACTAACAAACTTTTTTAAACGTGCTTGGCCGAGGTAAACTAACGCTTGTTTTAACGACGAAATTTGGCTTTGTAGCGGAAACACACCGCTATTTAATAAACGCAGTAACTTGTAGGCCAATGCCGCATCAAGCTCAAATAAACCGGTGATCACTTTAACATCAGGATCTGGCTTCATTACTTCTGAGTAAATGGCGATCACTAGGCCGTAATTATAGTGAATATCTTTTTGTTCTATCATCACTGGGCGCGCAAAATAATAACCTTGAAAATAATCAAAGCCCATTTTACGGGCCAATTTATATTCTTCATCGGTTTCTATTTTTTCGGCTAGTAGTTTAATATTTTTGTACTTTTTAAGCTTATTAACCACCAGCGGAATTTCAGCAAGTGGAGTAAGGCGAATATCAAATTTAATTAAGTTGACCAGCTTTAAAAAGCGCTCCCACTGCGGCGTATAAACAAAATCATCAAGGGCTAATTTGTAGTTACTGTGAAATAGCTTGCGACATAGCTCGTAGGTATCGTCGGTGGGCTCTATGGTTTCAAGTAATTCAATGACAACATCTTTACAAGGTAAAAAATCACACAAATCAAGTTTTAACGACTCAGGGCCAATATTGATCAATGCTTTTTTACCCGAGGTAATGTGACGAGTACCTAGGTTAAGCTGGTTTTCCATGATAAGCCTCGCCGTTGCTTGACCATCAGATACACCAGGAAAGCAATTTTCAGGACTATCGCGAAATAGCAGTTCATAAGCAACTACATTTTGATTTCGATTTAGTATTGCTTGCCTTGCCACAAATACAGACACATTACCTACTTTATATTATTTCCACCAGACTAAGTAATTAAAGCGTAAATAAGAACGGATGTCACTGAACTTTATAAAATTTTTTAATATAAGTATGTTATATAATCAGTTACCACACTATCCCAACTAAATCGTGCATCAGCAGCTCGCCTTTTTATTGCTTGCCATTGCTTAGGGTTTGTTTGATATAGGCTAAGTGCCTCAGTTAAACTCTGCAAGAGTGCATCAGCTTGTGTACTTAGCGTATCGCCGTTAAAACAAAATCCACTGACATTATGCTCTACGGTATCTTTTAAACCTCCGACACTGTGCACTAAGCAAGGTTGGCCGGCTCGCATTGCGAGCATCTGGCTAATCCCACAGGGCTCAAAAGAACTCGGCATTAAAAATAAATCACCTAATTGATACATTAAATCGCCAACATCTTGCCCATAGCCTTTTAAAAACAAAAAGTTGTTATTACGTGCCATGGCGCAGGTAAAAAGGTGTTCAAGTTTACTATCGCCTGAGCCCAGCACAAGTAAACGCCCCTTAAATTGATTAATGATCTGACACACTGAATCAATAGTCAGGTCTTTGCTTTGTTGCTGGCAAAGTAACAATACTTTTTGCTCAGTGAGCCGCCCTACACTTGTTACAAGTGGCCCTTGCTTATCACACGCCATAAATTGTAAAACACGCTGATGGGCGATGTAGTGGCTGCTGTGTAATTGCGCGCTTTTTGCCATCCAACTAAACAAAGTCGATTCTATTTGCTCTAATAGCTGACTATAGGTTGCTTCATGTTCGTCTTGAATTGCGTAATCACAGCCGTTGAGTATGCCAATTAATTTGCCTTGCTCAGCCGCTTGTTGTAAATCTCGTTCAAGTCCTTCGCCACCAAAGAATCCGTGGGCGTCATTACTTGCTATTTGCACTTCTTGGCTATAACTCGGTGAAACCACATGTACTTTGTCGGCTAAATTAATGGCACTGCGCATAGGGTTAAAGCAATGCGGATAACGAGGGTCACATAATCGTTGCCCGTCGTAACTTAACGAGGGAAACCATGCTTCTAAGCTTGAATCATCCCCTTTAAAAGGACGAATTCCCTGCAAAGCTAAATTGTGCACCGTATATACCAAGCGCAGCTTAGCAAGCTTGCCATAACGAGGATTAAATTTAAGTAACACGGCCACACAGGCACTGTGCCAATCATGCAAATGTAAAGTGTTGGGTTGTGTTAATACGCCCTGTATCAGGGCTTCACAAATAGCGGCATTAAACAGTGCAAACTTGGTTGCATCGGTAGCAAATGGTCTATTATCGTTGTCGTTACAATACACACTCAATGATTGACTAAAAAGAGGATGACTTATAACTATTTGCCTCACCCCTTTTTGATTCTGTGTAATTTCAAACAAAGATAAAACGTGTGTCTCTGACTTAAATGCCACACTCACTTCACCAATAAAACAGCGCTCACCTAGTTCAAAACCATAATCAGGAATAACCACATCTACCGTCAGCCCCTGCGCCACTAACGCCTTTGGTACATCACGAATAACATCAGCAACACCACCAACTTTGGCATTAGGTAACGCATCATTCTCTGCAGCAACCATTAATACATGCATTAATTTACTCTTATAGTTTGCTGCAAGGCTTTCGCCTTGCTCTTTTAATTATTATTTATTAACGATGTGACTTATTGTCTAACTTCATCAGCATATCGCGGGTGACCAATACAATCCCTTTTTTTGATACCCGAAATCCATTGGCTTCATCGGTTTTACGATCAAAACCAATCTCTAATCCAGGTGGGATCTCACAGCTTCTATCTATAATTGCTCGCTTAATTTTACACCCTCGATTTACAATAGCACCGGGTAAAATGACCGACTCCTCAATGGTACAATATGAACGAATATGTACATTAGAAAATAATAATGATTTTCTCACTAAAGAGCCGGAAACAATACACCCACCCGACACCGTTGAGTCAACCGCCATCCCTCGGCGATCATCATCATCAAAAATAAATTTGGCAGGAGGAAGTTGCTCTTGGTAAGTCCAAATTGGCCAAGTAGGATCGTACAAATCCAGTTGAGGCTCTGGCATAACCAGTTCCATATTTGCTTCCCAAAACGAATCTAGAGTTCCCACATCGCGCCAATAGGGTTGTCCTACCTGTGCGGGATCTCTAAACGGGTAGGCAAACACATTATGCTCTTCAATAATAGCCGGAATTATATCATGGCCAAAATCACGCCCTGAGCCCTCTGTTTGCGCATCTTTTTGTAGCTGCTCAAATAAAAACTCAGTATTAAATACATAATTTCCCATTGATGCTAAACAGGTGCCTGGTTTACCAGGCACTGAGCTGGGCTCGGCAGGTTTTTCGTCAAACCGACGTACACGACTTTCTTCATCAACCGTCATCACACCAAAGGTACCCGAAGCTTCTTCAACCGGTACTTCTAAACAGCATACCGTCATGTCGGCGCCATTTTCTACATGCTTTGCCAACAGCCCGCCATAATCCATACGATACACATGGTCGCCAGATAAAATCATCACATATTTAGGTAACTCATGGCGAATAATATCCATATTTTGAAATACCGCATCGGCAGTACCGCAATACCATTCATCACCATGGCGCTGTGACGCAGGTAATATTTCAACTGACTCACCTAATTCCTTTTTAAAATGCCCCCACGCTCGATTTACATGGCGAATCAGTGAGTGTGATTTATATTGCGTTGCAATTCCGACACGTCTTACACCTGAGTTAATGCAATTTGATAGTGGAAAATCAATAATACGATGTTTACCACCAAAATAAACGGCGGGTTTAGCACGCCAGTCGGTTAGCTCATGCAAGCGAGAACCGCGGCCTCCGGCAAGAATTAAAGCGTAGGTTTCTCTTGTTAAATTACTTATATAACGATTTGCATAACTGGGCATATTACTCTCTCCGTTTAGTGTCAGCTGTTAGTATCAGTGTTTGTTTTTACTGTTTGGTGTGTGGTATCTAGTGGAGTTAAATGCCATATATCATCACAATATTGACTAATTGTTCTGTCACTAGAAAATGAGCCACTGGCGGCAGTATTTAAAATACTCATTTGAGTCCAGTAGGTTTGATCTGCATAGGCTTTATCAACATCACGTTGCGCAGCTATATAGCTGGCAAAGTCATGGGCGGTTAACCAAGGATCGTTGTTACTTTTAATGCCATTAATCACATCGTCAAATAAGCCAGGTTCAAATAGATTGAAATGGCCACTTTCGAGTAAGTGCATCACACTATTCAAATCAGGGTTATTCGCAATTATTTCACTGGGGTTATAATGTGCTTTTATGTCGTCAATGTGCTCAGCTTGTGCGCCAAATAAGAAAAAATTCTCAGCCCCAACAGCGTCACGTATTTCGATATTAGCGCCATCTAGGGTGCCTATTGTTAGCGCGCCATTCATCATAAACTTCATGTTGCCGGTACCTGAGGCCTCTTTGCCCGCGGTTGATACTTGCTCCGATAAGTCCGTTGCAGGGCAAATGGTTTCCATGGCGGTGACATTATAATTAGGTAAAAACGCGACTCTTAGAAAAGCAGATACCTGTGGGTCTTTATTGATCACCTCAGCAACATTATTAATGAGTTTAATGATTTTTTTAGCCATCATGTAACCCGGTGCTGCTTTACCACCTAATAAAACGCAACGAGGCACCATGCCTTGTGTGTCGCCACGGCGTATGCGGTCATATAAATGAATAACGTGTAAAATGTTAAGTAACTGGCGCTTATATTCGTGAATACGTTTTACCTGCACATCAAATAGCATGTTAATATCAAACTCTACGCCACATCTTTGTTTTACTAAATCAACTAAGCGTTGTTTGTTTTGCTGTTTTGCTTGCTGCCACTTTATATGAAACTGCGGGTCATCGTAGTAACGACGTAATTGGCCAATTTGTGCAAAATCACCTATCCAGTCTTTGCCTATTTTTTCGCTAATGATCTGGCTTAAACTCGGATTGCAGTATGCAAGCCAGCGCCGTGGAGTAACACCATTGGTTTTGTTGTTAAATTTATCAGGCCATAACGCGTAAAAATCTTTAAACAAACCCGCGGTTAATAACTGCGTATGTAGCGCTGCCACACCATTGACAGAGTAACTGCCGACAATGGCTAAAAAGGCCATACGTATTTGCGGCTCGCCCCCTTCTTCAATTAATGATAAATCCCGTTGTTTTTGCACATCACCTGGCCAATGCATGGCCACCTCGGCTAAAAAGCGGGCATTAATTTCATAAATAATCTCTAAAATACGCGGTAATAATTTAGCAAATAACGATACCGACCACTTCTCTAATGCCTCTGGTAGTAAGGTATGATTTGTGTAAGCCATGGTTTTGGTGGTGATATTCCATGCCTGATCCCAATCCAGTTCATGGTCATCAACTAAAATTCGCATCAGCTCGGCAACCGCAATACTTGGGTGGGTATCGTTAAGCTGAAACACATGATGCTGAGCAAATTCAGTAAAATCATTACCGTATTGTTCAATCCATTGTGTAAGTACATCTTGAATACTTGCCGATGATAAAAAGTATTGTTGACGTAATCTCAGCTCTTTACCATTTTCACTGCTGTCGTTAGGGTACAACACCATGGTTATTTGCTCAGCGAGATTTTTTTGTGCTACTGCTTCAGAATAACTTCCGGCATTAAATTCTGTTAAATTAAATTCGTCCGTTGCTTCAGACTTCCAAAGTCTAAGGGTATTAACAATATTATTTTTATAGCCCGGAATAGGTACATCATAAGGCACTGCTAATACATCTTGAGAACTGATCCATTGGCGATGCTCACGGCCAAATTTATCGGTGTAGCTTTGTACATAACCAGAAAACTTAACTCGTTTAGCTTGCTCCGGTGCGCTCAATTCCCAAGGATGACCTTCTCGTAACCAGTTATCTGGTTGCTC
Source organism: Pseudoalteromonas sp. APC 3250 (assembly GCF_030407915.1). Classification (NCBI taxonomy): domain Bacteria; kingdom Pseudomonadati; phylum Pseudomonadota; class Gammaproteobacteria; order Alteromonadales; family Pseudoalteromonadaceae; genus Pseudoalteromonas; species Pseudoalteromonas sp. APC 3250. The sequence continues at coordinate 161,651 of NZ_JASDCM010000004.1, forward strand.
AACCTGATTACCTTCTTTTATTGACTGATTAAACATACCATATTCATAACGAATACCGTAACCGACCACTGGCAGCGCTAAACTGGCACAGCTATCTAAAAAACAAGCCGCTAGTCGCCCTAAGCCGCCATTGCCTAAACCGGCATCATGCTCAGCTTGTTCCACACTTTCAAGCTCAGTACAGTAAGCTTGCAGTGCCTTTGTAACTTGTGATTCTAAATCTAGATTTAATACTGCATTACCCAGCGCTCTGCCCATTAAAAACTCTAACGATAAATAGGCTGTTTTACGGCGTTTTTGTTGTTTTATTTGTTGATTGGTTTCCCTGCAGCGTGCCACTAATCGGTCTCTGATCGTCAGTGCTAATGCATGATACAAATACAGCTGTGACTCGCCCACCACATCACGCCCTAAGGTGTAATAAAAGTGCCGTGTTAAATCATCACTTAAAGTACTTTCGTCTATCACTGGGCCTGCTTGCCAGCCTTTTACTACACACACTTGCTCGTCTTGCTTAGTCATAATCATCGCCTTCTAAATTGGCACTAAAAACCCAACTACTTTGTGCTGAAATATTTACGGTTGCATCTTCTTGAATAACAGATGATGCGTTATTTACACTTGATAATACTAACGTCCATGGCGCGATAATGGGCGATTGTGGTAATTGGCAGACCACAGGCTGTTTACTAGCATTAAGAATAATTAATAACGCATGCTTATTTTGCTTATCAAGTAAGCTATACATTAAAAATTGCCGTGTATCTTCATGCCAATGTGTTTCATCCATTTTTTTACCTTGCTCGGTAAACCACTTAACGGTGAAGCGCTCATCAATATCATCCAAAAACACACTGTGTTTAAATGCACTGTGACCACGCCTGATTTTTAGCGCATCATCAATAAACTGAATCAATGAATGATTCAGTTGTGAGTCTTTCCAGGCAAGCCAGCTGGTGCGATTATTTTGACAGTAAGCGTTATTATTACCGCCTTGCGAGTGCGCCATCTCACTGCCAGCGGCTATCATTGGCACGCCTTTGGAGAGTAATAAGGTGAGTAGAAAGTTTTTTTGTTGTTGTAAGCGCAAACTCATTACTTCTGGGTCGCTGGTAAATCCCTCAACCCCGCAGTTAAACGAATAATTAGCGCTATGGCCATCTTGGTTGTTTTCACCATTGGCCTGGTTATGTTTTTGCTCATAACTGACTAAGTCGGCTAACGTAAACCCATCGTGGCTGGTAATAAAGTTAATGCTATTTAGCGGGCCTCGGTTACTGTGTTCAAAAATATCAAACGAGCCATGTAAACGCTTTGCGACATCACTAATAATGCCTTTTTCACTTTGCCAAAAGCGTTTAATCACATCACGATATTGATCGTTCCACTCTCGCCAAGGTGAAGGAAATGCACCAAGCTGATAACCACCAGGGCCTATATCCCACGGCTCACTGATCAGTTTAACTTTATTTAACACAGGATCTTGGGCAATTGCTTGTAAAAAGGTGTGAGACGCACTAAAGCCCGTATTTGAACGCGCTAAAATGGTGGCTAAATCAAACCGAAAGCCATCAACGCCCATAACTTCAACCCAGTAACGTAAGCTGTCGAGTACCAATTGTAAGGTTTTAGGGTGATCGATATTTAACGTATTGCCACACCCTGTATCATTAATATAAACATTGGGTTGCCCCTCAATGGTGCGATAATATGTTAGGTTGTCGAGCCCTCGCAGAGATAAAATAGGGCCATCATTTCCTCCCTCTGCGGTGTGGTTGTATACCACATCCAAAATAACTTCAATATTGGCGCGATGTAACTCACTCACCATTTGTTTAAATTCGTTTATATCGTCATTAACCAAATAGTCTTTATGAGGAGTAAAAAAATTAAGACTATTATAGCCCCAGTAATTTTGCAGTCCTTTAGCGGTTAAAAACTGTTCGCTTATAAAAGCATGCACAGGCAAAAGCTCAATAGCCGTTACCCCTAAACTTTTTAAATGCTCAATAAAACTAGGATGACTCAAACCTAAAAATGTCCCTTTTAGCGCTTTAGGGATATCAGGATGGCGACAGGTAGCACCTTTAACATGGCACTCATAAATAACGGTATTGGCCCAACTATGCTGTGGCTTATTATTTGAATAAGCAACCGGCGCAGTCACTTTTGATTTAGGCATATCTATCGCATTATTAACCACGCTTTTAGTGCCAATGGGCATTTGCCCGTAATGACGTTCGCTCCAAGTAAATTCGTTAAACAAGTCTTTTGCATACGGATCAATCAGTAATTTATGCTCATTAAACAACATGCCTTTTTCTGGGCTGTATTCGCCATCAACCCTAAAGCCATACAATGCGCCTGTGCTTAATGGGGCTATGTGAATGCTCCATACGCCGCCTTCATTAATATTCATGGCTATTTTTAATATTTCTGTATGACCACTTTTATCAAATAAGCACACAAAAGCTTGGCTTGCATTAGGGGCATACAAGGCAAAGTTAACGCCTTGGTTTTGTACACTCGAACCCAGTGGCAAAGGCGCACCCTGAGTAACCTCAAAGCAATTACTCATCATTCACCTTTTCTAAGTAAAGTGTAGTTAAGCCGCCAATATTAACTGTAATACTGTGATCAAACCCATGACTTGGCTGAACGACTGAATGGATAAACTGGTTTTTATCCTCTGTGACACGATAACCTGAGCCAAAAAAGCAGACCTCATCGGTATTTAATACCACTTTATATGTGCCCTTCGCTGGCACACCTAAGGTGTAGTGTTGATAAGCCGTTGGTGTAAAGTTAGCGACAATAACCATAAAGTGGTCAGCATTTTTAGCATAACGAATAAAACTAAACATACTCTGCTGGCTGTTATTATTATCTATCCATGAAAAGCCCGTTGCACAGCTATCGAGCTCATATAAAGATGGATGCGCTTGATACACTTGATTAAGACGTTTAACCGTATGCTGAATCCCTTGATGGCTTTGATGCTCAAGCAAGTGCCAGTCTAGTGAATGGTCATGATCCCACTCTTTACGCTGTGCTATTTCGGCGCCCATAAACAGTAATTTTTTGCCTGGATGTGCCCACATAAACGCATAATAAGCACGTAAGTTTGCAAACTGCTGCCAATCATCACCGGGCATTTTGTTTAGTAGTGATCCCTTGCCATGCACCACTTCATCATGACTGAGCGGTAAAATATAATTTTCACTAAATGCATACACCATAGAAAATGTCATTTTATGATGGTGATATTTTCTAAATAACGGATCTTGCTGCATATAATCTAAGCTGTCATTCATCCAGCCCATATTCCATTTATAACCAAAACCTAAGCCATTGTGTTCAACACTTTGCGTGACCCCAGGCCAAGCCGTTGACTCTTCGGCAACCATCATAATGCCGGGGTTATTTTTATAACTGCGTAAGTTCACTTGTTTTAGGCACTCTATTGCCCCTAAGTTTTCTCGACCGCCATAACAATTAGCTACCCACTGTCCTTCTTTACGACTGTAATCAAGGTAAAGCATTGACGCCACCGCATCTACACGCAGTCCGTCTATGCCAAATTGGCTAAGCCAATACATCGCATTAGAAATTAAAAAGCTTTTTACTTCAGGGCGGTCATAATTATAAATATAGGTGTTCCAATCAGGATGAAACCCTTGGCGCATATCAGCGTGTTCGTATAAATGGGTGCCATCAAAGCAATGTAAGCCATGTGGGTCACTTGGAAAGTGCCCAGGAACCCAATCAAGTAATATGCCTATGTTAGCTTTATGACATTGCTCAACTAAGTATTTAAAGCTGTTGTAATCACCAAAGCGGCTCGTAGGTGCAAACAGCCCTACTGGCTGATAACCCCAAGAGCCATCAAACGGGTATTCACTGATCGGCATAAGTTGTAAATGCGTGAACCCCATTTCAATCACGTAGCCTACAAGCTTATCTGCAAGCTCGGTGTAGCTTAAGTAACGGTTATGCTCAGCGCGTTGCCAAGAGCCTAAGTGCACTTCATAAATACTGATAGCCGCATCAATATGATTACGCTTTTGGCGATTTATAATCGCTTGTTCACTTAGTAAAATAGGCGCTGGTTTGTACTGTAATATACTGGCAGTGCCCGGTGCTTGCTGCATTTTAAATGCAAAAGGATCGGCTTTATCTAAAACCTCGCCACTGAGCGTAGTAATAGCAAATTTATAGCACATGTCTGCACTTAAACCCGGGATAAATAATTCCCATACCCCACTTGCCGGATGAAATCGCATAAAATGGCGATTCGCTTGCCAAAAATTAAACTCACCAATAACCGATACACTGGCGGCATTAGGCGCCCACACACAAAAACGAACACCATCTACCCCTTGTTGTGTAGTAAATTGCGCACCTAGGTGAGTATAAGCATGCTCAAGGCTACCTTCGTTAAACAAGTACATAGCCTGTTCATCCAATGTACTGCTGAAGCTGTATTCATCATAAAATGTAACATCGCTATTTTCATAACTAACCTGGCATTGGTAAACACTGCTAGGCATGCTTGATAACTCAGCGATAAATAAATCACTGTGTTTATAGCGTAACGCGCTAATAACTTGACCATCAATTAACAGTTCGACGCGTAATGCCGCTGGCAAATACACGCGTATTTCAGTGCCACTTTGGGTGTTGTGCGCGCCTAAAAAACTAAACGGGTCTTTAAATCGCCCTGCAGTTAATGCGTTTACCTGTGCGTCATAATCAACTAATTGCGTTGATACCCTATTTTTAGTACTGCCCATTTACGCATTCCTTATTGAATGTATTGCAGCCAAAAGAGCAGCATTATCTTTAAAAATATCGTCGCATGTATGTGTGAGTACCCGTCGCCAATTAGGATACTCTTTATCGGTGCCAGGAATATTGACTGGGTAGTGTTGCTTGTCTAAATCATCAAGCTGTAATGCAAATAAACGAGACGGCGATTTAGCTAAACATACAGCCAAAGCGCTATAAACGTCAAAAGCATCCGTGTTAAGTGAAAAGGAAGTGTTTTGTGGATTTAAAAAGCGTAATAACCGGTGTTGCTCTTGCTCTCGCTGCTGAACTAACTGCTGATACTCATCAGTATCAATCAGCCCATACTGCTGTTTAATTTTTAAATCGCTATGCTGCCACCAGCCCACAAATGGCGGTACATCATGATTGGCTATCATTAGCAGGCATTGATCGCTAAGATCATCGCTATTTACAAATTCATCATTTTGTTGTTTTTCAAAATAAAATAAGCTGTTTGAGAAAATGCCACTATCAACCAGTGCCTCTTTTACCTCCGGTGGTACAACCCCTAAATCTTCGCCTATTACTATGGCCTGATTAAGATGAGATTCAATTTTTAAAATTGCTAATAAATGCTCAAATGGGTAGTACACATAACAGCCATCTTGGGTATTATTGTTTATGAAACACCACCACAAACGCCTAATCGCCATTACATGGTCGATTCGTAACCCGCCTACAGCATCCATATTGGCGCGTATAAGTGAGCGATAAAACTGATAGTTATTGTCAGCAAGGCGCTGCGGGTTTATTGCTGGCAGCCCCCAATTTTGGCCGTTAGGTGCCCAAGGATCTGGTGGTGCACCAAGGGTTGCATCTTGACTAAATAATCCCTGCTGATATTTAAATTCAGTGCCCTCATTAGCACAGCCCACCGCTAAATCATTAATTAAACCAATCGCCATCCCTTGGTCAATACAATGCTGTTGGCATTGCGTAAGTTGGCTGTGTGCTTGCCATTGGAGGTAATATTCAAATGTGGGTTCTGTGGTTTCTAACAGAGCCAGTACATCACTGTACTGTTTACAAAACGCACTAAATTCGTTTTGCCGTGCTTGACTGCCCTGTTGTTGAAAATGCTTAAAAAGCAGCTTAAAAGCAGCATATTTACACTCAGTAACCGTTTTATAATCAATAAAGGCTACACCTTGGTCGCTGTATTTACTTGAGGTATTAGCAGATAACAACTTAGTTAAATCCGGATTGTTAAAGCTGTCTGGCGATAAATTAATTGCGATATATAGCGGATTGAGTAAGGCACGATTGTTTGGGTTGTAGGGGCTGGCGCACTCAGGGTTATCTGCAAACAATAAGTGCAATGGGTTAAGTAAAATATAGTCCATATTTTGCTTTGCACATAAGGTTGCCAACTCAAGTAAATCACTAAAATCGCCAATCCCGAGTCCGGCTTTATTTTTTAATGTATATAACTGAATTGATAAGCCAAAGCGTTTTTTATCCGCTATTTGGTAGGCTTGCTCAGGGGTCGACCAAATTTGTGTTTTAGCAGATTGCTCACCCATCGTTAATAACGCATCATAATAGCCGGTTGGTAAATGCGTCAGTGGTAGCGCTATTTCTATATAACGACACCCATTTACAAAGTACTCACCTAATGCTGCATACTGAGCAATGTGTTCAAATTGCAGCTTTATATTTAATGCTGCCACAGTTAATGTAATTTTGTGATGCGTATCAGCTTCATTAACACGCACCTTTAGCACATTACTAGCCTGATCTATTATGCTAACAGCAGGTGCGAGTGTTAACCATGTAGCCGCATCCAATTGATAATTTAACTGGGTTATTTGCGCCGTATCACGTGTGTCAACGCCACAGCAGTGCAAAGCAGATTTACGGGTGTCTTCGCTAAATATAACGTGTTCACCCGTATACTTAGTGTATTCGTAACCAATACCATGCAAATAAAACAATTGCGATAGTGCGTCCATTCAGCGACCTTAATTAATGCGTTGTGTATTTACTATACTATTTTCTGTACCAAAATTATTAGCAATATACCCATCAGCCTGATGATCGTTATCCCACTGTTTACCATTTATTAAATAGCGAAAATGAAACTCTTTATCAACGGGAAGACGTTGCTTGCATTTAAATACGCCAAGCTTTTTGTTGTGCTTCATTGGCACCGGCTGCCAATCATTAAATTCTCCAAGTAAACAGACATCATCTGCATCTGGGTGAGAAAATTCAAAGGTTACTTCTGCTTCATTTTTTGTTTTAAAAAAGCGTTTATTCAACATAATAGGCTCCAACTAAACCAAAAAGGGTTATTCATCTTTGCCACAGGCCAAACAGCTTAAAAAGGCGATGTGGAATCCATTCATTCACATAAAAACAGCTTTAAAGTTAATCAAAACTTTATTTACGCATTATTACAGTGCGTTATTTATTTTACCGCACTGGTTTGGTGCAATTTTAACCATTAAAACTGATTTTTAAGTAAGCACTGCAACTGAGCAACTTTTAAACCAACTACACCATAACAACTAATTAATTTGCTTTTGTCCTTATACACATACTTATTAATTTTTATAACTACATTAAAACTATAAAAACCTTTAGCTTAACAACATCATCAGCGATAATAACTATCTACTCAGCCAACCCGATGAACACTTAAATACAATGTTGAAAAAAAGCATCCTTATTACTTCTGTTATCGTCTTTAGCATCATTACGGCTGTTGTAGGCAGTTCAATTTATACACTATATAGTAAAAAGGTAGTCTCTGTAGACCCAAAACTAAAAGAAATTTCAGGCATTGAGTTTGATAAACATAAACGGCTTTGGGCTATTAACGATAGTGGCGACGAGCCTAAGCTTTATAGGCTCAATGACGATGGTTCAATTGCAAAAGAAGTACTCGTCACGAATGCAAAAAATATAGACTGGGAAGATATGACGCAAAATAAGTTTGGTCATTTCTTTTTAGGCGACTTTGGTAATAATAAAAATGATCGTAAATGGCTAACAATTTATAAAATAGAAAACCCCATAGATATAAAAACCAATACAACAGAAGCTGAAATTATAAAGTTTACCTACCCAGAATTAGATGGCAGCCCAATACAACCTGATCAACGTAATTATGACTTAGAAGCGTTTGTGGCTTTTGGTCGACATTTATACTTGTTTACTAAAAATCGCACAGAGCCATTCGATGGAATTACTAACGTTTACAAAGTAGGCGACCATGCAGCGAATTTTGATGCCCAGCTGATAGATTCATTTAAAACGTGCACCACCATGGAAAAGCTTTGCTGGATCACATCCGCAGCACTTAGCCCAGATAGAAAAAAGCTCGCATTATTAGATTCAACCAGTATTTGGCTGTTTGAAAACTTTAAAGGCGATAAGTTTTTCTCTGGCGATGTATTTAAAATTGACTTAGGTATTGTAACCCAAAAAGAGGCAATCACCTTTTATGATGACAATACCATCGCCTTTACCGATGAGGAGTTTAAAGGCATTGGCGGCAATGTTTATTTTATAAAGCTCGACCAAGTAACCAAAGTGAAAGTGCAGCGAAGCCATCCTCAGCCGCAGTAGTTTAAAATAAATCTATTTCTGAGGAATTAACTTGTACACTTATTAAGTTCTCGGCAAGTAAATCTTCATAGATACAAAATTTATCTCGGCCATTATTTTTTGCATAATAAAGCGCTTTATCTGCGCTTTCTAACACTGCAATTGGAAAATCATAAGGACTAATACGCGCTAAACCAGCACTGATCGTCATATTTTCAACAAAAGGAAACGATGTATCTCTAATGAGCTGTATAAATTCAGCCATTTTATTACTGATTGAGTCAGCATCTGTGGGCTCAAAAACAATCACGAATTCTTCCCCACCAAAACGAAAAATTAAATCTGTTGAGCGAAAAAAGTGACGCATTTTTTGCGCTAATACGAGTAACACTTCATCTCCACAGATATGACCGTATTGATCATTTATATTTTTAAAATGATCAATATCTAAAATAGCCAGCCAAGATGTTGATGTCTGCTTTTGTTGCCTTTTATCCTTATCTCGGGATGAGCCGTGCATTTTTAATACTTGTTTTTCAATTAGCTGTTTTATTTTTTTCTCAAAGGTCTGTCTATTTAACAGGCCCGTTAATTTGTCTCTTTCGTTTTCATGGAGTATCACTAAATAGTTTTCAAATATGCGGCAAAAAGCATTTAGCATCACTTGAGCCGAACTATCTAAACTTTTTGAAACCACAGAAATGGCAGCAACTGTTTTTTCTTGGCGGGTAATGGGGAGCCAACGGCGTTCAATTCCATCGGCAGACTGAACAGTAATAATACAGGCAGAACGTAAACACGATAGAAGTTCATCCTCAGGCTGTGCAACAATTTGTCGTTGTACCCACTCGAATTGCTTTTCACCCGTCACTTTTAAGCAAAGACTTTGCTCAATAGTCAGTTGGCCTTGAACTTCTATATCTTTATAAACTGAGACTTCTTTACAGCCTATAAATTCTTGGATGGTCGATATCAAACTATATTCAAGAGAATCTACATCTCTATTTTTTGTTATTTTGATGACTGAATTCAGTAAATTTTCTTGCATTGTACTCCCTAAAGCAAACTGGGCGTTTGAGCATTAATAAAATTTAGCATAGACCACGCAGTGGAATATGCTAAATAAAAATTAAAGCATCAATGCTCATCCAGTTTAGGAGCCGCATATTTAATAGATTAAGAACTGTAAGCGCTATTTTAGCTATTGGTCATGCAATTAATAAACTTCTCAGAGAGCTGTGTTATTGCCACTTTATCAGTGTACATAGGCTCGTTATTTTTTATTATAAACTCAGCACATTGTGCTTGAGATTGTTTGAATTTTTGCTTACATGAGTTTACCGATTCGCCAATTACTTCTTGGTAGATGCTTTCATCACACAAGCTATCGGCAAATTGACTCGCCCCGGTAATAATTTCATTAATGCTGACAGGAGAGGATTCTAATTTGAAGAATATATCGCTGTAAGTTTCAACCGTTATGCTCTGTGCAGGGTCAAATAAAGTCGCTTTTGCACTTAAATATGAGCCACCTATTAATAATGCCACAGCAGCCATTGTTGTGTATTTCATAACATTTCCTTGTAAAGTCTTAGCCCAGTGGTGCCAAAAACGTCCTATTTCACTCACACCTTATTAGCCAATGCTAATAAGATTAATAACTGTATTGATGAGATTTTTTAAGTACTGGAAGATTGCAACAAATGCAGGGCAATAAGCCTATCGATTTGGTTAAAAACATTCCTTGTTCCTAATATCAAGTAGACTACAGTCAAGTTAGCTTAAATGCAAATAATTAATGCTCACTTAATGTACTAAACAAATCGAATTAACGCTTAAATTTAGTCTCTAAAATAACCGATGAACGGGTACGCTCTACCCCATCTAAGTTACCAATATCATCCAGCAAGTGGCTTAACTGCTCAAGGTTCTGTGCTTCTACAATAGCAATTAAATCAAACTCTCCACTGATTGCATACAACTGAGAAATCGCATCAATTTGCTTTAATTCAATATTAGTTTTTGTTGTTAGCTTCTGTTTTACTTTTATTGAAACATGCGCAGAGACCAAGCTATTTAAAAAGTCATCTCCAAAGTCAACGCTATAACCCTTAATGATCCCACTTTGCTCTAATTTTAGCATTCGGCTTTGCACCGTTGAACGAGATAAACTCAAATGCCTTGCAAGATCAGAAATGCTAGCGCGGGCGTTCGTTTTTAATACTGAGAGTAGTTTTTCATCTTGGGGAGTTATCATAATGCTAATTAAATTCGTTAATTTGACTATTATTCTAATCATTTTTCACAAAATAGCACTGCAAATTTCATTCATAACCTTTGATAATGACATTTTTAATAAGTAAAACACATTGTATTGCTGAATCATCCTGACCTTATCGTTATTTTTTCAGCAACGTATTTTTTTATGTGAATAATTTAGGTGTAAAAATGCAAGTAACCAGAGATTTATTTAACGACGTAATGGTCCCTAATTACAACCCTTCAGCTGTTGTTCCTGTTCGCGGTGAAGGCTCACGTGTGTGGGATCAGAACAATAACGAATTTATCGATTTTGCCGGTGGTATTGCAGTTAATTGTTTAGGGCATTGCCATCCTGCATTAGTCGGTGCACTTAAAGAGCAAGGCGAAAAAATTTGGCACTTATCAAATGTAATGACCAATGAGCCAGCTCTTCGTCTAGCTAAAAAAATGGTTGATGCCACGTTTGCTGAAAAAGTTTACTTTGCAAACTCAGGGGCTGAAGCAAACGAAGCAGCATTAAAATTAGCCCGTCGCTTTGCACTGGATAAATTTGGTGCTGAAAAAACTAAAATTATTGCTTTCAATAAAGGTTTTCATGGTCGTACATTTTTCACTGTAACAGTGGGTGGCCAAGCTGCTTATTCTGACGGTTTTGGTCCAAAACCTGCTGATATTGTGCATTGTGACTACAATGATATTGCCGCTTTTGAAGCCTTAATTGGTGATGATACCTGTGCAGTAATGATGGAGCCATTACAAGGTGAAGGCGGCATTGTGCCACCAACTAATGAATTTGCACAAAAAGTACGTGAACTGTGCACTAAACACAACGCACTACTTATTTTTGATGAAGTGCAAACCGGCGTTGGCCGTACAGGTCACTTATACGCATACGAAGGGTTAGATGTTGTTCCTGATATCTTAACGACGGCTAAAGCCTTAGGTGGCGGTTTTCCAATTGGCGCCATGATCACCACCACTGAAATTGCAGCACACCTAAAAGTAGGCACGCATGGTTCTACATATGGTGGTAACCCGTTAGCTTGTGCTGTTGCAGAAGCGGCATTTGATACTGTTAATACGCCTGCTGTATTAGATGGCGTAAAAGAGCGTGAACAAATGTTCCGTGATGGTTTAAATGCAATTAATGAAAAATACCATGTATTTAGCGAAGTCCGTGGTAAAGGCTTACTAATCGGTGCGGTATTAAATGAGAAGTTTGAAGGCCGTGCTCGTGACTTTTTAGTAGCAAGTGCAAATAACGGCTTAATGAACTTAGTAGCCGGTATGAACGTTATTCGTTTTACACCTTCATTAGTGATCCCATTTGAGGACATTAAAGAAGGCTTAGCTCGCTTTGAAAAAGCAGTAAGCGATGTAGTAAACGGTTAATAACTAAGTAAAACATAACTAAGTCCTGAGGCAAACACACGTTTACCTCAGGATTTTATATGTTGTTGGAGCAAGTAGTTAATGCAAGTATTACGTCCTATTACTGTCAATGATTTTGCAGCACTTAAAGAGATTGCCATTGAGTCTGGCCATGGCTTTACCTCTTTACCTGTCGATGATGGGCAACTACAAGAAAAAATTGATCGTGCGCAAAACAGTTTTACTAAAAACGTAGATAAGCCCATCGACGAAAGCTATCTATTTGTTTTAGAAGACAGTGAAACCGGCAAGGTAATTGGTACTACCGCCATAGAAGCGGCCGTCGGGTTATCTGTACCTTTGTATCATTATCATCTAGGTAAAACCGTTCACCATTCACCCACTTTAAACGTTTACAATACCGTAGATATTTTGAGTATGTGTAATGACTACACTGGCTGCTCAGAAATATGTACTTTATTTTTACGTGAAGACAGTAGAAAAGGCTTAACGGGACGTTTTTTATCACGTTCACGTTTTTTATTTATGGCGCAACACAGTGAGCGCTTTGCCGACACAGTAATTGCTGAAATGCGTGGTGTTAGCGATGAAGACGGTCACTCGCCATTTTGGCAATGGTTGCAGGAACACTTTTTTAGTATTGAATTCCCACAAGCCGACCATTTAGTGGGGTTAGGCGATAAAGTGTTTATTAGCGAACTCATGCCTAAATACCCTATCTATGTGAATTTACTGAGCAAAAAAGCACAAGCGGTGATTGGCCATGTGCATGATAAAACCAAACCAGCACTTAAACTGCTTGAAAAAGAAGGTTTTGAACACCGCGGATACGTTGATTTATTTGACGCAGGCCCCACAGTAGAAGCAAAGCTCGGTAATATTCGCAGTATTCGTGATTCACAGGTGTGCCCTATTACTATTGGCGAGCTTGAACATATCAATGAGCAAAGCTCAGACACCCTTGCTATTTGTAATCAAGGGGTTAGTGATTTCAGAGCCACATTTACCAAACATGCTCATTACAATCAGGCAAAGCACACCTTAATCATCAGCCAAGAAGTAGCTGATGCACTTCATTTAAAACAAGGAGATGCAGCGCGATTTTTCCGCCTGTAACATTATTTATGAACACACAACTAATTAATAATCAATGGTTTGTAGGCAAAGGCCCTGCGTTTGATTCTATTAACCCAAGTAATGGTGAAATTGTATGGCAAGGTAATGGCGCCAACGCAGAGCAAGTTGACAGTGCCATTAAAGCGGCAAGAGCCGCGCAAGTTCAATGGGCAGACATGCCAATTGAGCAACGTATTACCATTTTAGAAAACTTCGTAGCCCAACTAAAAGAACACAGCGAAGAGTTTGCCACTATTATTGCTCGTGAAACAGGTAAACCGCTATGGGAAACACGCACAGAAGTGGGCGCGATGACAGGCAAAGTGGCTATTGCGATCCGTGCTTACAATGAACGTACTGGTACAACCGAAAACCCAATGCCTGGTGCAAAAGCCTTTATTCGCCACAAACCTCACGGTGTGGTCGCTATTTTTGGTCCGTATAATTTCCCTGGGCATTTACCAAACGGCCATATTGTACCAGCCATACTAGCCGGTAATACCGTGGTATTTAAACCATCAGAATTAACTCCTCATGTAGCGCAGTTTACCTTAGAACTATGGTTAAAAGCAGGCTTACCTGCTGGGGTTATAAACCTTGTTCAAGGTGAGTTAGAAACAGGTAAAGCGCTGGCCTCACATCAAGATATAGATGGCCTATTTTTTACTGGTAGCTCAAACACAGGTCATTTATTACATAAACAATTTGCCGGCCACCCAGGTAAAATTTTAGCGCTTGAAATGGGCGGTAATAACCCGCTAGTGGTTAAAGATGTTGCTGATGTTAGCGCCGCCGTGCACGATATTATTCAATCGGGTTTTATCACCTCTGGCCAACGCTGTACTTGTGCACGCCGTTTATTTATTGAAAAGTCGCCCAATGGCGATGCTATTTTAGAAAAGCTGATCAGCGCCACCAAAAATATCCTAGTAGACGATAGCTTTGCGGACGATCAACCTTTTATGGGTGCTATGATCAGTGAAAAAGCCGCATTAGGCATGGTGGCAGCGCAAGCTGAGCTAGTTAAACAAGGTGCTGAGATTCTTGTTGAGCTTAAACAATTAAAACCAGGCACTGGGTTTGTAAGCCCAGGCATTATTGATGTCACTAATATAAGCGAAATTGCCGATGAAGAACACTTTGGCCCGCTTATAAAAGTATATCGTTACACTGATTTCAATAGCGCTATAACAGAAGCAAACAACACCAGCTTTGGTTTATCTGCTGGTTTACTTGCTGATAGCGAAGATGATTACAGTCACTTTTTAAAACGTATTCGTGCCGGCATTGTTAACTGGAACCGCCCTATTACAGGCGCATCAAGCGCAGCGCCATTTGGTGGTATAGGTGCCAGTGGCAACCACAGAGCCAGTGCATACTACGCTGCAGATTATTGCGCATACCCAGTGGCCTCTGTAGAGTCAGAAAAAGTTAACTTACCGCAAACCCTCGCGCCGGGCTTAATAATTGAATAACAATTTTAACCAGATTTAAGGATTTACCATGCATACTGATGTAAACACATTATTTGATAACCTGTGGCAAAACTACCTAAGCGTAACGCCATCGGCTGACAAAATTCATGACCTATTAGGCTCAACGCAAAAAGACGATATAATCAACGATCATATTGCGCTGCGTACTTTTAATATTGAAAAAGTAGGCCTTGAAAAACTAGCTGCGCACTTTTTAGCCATTGGCTACAAAGAATGTGGTGAGTACCATTTTGAAGCAAAAAAACTCTACGCTAAACATTACGAGCACAGCGATCCAACGCAACCTAAAGTATTTATTTCTGAGTTATTAGTTGAAAAATGCTCACCTGAGCTTCAAGCAATTGTTACTGATATGGTTGCACAAATTGACGAAAGTGCGGTGACTGCCGATAACTTTTTATATTCAGGTACACATTGGCAAGTAAGCACTGATACTTACAAAAAGCTATTAGCAGAGAGCGAATATGCAGCGTGGATGTCTGCGTGGGGTTATCGTGCCAATCACTTCACCGTGAACATTAATACTTTGGCTAAGTTTGATAACATCCATGATGTAAACCAAGCTCTTAAAGATGCTGGTTTTGCACTCAATACCTCAGGAGGCGAAGTAAAAGGCTCACCAGAGGTGCTATTAGAGCAATCATCAACATTAGCTGATGAGTACGCCGTAACCTTTAGCGATGGCGATATGCGCATTCCTAGCTGTTTTTACGAGTTTGCTATTCGTTATCCAAAACCTGACGGTGAAATTTACACCGGTTTTGTCGCTGCCTCTGCAGACAAAATATTTGAAAGCACCAACGCACGATAACCAAAGTGTGTTGAATTTAAAAAGCCCACTTTTGGGCTTTTTTTGTGCCTAATGAATGGTTTAAAACAATTTTATGTATCGATAAAACGATAAATAAAAATGACAACAATCAATTGCCCTCTTATGGGCATGCAGGCTTATGTGTGTAAACTTAAACGCAGTTGCTTATTCCCACTGCGTTTTTTTGCTAAAAAAGGAACCTGCGCTTCTTTTTTAAAATTATAAAAACAACGGCTTATAGTCGTTTTCTAGTTGTTCGAAAGACAAATCGCCAATAAATCGACCAAAGCTGAGCCACGTAGCAAGGCCTCTTAAATCTTTAAAATGAGGCGGCACAAATTGCGGATTTTCAATGACACCTAAGTCATGCAATTGCGATATTAATCTAAAGTCATCAATTGATATTTTACCCACCAGCAATAATGGCAACTGATCAATTCGACCAAGCTGTATCGCCACCCTAATTAAGTTGTAAACTAAAACAAAGCCTTTTATGTAAGCAATATCTTTGGTAAAGGGTAAGCCGGTTGCGGTACTGCCTCTAAAAACGCGCTGTGCAAGAGTATAGCTGTCGTCTTTTGATAAACCTTGAGCAACGTAATCTCGGTAAATATCGATAAACTCAGCGCCATCAATTACTTTCGTCACCGCTTGAATACGGTTTACTAATTTTGATAAACGACGTGGTGTTGATTTAAGAGTAATAATTTCCGTCAGTACTGCAAGCCCCTCTTGGGTCACCGTAGAGCTTGGTGTGCCTTTACTCAAGCAAGTTAAATAAGGTTGCGCTAAGCCATTTTGAGTGGTGCCTACATGGATCCAGCCCTCGTGCACTTCTAAAATATCTAATTCGCGCTGAGAAAACTTAACATCTTGATTGAGCTTAATATTATTAGCACCTGCTGCCGCATCGCTGACAATACCATCACTTAGCATCACTTCTACGTTTATTCCCGGCATGCTGGCATTGACCTGTTCAGATAAAATCCGCACCGCGTCGCTGGCATCAATATTTTTAGGATCTTCAGGCAAAATATCCGCTGCAAGTAAATTTTTTAAAGGCTGTTCGAGCATATTAGCCAGTTCTGATAGCGATGGCTCACCGGCATGAAACAAATCTTTAGGATGACCAAATAGCTCCACTGATAAGTCATGAAACTCTGGCGTACCGCGGTATTCAAGCATGCTCAGAACCGTTTTATATTCGGTACACATTTTACCCATATATTGTGCAATTGGGTTTAATTGCCCCAACTGGTTAATAATATTGCGGTGCAGTGTTGAAAATGCTTGGCGCAACTCGCTAGGAACAAATCCTAAATCGCGCTGTTGATAATAAGCACGCTCAATAAGTGGATTTTTTTGACATTTTTGTCTAAAAAATTCCTCTTTAATTTGTTTATCCCAATTTATTGCATCGAGTATTCTAATGGGTGTTTGCAATGCAATGAGCTGGTCGGATAATTCACGAGTTTTCAAAAGTAACGCTTTGTCTATCATGGTAAAAGCTCAACAAAAAGTGAACTTTGAGCATAATTTATAAATGAAAAATAACAAAGCAATATCATACTTTTTAGACTATTGTTTTTATGATGATCGACCCTCACTTCTATAGCGTATGAGTGATTAAATAAAAGGGACAAACAATGAAAAATGAAATCGACAATAAACAAATTCTAGCGGTTTACGAACGCATTCAACAACGCGGAGAAGTCACAGAAGAAGGTAAATTTTATCAAGGGATCACTGCATATTCTGATATAGACGGCTATACCGTTTACTTACAAGGCAGTGGGGTATTATTACGTTTTGGATTTCATAATACCTATCACTTAGATTATGAACATGACAAACACAAAGACGACTTTTTGAAAAAACTTTACAACATAGCTAATGAAGAGTAATGCGATCAACATACCGACGAAACAGACCAACCAGTTCGCGCAACTTGCAGTTTATTAATCAAGTTATTGCGCAATTAAAAGCAGAGCCTAAAAAGCTGCAACTCATCAAAAACAACCTTGCTTATTACCGTGCGCAAACGCATTTAAAGCGTGGGTTTTTACTTGCAATAGAACGTTTTGATTGGGTATTTGAAGCGACCGATAATATTGATGAAATTTGCGACCAAATTATGGCTGACGATTATATTGGCAACCGTTTAAGACGTTATCCTTTGCTCTTTAAAGGCGTTGTTGAAACCTAAACAGCGTCTTTATTTATCTCTTCACTAAGTTAACATTTCTGTAAATTAATCTCATATTTCACTTCCTAAATCTTTTTTCTTGGATCTTCCCACAAACTCGCCTTACCGCTTTTTAAAGTGACCTGCCCACAAAAAATACAATTAGTACTCTAATAGTTATCACACTAATAAATAAATCACTAAAAGTTTCACCAATTATGTAAATAAATAATTACACCGCAAAAAGCAATTAAAAAAACACACGTAACAAACTGTTATTAAATGATATTTTATAAAAATCCAGCTTGTTAATATAACTTCATTTTAGACTTATTTTATTAATTATTTATCCACATTTCAGACACTCACCATTTGCACGAACCTTGAATTGTTAGAGCTATTACCTTAAGCTTATCTTTATTGAACGATCAATTAATAAAAATTATGCCTAAAGTTGGAATGGAACCTGTAAGGCGTCAGCAGCTAATTGACGCAACAATAGAGTCAGTTGCTCAAAAAGGGTTACAAGCAACCACAATTAATAGTATTAGCAAAAATGCGGGGATGTCCTCTGGCATAATTAGCCATTACTTTGGTGGGAAACAGGGGCTAATTGAAGCAACTGTGCGTTACTTACTGTCTAACTTGAAATATGACTTGATCAGCAAAGTAGATGAAAAGACCACGCCAACTCAAAGGTTAATGTTTATTGTTGAATCAAACTTTGCGCTAGTACAACAACGAAAAGACACCACTCGGACGTGGTTAAGTTTTTGGGCGCAATCAATGCACGACAAGGAACTTCATCGTTTACAAAATGTAAACAGCAAACGCTTGCAAAGCAATTTAACCGTTTCATTTAAGCAATTAATGCCTTTAGCGCAAGCAAATCTCGCGGCAGAGTTAACCGCAGCAATGATCGATGGTTTATGGCTACGAGCCGTATTAAGCCAATCAGACGAAAATCAGTTTAAACACAGTGAATCACTGGCTAAAAACTACGTGCATTCACTTATCAAGCAATATGGAGCCTAACGTGACTACACCTATCTATCAAAACTTTATCAACGGTCAATTCCTTGCAAACAAAAGCGGCGAAACATTTGATGTAGTAAATCCTGCAACCGGCCAAGTAATTTATGCCGTTGAAGTTGCCGATGAATACGTTCAAAACGCAGCAATTGAAAGTGCAAAACAAGGCTTTAAAGTTTGGTCAGCCATGACCCCTATTGAGCGCAGCCGTATTTTATTAAACGCCGTTGCTATTTTACGCAAGCGTAATGATGAGCTTGCACTAGTTGAAGTGCTCGATACCGGTAAACCAATGCAAGAAGCTAACTGCGTAGATGTTGAAACAGGCGCAGATGTAATTGAATATTTTGCAGGCCTTGCCCCTGCGCAAGTTGGTCAACAACAAATGGTTGGCGATGACTTTTACTACACACGCAAAGAGCCTTTAGGTATTTGTGCTGGTATTGGTGCATGGAACTACCCATTACAAATTGCATGTTGGAAGTCTGGCCCTGCCCTTGCTGCGGGTAATGCATTTATTTTTAAACCTTCAGAAGAAACCCCGCTTGGCGCAATTAAATTAGCCGAGGTATTTATTGAAGCAGGTGTACCCGCTGGCGTATTCAATGTAGTTCAAGGCGCGGGTGAAGTAGGCCAATGGCTTACTGCACATCAAGATATTGAAAAAGTATCGTTTACTGGTGAAGTAGGTACCGGTAAGAAAGTCTTCGCCAGTGCAGCAGGTACATTAAAAGATGTGACTATGGAACTAGGTGGTAAATCGCCGTTACTTGTCTTTGACGATGCCAATATAGAGCAAGCAGTAAGCGCGGCAATGTTAGGGAACTTTTATACCCAAGGTGAAATTTGTACTAATTGCACTCGTATCTATGTTCACAAAAATGTGTACCAGCAGTTTATTGATGAGCTTAAAACTCGCACCGAAAACAATATTATTGCCGGTGATCCACAAGATTTAAACACTAACTTTGGCGCGCTTATTTCTAAAAAGCATCAAGATTTAGTGCTGAGCTACATCAACAAAGGCCTTGAAGAAGGGGCAACGCTATTAACCGGTGGCTCAACGCTTTCACCAGCATCTGCGCCAAATGGTTATTTTGTAGCGCCAACCGTATTTGTTGATTGCAACGATGAGATGACGATTGTTAAAGAAGAAATTTTTGGCCCAGTAATGAGCGTTTTAGTATTTGATGACGAAGATGATGTAATTACACGTGCTAACGGCACTCACTTAGGTTTAGCTGCAGGCGTTTTCACCAGCGATATTAAACGTGCTCATCGCGTTATTCATCAGCTACAAGCCGGTATTTGTTGGATCAATGCTTACGGTAACTCGCCGGCAGAAATGCCTGTAGGTGGCTATAAGCAATCAGGTATCGGCCGCGAAAACGGCATACAAACGCTTGATCATTACACGCAAACTAAGTCTGTTTATGTTGGTATGGCTGACATAGAAAGCCCATTTTAAGGAATCATTATGAACCACTCTTTTGATTATATTATTGTAGGCGCAGGCTCGGCAGGCTGTGTATTAGCAAATCGCTTGTCTGAAGATTCAAGTAACAAGGTATTGTTACTTGAAACCGGCGGCAGCGATAAAAGCATCTTTATTAAAATGCCCACTGCTCTGTCGATTCCAATGAATACCGATAAGTATGCGTGGCAATTTCATACGCAGCCAGAAAAGTACTTAGATAACCGTGAAATGCACTGCCCACGCGGTAAAGTGCTTGGCGGCTCATCATCTATTAATGGCATGGTGTATGTACGTGGTCATGCGAAAGATTTTGATGAATGGCAGCAACATGGCGCTAATGGCTGGGATTATCAAGCCTGTTTACCGTATTTTAAAAAAGCAGAAAGCTTTTATCTAGGTGAAAACAGCCATCGTGGTGGAAAAGGCCCCCTTGGCGTTAATAACGGTAATAATATGGAAAACCCTTTGTATAGCGCCTTTATTGATGCTGGTGCTCAAGCGGGTTATGCCACTACAGCTGATTATAATAGTGCTCAACAAGAAGGCTTTGGCCCTATGCACATGACCGTTAAAAACGGTGTGCGCAGCTCAGCCTCTCGTGAATATTTAGATCCAATTAAGCATCGCAGTAATCTAACAATTGTAACCGGTGCACTTGCTCAGCGCGTTATTTTAGACGGCAAAAAAGCAACCGGTGTTGAATACAAGCTCAATGGCACAGTTAAAACAGCCAAAGCAAGTAAAGAGGTTATTTTAAGTGCGGGCTCTATCGGTTCTCCTCACCTATTACAACTGTCCGGTATTGGTGATACACAAATACTTGAAAAAGCAGGTGTCGAAGTAAAACATCACCTACCAGGTGTTGGTCAAAACTTGCAAGACCATTTAGAGTTTTACTTTCAATATAAGTGTAAACAACCCATTACCTTAAACGGTAAATTAGGCTTGTTTTCTAAAGGTTTAATTGGTGCAAAATGGCTGCTTACCCGTAAAGGTTTAGGCTCAACTAATCACTTTGAATCGTGTGCCTTTATTCGCTCAAAACCCGGTGTTGAATGGCCTGATATTCAGTATCACTTTTTACCAGCAGCAATGCGTTATGATGGACGCAGTGCTTTTGCAGGGCATGGTTTTCAAGTGCATGTAGGTCATAACAAACCTAAAAGTCGTGGCAGTGTCACTATTGCCTCAGCAGATCCGACGCAGCCGCCAAAGATTGTGTTTAATTATCTTGAGCATCAAGACGACATTGAAGGCTTTAGGGCGTGCGTACGTTTAACGCGTGAAATTATTGAACAACCTGCCTTTGACGACTTCCGTGGTGAAGAAATTCAACCAGGGCAACAAGTTCAAACGGATGAGCAAATTGATGCCTTTGTGCGCCAAGCAGTGGAAAGTGCTTACCACCCTTCTTGCTCTTGTAAAATGGGTGAAGACGACATGGCTGTAGTTAACTCAAATACCCAAGTGCATGGCATGCAAAGCTTGCGTGTAGTTGACTCGTCGATTTTTCCAACCATACCTAATGGTAATTTAAATGCGCCTACCATCATGGTGGCCGAAAAAGCCGCTGATATTATTTTAGGTAATAAGCCTTTAGCTCATACAGGAGTTGATGTTGTGAATGCCACTGATTGGCAAACTTCACAACGAAATAAAACCCTTTAATTTAGCCTGCCATAAAGGCCACTCTTTTAGCAAAATGCTTTAAGGAGTGCCTTTATGCGCCTTGCAGTGGCTCACAAGCATAAATAGGTTATGCCTGTGTTAATGCAAGCACAATAAAAAAACGGAGTATATATGTGTTATTTTTATTCATTCTGGGAGGGCGATAATGACTATTTGGCTTAATGCAGGCATTATTTTCACCTTACTTGCCATTGTTACTATTTTAATAAAATGGGGCAATGTACGCGTAGTGGGCGTCACACCAGTGAGAACATTCACTTTTATAGCAATCCTGTTTACCTCAGGCCTAGACGTTGGCCTTATTATGTTCCCTTTAACCGAATTTGCCGGTTATGCAGACATAAAAGCAAGCCCAGAATATGCATTTGCCAATCCTCTCTCAATTGAGTTTGGTTATTGGGGATTTTTAATTTGGGGATTTTATTTTCTTACGTGCTTTTATTTCTGTGTAATAGAACCCAAAGTGAAGTTTTTTGAAATTCCATGGGTTAAGTTTTTAAACAACGTGGTCATTATTGGTACTTGTGCGTTTACCGCTTACTTATTACTGAGTAACTTGCCGTGGTATTTACCTGAACTCGGTGATGGCTCAAATGTTATTCCTGCGTTTTACTTAATCGTGCTTGCCGCTATTTGCTTTGCGGTGTATTCAAGTACCGATATTAAATATGTGCGCTTTTTAAGTATTGCAACTACTTGGTTGTTTATCGCCCTAATTGGCTTTATGTGGGCTGATGCCTTCTTATTTGGCGACAGTGAACTCTCTGCATTTACTAAAAACATCGGATTAATTGGTAATTACTTTGCCAACATCAATGAGTTTGTATTACCACTGAATGATTACCATGAGTTTTACTTATTTTGGTGGTTTGCGTGGAGCATTATGATTGGTCAATTTACATCGCGTTTTGTGGGCGGTTTAAAAACCTATCAAGTCCTTGGTGCTATGCTGATTTTCCCATCGATTCCAATCGCTATCTGGTTTAGTGTGTTATATCACTACCATGAAGCCGGTATTCCAACCGAGGGAATTAAAAACTTTGCTATGGTGTTTGTAGGTATCGTATTTGTTATTAATTCGCTCGATTCCCTGATCCGTTTATACACAGATAATTTAAACCTAACCGTAAAACGCTTTGGTAAATTTAAATATATTGCCATGAACGTTGTCGCTTTGTCGCTACTAACACTGCTATTTAAGCTTGAGTTTTTGCAAATTCAATGGGTTGGTGCTTTAGTTATAGGGTTATTCTTTATTTGCCTTGGTTTTATTGCCTACAGCAAACTTAAAACGGTCAGCAATATCGAAGGATCGCCTAAAGCGAATAAAATTGATTACACAAAAATAGAAACTATCAGCTAAGAAAACACATGAACAATAAATTAAAACAACTTTTTATCGCTTTACCGTTCACCGTTTTATCAACAACGGCAGCGGCTAACTGGTCAACAACGATTACGGCTGCATCTGATTACACCTTTAATGGTGTATCACAAACAGATAACGATCCGGCACTACAAGCAAGCCTTGACTACGCTTATGATAACGGTGTTTATGCCGGTGTATGGGCATCAAACGTAGATTTTGGTGATGACACCGACTTTGAACTAGATGCTTACGTAGGCCGATACATTCAGTTAAACGAACAAGTAAGCCTGGATTACGGTATTGCTTATTACACTTACCAAGGTAATAACAGCGATGGTAACTACGCAGAAGCGTATACTAAATTTGGTTACGCCAGTGACTACGGCCAAACAGAGCTTAACTTTTGGTACAGCTGGGATTACTTTGGCTACGATACTGGCCATGTGATTTCTATGATTGCGCACACTTACGAGCTTGCGCCAAATCATGCGATTCGTGCCAGCTTTGATATTTCAAACTCACTCGATGGCAATAAGTTCCAATGGGATGAAGCTAAGGGCGACAAATCGTATTATCACTACCGCTTAGCATACCAAACGAGCTATGAAGGGTTTGGCATTGAAGTGGCTGCTGAGAATACCAGCCTAGATTACGATTACGCAGATGAGCGAATTGTACTGGCTATCTCACGTACATTTGATTTGTAATAGTTAGCAGGGTCTGTTGTACTTTTAAGATTGAATTTGCAGCAGCCTGTTTGGTATTTAGGCAAAGCAGAGCCTATGTAGTGTTATTCCCCATAAATAGGCGATAACGTAGCATTAATGCCAAACAGGCGCTGCCCAAAGGGTTCTTCCTAGGGGCTATTTACTCTTTGTTGCTCGGTTTTTACTTAGCCCACTAGGTTACAAACCTCGCGCCGCGATTAAACACCCCCTAGTTTGAACAAATTTCAATCCACAAAGGTCAACAGACCCTAGTAAATATAAAAAAACACGCTACTGGTTAGCGTGTTTTTTTATTGCCTAGCAAAATCTTACTTTTATATTATTTATAGCGTTATAACTGCCACGCATAACTGACTTTAGTAAAGAAAGTACGTTGGTCTCGCTCAATGCTTTTTAACGAGTCATCCTGATAACCTTTATCTGAATACCCTAAGTAAAATAAGGTTTGTGCGTTAATTTTGTATGAGTACACCAGCTGACTACCGTAATCTTTGTTGATTTCGCTAACCTGATAAAAGTAAGCATCCTCATTTCTGTCTATATCTTCAAACTGTAAAATCAGCTTAAGCATAGCGCGCATACTAAACTTATAATAAAGCCTAAAATCAATAAGGTTTGCGGTAAAAACACGTCGCCCTTGGTAATCATCTAAATGGCTATAATTATGCCTAACATCGACCTGCCAATGGTTATTAATATCCCAAACAGCCTGCGATTGTGTGGTTAAAACATCGCCTAGCTGCTCATTAGTGTAATCTATACGGCTTGCATATTCGGCATATAACGATAATCTCAGATCTTTTGACGGTCTAAAAGCCGTATAAAAATAACCAATATTTTGGTTATAAAACTTGCCGTTATAATTTTCATAGCGATTTAACAAACCCAGCTCAAATACAGACTGCTTTTGACCTTGAAAGGTCATGTAACCTTCGTATTCTTCTTCAAGTAACTCGCCATTTTGCGCCCAGGTTTTATCCCAATCGGCGGTGTATGACCAGGTTGTTAGCATGTCATGTTCATCACCATACCAAGTTTGTCCGCCACCAAAGCCTACCTTTTCATAGTCTACCTTTTCTTGATAACCTAAATCGGTCCGGTAATCCTCACCAATATTGTCATAGGTCGCGTAGAGCTTATAATCACGCTTATCGCGTGTCAGCTTTAATGCATACGCCATATCCGACTGAGAGTCTGCTAAATTGTAGTTATCAACTAAAAACGGCGAGTTATTGGTATCAGCATTCGCGATTTGATAATTAAGCGTATCTGACTGATTAAACCAATAGCTTCCATCAACCGATAGCACCGTATTATGGTAGTCACTACTTTCTCTATGTGTAGAAGTGACACCAATAGTACCTTGTTGGCCAATATCATATTGATAACGTGCCACCACTGCTTTGGTTTTATCATTTAAGTTGGCAAAGCCCGAGCCTTGGTTAGTTGGCAATAAAATATTACTGTTATCGTCATCTGCAAACATCAGCGCATAACTGTGGCTGTCGGTTTTACCGGTGAGCTTGGCGCCAATATTTGGCTCAGCTATGGTACGGGTGTAAAGGAGTTCAAATAAGTTACTTTTAAAGTAAGATGCGCCATCTAAGAAAAACGGGCGTTTTTCTGCGTAATAAATAGAATATGTGGTGTTTACATCCAGTTCTAACGAATCGGTTTCTACCTGAGAGAAATCAGGGTTTATGGTGGCATTAATAACTGCATCTTTAGTGACGCCCCAACGCAGATCAAGCCCTACTTCTGTATTTACATCGCCGTTATCCCACGCACCAGGTACCTGTGTTTTTTGATCGTTTCTTAATGCGGTTAAGGTTGGCGTTAATTGCAGATTTTTACTCGGTGCTAAATTATTAAATCCAGTTATTTTGTCAAACTGACACAAACTACATTTAATATCACGGTCAAAGCCTGTACTTGATAATTGATACAACACATCACGCTGATAGTTGCGCATTACAGCAAAACCCCAGGTAGATTGATCTTTATTTTGTGCAAAGCGCAGAGCTTTAAACGGAATACGCATTTCAATTACGTAACCTTGCTCGTTTATGGTACCGGCACTGTCCCAAATGGCATCCCATGATAAGTCTGACACCCATTCATCGGTATCCGTCATGCGAAGATCACCTTGAGCGCCCAGTGGGTTTACATAAAACTCATAGCCTGTACGTTCATCGTTAAAGGTATCAATCACCAAACCGACAGTATCATCTTGCCAGAGGGTATCTCTGTCACGAAGCGCCGCGCGAATTTTACTCGGATCCGGGTCATAAGCTACAAACGCCACATATAAATTATGACCATCGTCATAAAGGTATGCATCTGTTTTTACTGGCGGTGTGCCTTTTTCATTCGGCTCATCTTGGTAATTTACCGCAACATGTGTTGCTTGTTGCCAATGTGGCTCGTTAAGCACGCCATCTACATCAATATTTTTATTAATGTGCGCGAGTTGATAATTAAGCTTATCGGCAAGTGCATTAGGGCTGAGAGTTAAACCGAGGCTGAAGCTGATCAACAACAGCCATTTTATTATTTTTGTAGGTATAAAGTACTGCATAAACATCCATTTAGATTTATTTACTTGTTAAAAGTAAACTTTGGTCTGGAGTGTAAATTATACAGGTACGTTTGTTAATACTTGCGCGTTAATATTTGCAATAAAATTAACAAAAAACTAATACACAACAAAATGGAATGATTATGTGTCGAGAAGTTTTAATTTATTAGCCACACCATTCCAACTATCGGCATCTTCCGGGGCGGGTTTAACTTGGGTGATGCGTGGCCATATTTCTGCTAGCTCCGCATTTAATTGGGTAAACTCTTTTTGCGATTCAGGTAATTCATCTTCTTGAAAAATAGCATCAGCGGCACACTCAGGTACGCATAAACCACAGTCAATACAGTCAATAGGACTAATAGCCAAAAAATTAGGACCTTCAAAAAATGCATCTGCAGGGCATACTGATACGCAATCAGTGTACTTACATTTTATACAATTTTCGGTGACTACAAACGCCATAATGGTTTAATACCTAATGTTTCACAATAACAGCTGCGGATCATACCCAACCCTTACCAAAACACAATAAATAAGTGCCAAAAGTGGGCAATTTAACGTAACATATGGCGCTTATAAATCAGCGCTTTGTGCACACCCCTTATTGTGAGCGGAATTTAATCCCCGCTATGACACCTAAAGAGATATTAATGATACGTTTAACCGAAATAAAGCTGCCGCTTGACCATGACGAAAATGCCATTGGCCAAGCCATCATCAATAAATTAAATATAAGCCCAGAGCAGCTACACAGCTACAATGTGTTTAAACGCGGTTACGATGCACGTAAAAAAAGCGCCATTTTACTGATTTACACGCTTGATGTTGAAGTGGATAACGAAGCACAACTGTTAACCTCGTTTGAAAAAGACCAACACGTTAAAGTCTCCCCTGACACCAACTACAAATTTGTAGCGCACGCCAATAGCAGTATTAAAGAACGCCCTGTGGTAATTGGCTTTGGCCCTTGTGGCTTATTTGCCGGTTTAGTGTTGGCACAAATGGGCTTTAACCCAATTATTTTAGAGCGCGGTAAAGAAGTGCGTGAGCGCACCAAAGACACCTTTGGCTTTTGGCGTAAAAAGGCCCTTAATACAGAATCAAACGTACAGTTTGGTGAAGGTGGCGCAGGCACGTTCTCAGACGGTAAGCTCTACAGCCAAGTAAAAGATCCTAAACATTATGGTCGTAAAGTCATTACTGAGTTCGTAGAGGCCGGCGCTCCTGAAGAAATTTTATACGTGAGTAAGCCGCATATTGGTACCTTTAAACTGGTAACCATGATTGAAAAAATGCGTGCACGTATTATTGAACTTGGTGGAGAAATTCGTTTTAGCACCCGCGTTGACGATATCCATTTAGACAACGGCCAAGTGACTGGGCTTACGCTTTCTAATGGTGAACAGCTTGAAACTCGCCATGTGATATTAGCGGTTGGCCACAGTGCCCGCGATACGTTTAAAATGATCCACGATAAAGGCATTTATGTTGAAGCTAAACCCTTTTCAGTGGGCTTTAGAATAGAACATAAGCAATCAATGATTGATGAATGCCGCTTTGGCGATAATGCGGGTAACCCTATTTTAGGCTCTGCAGATTACAAATTAGTACACCATTGTAATAACGGCCGTACTGTATATAGCTTTTGTATGTGCCCTGGCGGCACTGTAGTTGCCGCAACCTCTGAAGAAGGCCGAGTCGTCACCAACGGTATGAGCCAATATTCACGTAGTGAACGTAATGCTAACAGCGCTATTGTAGTGGGTATTTCGCCAGAAAAAGACTTCCCTGGGCATCCCCTAGCCGGCATTGATTTACAGCGTAAACTAGAAGAGCAAGCCTATGAACTTGGTGGTAAAAACTACGATGCCCCTGCACAGCTTATTGGCGACTTTTTAAAAGGTAAATCATCGGCTAATTTAGGCGATGTACAGCCTTCGTATACGCCGGGCATAAAACTGACTGATTTGAGCAACGTATTACCTCCTTTTGCGATTGAAGCCTTGCGTGAAGCAATTCCAGCCTTTAACAAGCAAATTCGTGGTTTTTCAACTAATGATGGCTTACTCACTGGGGTAGAAACGCGTACTTCATCACCAATAAGTATCAAGCGCGATAAAACCTTCCAAAGTATTAATACTAAAGGGCTTTACCCTGCAGGTGAAGGCGCGGGTTATGCGGGTGGTATTTTATCAGCGGGTATTGATGGTATTAAAGCCGCAGAGGCGGTTGCGTTATCGATGCTAGAAAACGCCTAACTCGATTTAATCGACCTTTATCGAAAAACCTCACAATGTGAGGTTTTTTTGTGCTAAAAATAACCTGTGTTTCCATAAAATAGATAATAACAATGATTATAAAACGGCTACTTTTAACCTTATGTGTTTGTACAATAACTAACTTACACGCAGCGGCTAACAATACAGAGCTTAAAACCATTAGTGACATTCACAGCGCCTATAAAAATAATAGCACTACAGCTGAACAGCTTACCCGCACTTATATCGACAGAATAAACGCGCTCAATCCTAAATATAATGCAGTAATTAGTATTGAGCCCACTGCAATTGAACAAGCCAAACAACTCGATGCACTGTTTAAAGCCGGAAAATGGGCAGGCCCTTTACATGGTATTGCGGTATTACTAAAAGATAACATTGAAACAACAGGTACATTACCCACTACAGCGGGCTCATTAGCACTTAAAAATAACATTACCAATAAAGATGCCTTTGTGGTTAAACAATTACGCCAAGCAGGCGCTATTATTTTAGGCAAAGCTAACTTAAGTGAATGGGCTAATTTTCGCTCATCGTATTCGTCATCTGGTTGGAGTGCAATAGGTGGGCAAACCCATAACGCCCATGATGTAACGCGTAATCCGTGTGGTTCAAGCTCGGGCTCTGCTGTCGCGGTTGCTTTAAATTTTGCACCTATTGCGCTGGGCACTGAAACCGACGGCTCAATTACCTGCCCTGCATCTGTTAATGGGGTGTACGCCATAAAACCCAGTATGGGACAAGTTTCGCGCGCAGGCGTGGTGCCACTTTCTAGTAGCCAAGATTCGGTAGGCCCAATGGCACATTCTTTAAAAGATGCACTCGCAGTATTGTCCGTCATTCAAGGGGAAGACCCTAATGATGTATCAACACTCAACGTAAATAGAAAGCTTGATAGTATAGCGCCTAAGCCGTCACTGAGAATAGGCGCTTTACCTGCCAGTAAGTTTACTGTGGAAACACAAAAACTTTACGCTAAACAGCTACAAGCATTAAAAGACGGAGGTCATACCGTTGTCAATGTTGAAGTAAAAGATGATTTAAGCACACTTTACGTTGATGAATACGCCATCTTGCTTTACGACTTTAAAGCCGAAATTAATCACTATTTAAGCCAAACACCAACGCAAGTAACGGTAAAAAGTTTAGACGATTTAATCGCATTCAATACCGCAAATAAAAAGCAAGAAATGCTCTACTTTGAGCAAGATATTTTACAGCAAGCCAACGCGGTTGATTTGAGTGAGAAACAACAATATCAAAAAACCAAGGCGCGTTATCGCGCACTAGCAAACCGCGCTATTAGCAATTTATACCGCAATAATAAGCTCGATATTGTGATTGCGCCCACCGTTTCGCCCGCCTGGAAAACCGATTTAATTAACGGTGATAACTTTAAAGGCAGTAGTAGTTCATTGCCTGCTATTGCAGGAACAACCCATATCACTCTGCCAGTAGGTAAAGTAAGCCACTTACCGGTTGGATTGTCGGTTATTGCTAATCAAAATGCTGAAGCGGCTGCTTATGCGTACGCTGCTATTATCGATAATGTATTAGGCATAAAAAAACCTGAGTAAACTCAGGTTTTTTTAATGGCTTAGCTATCTTACTTTTTAAGTGATAGCTTTTCGCCTTTTAAGCTTTTACGTACATTAGAAATACGCGAACGGTTCTTCGCTCTCGCTTCACCGGTAGCTTGGCCTGATGGCTTATTAGCACGGGTGCGGCGTAAATGCGCTGGCTTTTTACCAATTTTATCAATCAGTACTTCACGATTACTTACTTCGTAACCTTCTAAGTAAACACGTTTAATTTTTTGACCAATTAAGGTTTCAATTTCAAACAACATGTTTTCTTCTTCGCGGCTAACAAACGAAATTGCTTGACCTTGGTTACCAGCACGGCCTGTACGGCCAATGCGGTGTACGTAATCTTCAGCAAGCCAAGGTAAATCAATATTAATAACGCGCGGTAAACCGTCAATATCAATACCACGTGCTGCAACTTCTGTTGCAACTAGAACGCGTACTTTGCCTTCTTTGAATTCACGTAACGCACGACGACGGTTACCCTGCGATTTATCACCATGACACACTGCCGCTGGGATACCGTCTAGGTTAAGCTCAGTGACTAGCTCATCTGCGGTTTCTTTCATGTTTACAAACACCAGCACTTGCTGCCAGTTTTTCTTACCAATTAGCTCAGAAAGTAACTCTTGCTTACGGCGCTCTTCTACCGGGTAAACCACGTGTTGTACTGTGCTTGCGGTGCTGTTAGTTTGATCAACACGCACAATTTCAGGTTGCTTTAGCACTTTAGAGGCAAATTGTTTAATTGCTGCTGGGAAAGTTGCTGAAAACAATAAGATTTGACGCTCATCAGCACAGCTTTTTATCACGCTTTGCATGTCATTAATAAAGCCCATATCGAGCATACGGTCAGCTTCATCAAGTACTAAGTGTTTTACTTGGGCAAGGCTTAAGTTACCTAAACGAATATGATCAAGTAAACGCCCTGGTGTTGCTACTACAATATCCACACCTTCTTTGAGTGCAATTTCTTGTCCTGCGGTATTAACACCACCAAATAAACTCACTACTTTTAGCGAAGTGTACTTAGCAAAGTCTTTAAAGTTATTCGCTATTTGCTCTGCAAGCTCACGCGTAGGCGCAAGGACTAAGGCGCTTGGCGCATTCGTAGTACTGCAATCTGACTCAAATAACTTTTGGATAATAGGGAGTGCAAAGGCAGCGGTTTTACCTGTGCCGGTTTGTGCACTCGCTAAAACGTCTTTACCTTTACGAACAGCCGGAATAGCTGCGCGCTGAATGGGCGTAAGGGTGTGGTAATTAAGTTCGTCTAACGCCTGAATAAGTTCAGGGGCAAAACTAAAAGATTTAAAATTCATTGCTGTATAACCTGCGGCCACATTATCAAGGGTCGCAAATTATACAGTAAAATCGCTTAAACAGTTAGTTTTAAACACCAGAAACCACTAATTTATAAAATGCAGGGTAATTAGCTATTATTAGCCGCTGTTTGAATTAGCTAAATGATTTTAACTCGCAATATTAATCCTCGCTTATTCACTTCTTTATTGCGATTTTATAAACTTTACACCGTTCTTTTACATTGTGTTACATAACCATTTGCATTTAAATAAAAAAAGCAGGTACACTTTCCCGCCCATTTTGTTGGGTGAATATAAATTAAAGGAAATTAATAATGATAAAAAGATGTTTAACTGCTGCGGTATTAGTAAGCGCGTTTGTTTCAATGCCGTCACAAGCAAAAAGTGGCATCAACCCATGGCAACAATGTGGTATTGGCGCGATGGTTTTCCCAGATAATGGCGTTGCTGCAGCAATTTCTAATATTATTTGGGATTTAGGCACAACTGCAGTGTCTTCTAACATCTCTTCAGTAGAAAGTTGTGAAGGCGCTAACGTAAAAACAGCGCAGTTTATTCAACAAACTTTTCCTGTATTAGAACAAGAAATAGCACAGGGTGAAGGCGAGTATATCGCTGCAATGCTTAACGTACGTGGTTGTGATGTAACTGCACATCAACAAATTATCACTTCGGTACGTAACGATTACGCAAACGCGCCAATAGACAATGCACAAGCATTTTATGAATTAGTTGAAGGTAAAATTACAACTAACTTTTCATCTCAATGCGCTGCAATCTAATAATTAAAGGGCTTAACAGCCCTTTTTTTTGGTTAAACAATGAAACCTCTATTTTATTTAATTAGTGCTTTTTTATTCATCTCTTTCTCAAGCTCTGCCACGAAATCTATCTCTGTTTTAGCCAAACACCCAATATGGTTGAAATTAGGGCATT
Organism: Pseudoalteromonas sp. APC 3250; assembly: GCF_030407915.1. Lineage (NCBI taxonomy): Bacteria > Pseudomonadati > Pseudomonadota > Gammaproteobacteria > Alteromonadales > Pseudoalteromonadaceae > Pseudoalteromonas > Pseudoalteromonas sp. APC 3250. Next base: position 194,297 of record NZ_JASDCM010000004.1, read on the forward strand.
ACAAAAACCAACCAGCTACCATCAGTTATATTACTAACGCATCATTTTTTATTGCAGATAACGGACGTACTGATCCGGCTGCCGAATTAAAAGCAACAATCCATGCTTTTAATAACCTGCCCTCAATGCCATGTCGCTACCCTGCTCGTTACCAATGGCTCAAAGAGCAAGGTTTAACCTTTTCAATGCCAGCTGCAGAGTGCCCAAAATTAAAGCAATGGCGAGAGCAACAAGCAATTCACTCTGTTAGTTTAGTATTTGCATCTGGTTATATGAGTAATCCCGCATCATTATATGGTCATTTATTACTTAAACTTAATCGCTCGACCGAATCAAAAAACAAATTATTAGATTACAGTATTAACTATGGCGCACACGTTCCAGATAATGAAAACGGCTTGGTGTATATTCTCAAGGGCTTGTTTGGTGGTTATAAAGCCGGTTTTTCAGATCAACTATTTTACCGCCACCAGCATAATTACGGTGAGATAGAATTAAGAGATTTATGGGAATATACGCTTAATCTAAACGAGCGCGACGTGGCTTTTATTGCTAATCACTTATGGGAAATTTTAGGCACTGAATTTGATTATTACTTTGCCGATGAAAACTGTGCATTTCATCTTGCGCAAATTATTGAACTTGTTATTGGCGATCAACTAACCAGCGAAGGCGCTCCTTGGGTAATACCAGCCACTATTTTTTCAAGATTAAACACGGCCACTTACCAAGGCCAATCGGCGGTTAAAAATATCACATTTACCCCCTCGCGCGACACTGTATTTGCCAAGCACGTTCAATCTTTAAGTGAAAAAGAGCTCAGCTTTGCAAAACAAATCTTTGCCGAATCACCTGTACTTAAAAACGAATCGTTTTTAGCTTTGCCAGTACACTCTCAAAAAGCCATTATTGGCGCTTTATTTGAACTCGTACAAGTAAAACAAATTCAAAAGCAAACCCCAGTAAAAATAAGTGAGTTAAAGAATGCACTTATTAAAGCGCGCTTAAAGCTGCCAATGGGCGAAAACAAAGTAAAATTTCAATTTACCCAACAGCCACCACATCAAGGGCAAAAGCCCTCTAATAGCTCAGTTTCTGCAGTGCACACGGCTGAGCAAACACAGTACACTTTGGGTTTTAGGTTGAGTTATTTTGATACCCTTGCCTCTGATATTGCCCGCATTCCATTTTCTAATTTAGAAATGTTAGATACCGAGCTGATGTTTACTGATGGCGAAACTTACATAAACAAAGTTCATTTATTAGATTTGGAGTCATTCAATCCAAACCAATTATCTTGGGCTAATGAATCTAAGTGGTCGTGGAAAATTAATGTTGGATTCGACAGACAACCAGCACTGTGCAGAACCTGTAAACGTAGGTTTGTTATGGGGGGAGCCGGACAAGCTTGGCAATTTAGCAACAACACCTTAGCCTATAGCTTAATTAATGGTTATTTAGGTGATTTAGCTAAAAACAGCCACTTTTATGATTCGTCGGTAGAAGTGGGGGTTATTACTGGTACTGACTCAGGTATTAAACTTAAAGCATCCTACGAAAAGTCATTCTTAAATGCCAAAAACCCTGCGCAAACCAAACTAGAAATGGCAGTGCCTTTAAGCCAAGATATTGATATTAGATTAGCGGTCACTCACGCTAATTCAGCTATGTGGCAGCTTAAACTCAACTACTATTGGCAGTGATATAAAAAAGCAGCCTCTGTGTATACAGTAGGCTGCTTTGAAAATTTAGTATTTAATAAATAGTCTAACAGTTTAAGATAAAATCAAAACCTTACTAATATCCACACACTGCGCTCGACTACCGACAAAATCTTGCTCATTAAGCTGATTAATTAGGGTTTCACCTTGTTGCTGTTGCTCATCGCTAAGCGGCACATAAGGCATTCTAAACACTGGGTTAACCGCGCCTGTCATGATCATCGCGGTGTTAATGGCAATTGGGTTTGGCTCGCAAAACAGCCAGTTCATTAATGGTTGTAATGAATTATTTAGCGCATCATTTTTGCTATCCATTAATTGACGGAACAAACCCGGGATCAGGTTAGACGTAACTGAAATAACGCCATGTGCTTTATGAGTATGGCGTGCATCGTGTGCTTCGTCATCATTACCAGACCAACACGCAATACCCTGTCGTTCATAGTGCGCTATACGCTCATTGCCACCACATTCTTTAACACCAATAAAGTGCTCATGCTGGGCCAGTGGTTCAATAATATCAGGGGTGAGGTCTTGACCTGTGCGCCCTGCTACGTTGTAAATAAACGCCGGACCAATATCAAGCACACGTTTAAAGTGCTCTTTAACACCGGCAATTGATGTGCGCCCGTAGTAAGGGTTAATTTGTAATGAGGCATGCATGCCGCTGGCAAAACCATATTTTGTTGCTTTAATTGCTTCGCGCGTATTATTACTGCCGGTGTTACCTACAATCAGTAATTGCTCACCAAATTTATTGGCACTGTGCGCAATTAGCATTAAGTGCTCTTCCCAGTTCATTAATTGGCCTTCACCGGTAGTGCCACCAACAACTATGCCGTCAACACCCGCTGCAATTTGTATTTCAACGAGTTCATCATACTTTGCAATATCTATCTCACCATTGGCTAAGTAAGGTGTTTTAATTGCAGTAATAAGGCTTGCTTGTTTAATTTGTTCTAGGGTGCGCATAAAAAAATCATTGTTATTAATACTTGCCCTATTTGTACCATATTTACCGCGCTATTTGCAGTGATAGCCAGTATTTAATTATAAAATGGCTTGTGTTATTGAGTTTGATGATACAAAATAAACAACTGTATAAATAAACAGTATTTTGTTTTTTACTATTAAGCGAGCCACTATGCGTTTATCTGACTATTTAAGCACTCACTTTTATCACACTGATGAGTTATGCCAAGCACTCAACATAGACACTGAAACTCTTGAAAATTGGCAAGCACAGAGCATTTTCCCTAAACCCAGTTATTGCATTAAAAATCAAATGAGCTGCAGCTCTTATTCAGGGTTATATGAATGTGAAGAATACGACGATTATTATCCCCGAGGTTGTGTAAATTGGGGGCAAGGATTAGTTAAACAAAAAATTGAATCATCTAACCAAGCTTTTAATCTGTTTACCCAGCACTATACCCAATGTTTGGCAAAGCTTGCACAGCAAGGCTTTATATTTAACGAAGAATTGTTTGGCTGTGAAATAGAAGAACATTTACAGCAAGTATGGCAACAATTTTTATGCAGCAAATATGGCGTGCTCACCCAAAACGGCTTAATTGATGAAATTGTGGCTGTGGATATTGGCAGATTATTAGTAGACGATATAACCGAACTGCGCAGCAAAGCCAGTTTAGATAAGGATGAGCGCACCCGCATTCATCCTGCTATGAAGCTTTTAAATAAAGCCCTCAGCCATGGCGCCGATCACGAAAAGCAACTCACATTACGTAGCCGCTATATTGATGCTCTTATTTTAAAATACGATTTATCGATTAAGTAAAGGGTCGTGTTTGGCTGAGGAGTTTAGCTATTTAAGGTTGTTATTTGAATGCTGCTAAAGCCCTGAACACATTTTTTGCGCTTTTATTGTTTGCTCAAGCTTGATTGTTTTTAATCCCTATAGCAGTAACGAATTATGTGAGAATATTAACCGTGTTTTAGAGCCCTAAGTTATGGCTATCTTTCTTCTATTCGACATAAATCGATAAGAACTTAGCTGTAGTGGAGCTTTAGGACCTATATTAAGACTTACTGTCCAAGTTATTTTCTTTTGAGACTCTACGAGCTGCCATTAGATCTAGATTCAATTGTTTTGCTATTGATATGAGCAAGGCCAACTCTTGTTCAATAAGTGGTAACGCATTAATTTCAAATGCTGACTGGTCGATCCAAGTTGGCTCTAAGAGGTTTTCTGTATGCCGAATAAAAAATACGGCTTTATTGCCAACAAATTCACATTCAAGTTGAGTAGCATTAACTTTCATAACAAAGGCGTATAATAACGACAGCAGTTGTTCCATCATAACCGGTGTTAGAATATAACGCGCTAAAACCTGATCATTTGAATAAACTTCAAATTTATTTTCAAAGTCGACGTTTTCTAGGGCGACTTTCTCAGTTGCTTTGTTATCTTTAGTGAGCCAGTTTAATACCTTGCCATGATCATGTTTCACAAGCGTATGTGAATTAAAATTAAAAGGCATTGTAAGTAAGACTAAACACCCTTTAAATACTCTATTACTACCATTTTTACTTCTTTTATGAAGAGTTAACTCAGTAAATTCAAATCCAATGTCGTCTATCTTTCCTGTTACGCAGTCTTCAGTTTTTAGATAATCAAAATTAGAAGCAATAGCTAAATTTTTGATGTCGTTTGCTTGTAAATTCGATTTAAGTGAATAAGTAAAGTCGCCATACATTTTCACAAGGATTGGCATTACTTTAAGTTTATAATGACGAACATAATCAAGCGCTGGCTTGTATGCCCATCCGGTTCCGATACAAAAAGATACTGGAATTATATACAAGAAACTACCGTCTTCACCTGCAAATAAAGCAAAAATAGTAATCAAAGCCGCGATAGGCAAAATTACAAAGTTTAGCTGACGCTTACGTTTAATAAATTTTGCATGCAATGACTCACGATTTAGCTCAATTGACTTTAATTGAGGCTTAATGTCATTTTCAAATGTATTTTTTAACTCATCTGATGCATAAGCGTTATTAAGCTCTTTATTTTTTCGCCCAAAGCGTAGTTTAAAAGCATCAAAATAATCAGTGAATTCTGATATTTTATTCAACATATCAAATCCTTATTAAGAATCTAATATGTCTGTGGCAATGACTGGTTGACGTTCAGACTCTGAGACCTCAAAGAAAGCAACAGTTCGAACACCTATTATGCTTGCAATAATATTCCCAGGAAACACCTGAATACTATTTCTAAGTACTCGATTTGCACTATTAAAGTTGCGTCTTGCCGCTGAAATATGTTCTTCGATGTCAGCATAGGTACGTTGTGCATCAAGCATAGTTTTATCTGACTTAAGTTCTGGATAGTTTTCCACAGCAACCATTAAACCCGATAGTGAGTTTTGCAACTGTCCCTCTAATTTAAAACGCTCATCAGTATCATTATTACTACTTGATTGTAATATGTTGCTGCGTAAACGTGTTATCTCTTCAAGCAGCTCTTTTTCATGACTCATAAACTTTTTAGCGATAGCTAAAATATTAGGAATTAATTCTGTTCGCTTTTTCAATTGTACATCTATACCAGAAAAAGCCTCTTGCATCGCATTTCGTTTAGTAATAATTGATACATACCATGCATAAAAAATAACAACAAAAACAACGACGATTGCGATCACAACCCAGTTATTACTGAAAAACTCTGACATATCAATCCCTTGTTAAAAAATAGTCCATCACAAACTTTATAACATAATTAATTTTAAAAAAAAACGTTAAATAAATAACCTGAGATAAATTAACTTTATTAAATGATCCCAACCTAAAAAAGATCCTGAAATTGTTCTACAAAACTTACTATTATTAAACTCTACATTTAATTTCTTGCAACTTGAGAAGGTTAGTTTCAATTTTAAATAAATGTCGTTGCAAAACTTAAATCACAGACATGAAAGTGCAAGCTCTTTGTAGTTAAAGTAAGTACCAGATTGTTAGGTATCTCCAGTAATCGAAACAATATCTTCAAAAAAACACTTCAAGCGCTCTTTCGACTCTTCCGGCGACAGTTCTTCACGCAGAGGATTTGAGTGAGTTGCACCATTATACTTATAGAATGGCTTATATTTGTAGGGAGTATTTGGAAATCATATTAAAAAAGGGAGCTGTAAGTTACAGCCCCTACTTGGGCATTAGCTTTGTGCTGCTAACCAATGGTTTTATACACATCAATATTAGTAGAGGTAATAAATGTACCGACTGCATCACCAAACGCTTTAAAGTGGGGCGCGTTTTTATGGGCTTCAAAGTGCTCATTAGACGCCCATTGCTCACTCACTAAATAGGTGGGTTGCTCAGCCTCGTTTTTAACTGATAGTTCGTAACGCAGGCAGCCTACTTCTTGGCGCGAGGACTGTTGTAAGTTTTCGAGCTCGGTTAATAGACGCTCTGCATCGCTATTTTCACTCGATAGTGTAGCAATTACCGTTAACATGGGTGTTCCTTGTTTCAAAAATAAAGGTGCAGCTCAACTGCACCTGTTTTGGTTCTGGCTTTTTGGTTATTGATCCCACTGTGGTGCAAAGTCAGGCGTTGCTTGGCGGTCGTTGCAATCAAGGCCATCAATTCGCGCTATATCTTCATCATCAAGTTTTACCTTGTCGTTAAAGTTATCTTCTAAGTTTTTACGCTTGGTCGATGATGGAATTGTGGTCATGCCGTTGGCATTTTCCCATGCAATAACCACTTGCGCTGGCGTTGCATCGTGTTTATTAGCAATATCTATAATGGTTTGATCGTTTAACACTTTACCAACCACAAACGGCATATAGGCTGTTACATGTATGTCATGTTGAGCACAAAAGGCGCGCAGTTTGGTATTGGTTAAATAGGGATGCACTTCTACTTGGTTAGTAAATATTTCACGCGAGTCTAACGTTTGCATCGCTTCTTTTAAGTTCGCAATAGTGAAGTTTGATACACCTATATGTTTGGTTAACCCTAACTTTTTAGCTTTTAGTAGCTCAGTCAGGTATTCGCTCATAGGCTCATTGTTTGATGGTGCAGGCCAGTGAACTAGCAATAAATCAACCGAGTCAACTTGTAACTTTTCTAATGATTTTTCTACACTTGCGATAAAGTCGTTTTTATTGAGTTTATTGTTCCATACTTTGGTAGTAATAAATAACTCATCTCTGGGAATATTACTGTCTTTAATGGCTTGGCCAACTTGCTCTTCGTTGCCATAAATTTGCGCGGTATCAATATGACGAAATCCTACTTCTAACGCCATTTTTACAGATTCATAAGCAGTTTTACCTTCTAAACGAAAAGTACCCATACCTAAGTCTGGCATTTCAATTACACGTTGTGTCATAGCTTTATCCTTATTAAATAATTGGTTTAAAATTCAAACGTCGTGTTTACTAAATACACCGATTACTTTTTGATTTAAAATTTCGACCTCATGAAAATACTGAGGTCATTCATTTTTATTTCAAGACTAACCTACATAAGTTTCGCTTTATTTAGCCTGAACATTTTGTTTATCTAGCCTGCCACTGTACCGGGTGACTATTAAAGCCAGCAATGAAACAACGGCGCCAATCCATGCGGTATCTTTTAGTTCCATGTGCTCTACTACAAGGCCCCCCGTAATAGAACCCAATGCTATGCCAATGTTAAATGCTGCTATATTTAATCCAGATGCAACATCGACTGCGTTAGGAGTATGTTGCTGAGCTTGCTTAACAACATAAAGCTGCAAACCAGGTACATTACCAAATGCAAATGCCCCCCAAACTAATATGGTTAATACGGCAGCAACCTTTGACTCCATGGTAAAAGTAAATATCAGTAGAATTACAGTAAGTGCACTAAAAATAATGCTCAGCGCACTGATCGGGCCTCGCTTGTCAGCTAATTTTCCACCCCATATATTACCAACAGCCACTGAGACACCATATACCAGCATAATTATGCCAATTGTTGAAGATGCAAATCCTGTCTGCTGCTCTAAAATGGGGGCCAAGTAAGTAAACGCAGTAAACGTGCCGCCATAGCCTAAAATTGTCATTAAATACACAAGCAGTAATCTAGGTTTAGTAACAACTTGAAGTTGCTCTTTAAAGGTTGCCGGTACTGATTGCTTTAAATTTTTAGGTACTAATACAGCACTTCCAATTAAAGCGATAATACCAAGTGATGACACCACTAAAAATGTAGCGCGCCAACCAAAGTGCTGCCCTATCCAAGTACCTAATGGCACACCCGTTACTAGCGCTACCGTAAGGCCGGTAAACATAATTGCAATGGCGCTAGCCTCTTTATCTTTACTTACTAAGCTTGTCGCTATCATTGAGCCAATAGAGAAAAATACACCGTGAGCAAGTCCAGTTAAAATGCGTGCTATTATTAACGTTTCGTAGCTAGGGGCTTGCCAAGCTAATAAGTTACCCATAACAAATAAGCCCATAAGACTTATAAGTACCACTTTTCGGTTCCAGCGACCCGTTAATGCAGTGAGAACCGGTGCGCCAATAGCTACACCAACCGCATATAAGCTCACTAGTAAGCCTGCTGATGGTAAGCTCACGCCTAAATCGTTTGCAATAGTTGGCACTAAACCCACTATAACAAACTCTGTTGTTCCAATTGCAAATGCGCTTAAGGTAAGCGCCCATAAAGCCAATGGCATAGTTACATCCTCATTTTTAAAATAGATGTACAGTGTGAGTAAAAATGCCTTTGCAATAAATGGCATAAATGGCAAAATACTTTTGTTTATTTTGCAAATATAAATGAGTGAATTTATGCCTGTTCAAGCTAAAACTGAAGATCTAGAAATGTTTATTACCATTGTTGATTGTGGCAGTTTTTCCGGTGCGGCTAGTTTACTTGATTTAAATGTAGCTAAAGTTTCAAGAGCACTATCTCGTCTTGAAAGCAGGCTAAACTGCACATTACTAAATAGAACAACACGCCGCTTAGAACTTACCGAGGAAGGGCATATATACATAGAATATGCGCGAAAGGCTTTAAACACGCTGCTTTGCGCCGAAGAAACAATTAACCTACTTAAGCAAGCACCTAGCGGGCACTTGCGTATAGATGCAGCAAGCCCTTTTGTTTTGCATCAACTAGCGCCACTAGTTAATGAGTTTAAAAAGCAATACCCGCAAATCACGCTCGATATTACCTCACACGACAATATTATTGATTTACTTGAGCGCAAAACAGATTTAGCTATTCGCATTGGAGACTTAAAAGATTCAAACCTGCATGCGCGTAAATTAGGCCAAAGTAAATTAAAATTGGTCGCAAGCACTGATTATTTAAAAAATGCGCCACCGTTACAGCAAGTTTCAGATCTTAAAAACCATAACCTAATTGGTTTCAGTGAACCCAATACTCTTAATCAATGGCCCTTGAAGCATGAGCAATCGCTGCACTTTGATTTAAGGGCTAGCAGCGGCGAAACCATTAGGCATTTATGTATTGCTGATCAAGGCATAGCACTTCTCTCACAATTTATGATTGCAGAAGATTTAGCCAAAAAACGATTAATAGAAGTTTTACCTCACAGCGTAAGTAGCCCAAATAATCGAGAATCTATTTATGGCGTTTATTACAAAAATGAGGCGGTTTCTTCCCGTATCGTTGCATTTTTAGATTTTATACAACCGCGACTAAGTTTATAAATCACTTTTAAATTGAGTTTAAAGAGCAACTTAATGAAATAATTTACATTATTGACGGTTTTAAGATTAAGCTGAGTATAAACATTGCAGTTGCATTATTTAGATGAGGTAGTATGGATTCTTTAACACAAGTTGCGTTAGGTAGCGCCGTAGGGTACGCAGTATTAGGTAACAAAGTGGGCCGCAAAGCGGTGTTATGGGGCGCTATTTTGGGCACTTTACCCGATTTAGATGTGTTTTTACCCTATGGCGGCAGTGTTGAAGCATTTACTTATCACCGTGGCTTTAGCCATTCATTTTTTGTGCACTTGTTAATTAGCCCTTTGATTGTTTGGCTAATTTTAAAAATACACACTGGCATGCAAGCGTATAAAACACGTTGGTTTTGGTTAGTGTTTTTGTGTTTATCAACCCATGCACTATTGGATGCACTTACTGTGTACGGTACGCAATTAATGTGGCCACTTACAGAGCATCCGTTTGCAATTTCAAATATGTTTATTATTGATCCCCTCTACACGTTACCGCTATTAGTAGGGGTTATAGGCACTTTAATACCAAAAATAACCGCCCCAACCGCCTACAAAATTAACGCAATTACGCTCACAGTAAGTACTCTCTATTTATGTTGTTCGCTTATTCTTAAAGTTGTTATTGACGATAAAGTCAACACTGCGCTACAAAACAGAGACATCACAGTCAATGAATACATTAGCACTCCAGCACCGTTTACTACTTTACTTTGGCGGGTGGTTGTGATGTCGGATGGGAAATATTATGAAGGCTATGCATCGGTGTTTGATACACCCAACGAGGTTACCTTAAATGCATACCAAACAACCCCTTCTTTACTAAACGAGATTAAAAATGAATGGGGTGTTAAACGCTTGCAGTGGTTTACAAAAGGGTTTTATTCCGTTCGCGAGCAGCAAGACAAAGTTATTCTCTCTGATTTACGCATGGGCATGGAGTGTGCTTATGTGTTTAATTTTGTTGTCGGTCAGAAAGATGGCTCAGCAATCAGTGTCGGTAATTTTGAAAAAATAAGTCAAAGACCCAACTTAAACAACCTACCTAAAATATGGGATAGAATTTGGCACCCCGATACCGTATTGGCATCGCCATTAGCAAAAAATAATTGTGTAGAGCAATAATACCAACTATAACTGCCATCTTTTGAGTAAACTCAACTCAATACCTTGTTGAGTTTACCTCTATTTAGTTAGGGGTTATCGTATAATTGGGTTCTGTTTTTTCCGCGCTCTTTGGCTTCATATACCGCATTATCGGCTTGGGCAAATAAATCAGTAAACGTCGTTTTCGCAGTACTCAAACTTGCCCCAATACTGGCGGTTACTGGGCGATTACCTACTTTAATTTCAGCAATTAATAAATGCAGCCTTTGGCAAAATGACAAAGTATCTGCTTTATTTGTATCTGGCACCATAATTAAAAACTCTTCACCGCCGTAACGAGAAATAAGGTCGGTTTGTCGACCAAAATGTTTAAGACGTTGCCCCAACTCTTTTAAAACTCGATCCCCTTCTAAATGCCCAAAGGTATCATTAACGACTTTAAAATTATCAATATCGATAATTAACAATGCAACCGACTGCTTTGATCGCATAGCCTGTTCGAGTAACAGCACGCTGCGGCAATTCATCTCTCTTCTATTTAATAAATTGGTTAACTCATCGGTAGACGCTAAAGATTGTAAGCGTTCAGTTTGCGCTTCTAACTTTCCCGTGTTTTAATCAGCTCGTCGTAAAGCTTATCTCGCTGAGTCGCGTTAAAAAAGCTCCAGTATATATAGCCCTTTTCATCAAGCTGAGCATTAACGGTAACGGCCATACGCTCGCCTTGGGCGCTGAGCATAATTAACTGCATTTCTTGACACGCTTTTTCATGCAGTAAGGTAGGAAGCACATAACTTTGTAAAAATATTTTTGATGATTTAGTTATAATTTTATCAACCGACTTGCCAATAAGCTCATTACAATTCCACTGTAATTCCTTTTGAAAATAAGTATTTGCATAAACAATAATGTTATCTGCATTTGTCACTAATGCACCATTTAAAAAGTGATCTGCGGAATAATCAGCAAGCTTTTCATCTACTTTATCAAGTGACATGTGGCTAACTCACAAAATCAAAAATTAAACGGCTGACTGTTTCTGGGTGCGTCATATGAATACAGTGGCCATGCGCACTAATAACCTTAAGTGTTGCATTTGAAATTTCATTCGCTACAAACTCCCCAACAGAAGGCGCGGCTAAAGCATCATTTTCACTTTGTAAAATTAAAGTAGGCTGTTTTATATGTTCAAGTATAAAACGGTAGTCGGATAAAAACGTGGCTTCTGCAAAGGTTTTTGCAATAAGGGGATCGGTTGAGCAAAAACTTCCCGATAGTTCCGCTATAAATTCATCTGGATGAGAGTTGCCCATTACTAGAGGCGCTAAATAATTAGCCCAACCAATGTAATTTTTATCCATTAGGTTTAGTAATTCGTGAAGGTCTTGTTTTTCAAATCCACCAAAATAATCAGGGGGTAAATTTAAAAAGCACGGTGAGGGGCACACCATAACCAGCTTAGAAAATAGCTCTGGTTGCTCAATGGCAGCAAGTGCGCCAATGGTGCCACTAACCGAGTGGCCTATAAATGTAATATCGGTAAGTTCAAGTGCGGCACATATTTCTAGTACGTCTTTGGCATACCCATCAAGGGTTGAGTAGCGCTGTTTATTATATTTAGACACATCAGAGTTACCTGAGCCTACATAATCAAACAGCACTAAAGTAAAATGTTGTTCAAGGGCAGGAATAATAAATCGCCACATGTTTTGGTCGCAACCAAATCCGTGAGCCAACACCAAGGTTTTATCACCCTTGCCAATTATTTTGACGTTGTTTCTGCTGAGTATTTCATTTAAATGTTGCATGCTGAATTATCCCTTTCTTATTTCAACTTATTAATGGTAGTTCAACTACGAGCCGAAACTACTATTTTAACACTAAATGTAGTTTAACTTATTATAAAGCTTTAAACATCAATTAGTTAGTTGAAAAATAATCAAGGGGCAAAGTACATACTATTTTATTGAATAAGTGTAATTAATTATTTCGCTTATCTATAAAAACAATGCCTTTTTAACATTAAATTACAATCGTATAGCCAGTGTTAGCATAATGACTAATTAATATGCCTAATACAAACAGTTAGTTTTGGTGCTCATACTGTCCGCGATATACTTCAAATACTTTTAGCACGGTGTGTTGTTCTTTTGAAAGAGAGTCAAACCAGTCATCAAATAACTCATCATCTTCTTGTTCGCTTAATGCTAAATAATGAGCAAGCAATTCAATGATATCGTTATGAGAACATGCGAGTGAGTCAACTTGTTTTGCCAATACACTATGATCGCGCTCCCTTAGAGTGTCCATAACTCCTTGGTCGATTTGGTCCTGTTTTGTTTGAGCGTCACTCATAAACTACCTCTATTCTACGTGTTTAAATTTTTATTATTTTTTTTGCTGAAACTAGTTATAGCAGCCTAAATACTAATAGCCAGTACTTTTGATCTAAGTGCTTATTTTTTGACTAGATTGTGCAAATACGCAGCAATTACGGTGCATTAAAGACTATTTAACCAAAGTTCAAGCTATTTAAAATGATTTGCAAAGGGAAATTAAATGCGCTAAATTAAATGATATACTATCACATAACATTAAAGGCGTTTAATGAAACCAAATATTCACCCTGATTACCATGTGGTTGCTTTTCATGATACTGCAGCCGATTCATATTTCATTATAGGTTCAACCATCAAAACCGACCGCACTATCGAAATAGACGGTAATACATATCCCTATGTGCCTATTGATGTTTCATCTGACTCACACCCATTTTATACAGGCAAACAAAAAACGCTCGCTACTGATGGCCGCGTTGCGCAATTTAATCGTCGTTTTAAAAACTTATCTTCGGCTAAAAAGGAAAGCAAATGAAAGTATTAAGTTCATTAAAAAGCGCAAAGCAACGACCTGGTTGTCAAATTGTAAAACGTAAAGGGCGCGTGTTCGTGATATGTAAAGATAACCCAAGATTTAAGGCCGTACAGGGTATGAAGAAAAAATAGTGGGATAAAATAATAATGCCGAGTTTATTACTCGGCATTATTATTAAAGGGCATTTACTTTACTTCAACAGAAAACTCAGGCACTGCCTGAATAACCTTTTTCACGGTGCATGTATTTACAGCAGCAATAAGTGCTTTTTTATATTTATCGGGGAAACCTTCAGGCAACCCAATTTCAATAGAAAAACGTTTTTTACCGTTTTCATCCACATTCTCGTTATTTTGTGTCAGCGTCATGCCGTCGGTTGAGATCTCTCTTTGCTGACAAAATTTACGCGCATAAAAACCAGCGCACAAAACCATGCTAACCAAAAAATAGTCAAATGGTTCTGGGTGCTCTGCCCCACCACCGGCATTGATGCTTTGATCGCTTATCACTTCATGCTCACCAAACTTAGCACTCAACTTTTGACCATCTAACATTGAAACTGAAATTTCCATTGCTAATCCTTATTTTCCAAACAGTAATTCAAAAAAGCCTGGAGGCTCATGTAATTTATGATATTTTTTGCGTAAATTATCGATGGCTTTAAGTGGTTTTTTTGCAGCTTCGAGTCCCTGCTCATTCGCTACTTTTTTTGCCAACTGGGCTTGAACCAGTACTTTATCGAGCCCTTGCACCGACTTCTCAGCTTCTTTATAAAATTTGGCTTGCTTACCTTGCTCTATCAATCCAATAAATTGATCGATAGCACCATTAAATTCTTCAAGTTGGGTTGCTTCAACACTTTGTTTATAAGCCAGCCCAATATTTTTCATGGTCTTTTCTAAATCACTTACGTCATTAGCGGCAACTGTTTGACTAAAGAGTAATACTATTAACAATAAAACTGCTTTCATTCATAAATCCTAAAAAAATTAATTGCTGCATACATGCTAAACTTACTGGGGTATTATATAGCATAACGCTTAGATGTCACCACGGAGCTAGTTAGCAAGGTAAAAATCGAGCTTTATAAAATCTATAGAGAAACATATGCCTTTGTTTAAATTATACCGCCTGATAACTTATACCTGCCTGCTATTCAGTAGTTACAGTATTAATGCCTTAGAGATCATATTCATCAATCCTGGCTTTTCAAATTCAACTGAAGCTAATAGCAATAAAACCGGTGATTTTTGGTTTCATGTTTCTAAAATTATGCAAAATGCTGCCACAGATTTAGATGTGACATTAACTATAAAATACGCCAATCGAAATCATATTTTAATGAAAGAGCTGATCCAGCAGGCCATTAACGATAAGCCTGATTACCTGTTATTGGTAAACGAAAAAAATGTCACCAGCCAATACCTATCTAAAATAGACAGTAACAAGGTTCCCATTTATTTTTTATTAAATCGTCCTTCCCCTGCGTCTCTCGAGCAATTGCAAAAAAATGGCGTCAATGTGGTCGGCAGTATTACCCCAAATAATCGTGTTGCAGGTAAATCATTGATGCAGCAGCTTTATAAAAAGTTTACCAATAAAACAAAAACGCCAGCTCATACATTAGCTTTACTAGGAGACTACACAACCCCTGCTTCCACTTTACGTACCCAAGGGTTAATGGATTTTTTAGTGCAAACATCCAAAGTAACCTTAACCGCTAAAGAGGTTGCAAATTGGTCTGAGCAAGAAGGCTATATAAAAACCATGGCCTATATGCAACTTGCGCCTGAAATTAACATTATTTGGTGCGCTAATGATGCCATTGCGTTTGGTGCTAAAAGAGCATTAACGCAACTAAACAAACAATCGCAGGTTATTGTGGGTGGGATTAACTGGGATTCTGCGCCTAATAACGCATACACGCTTGATATATCGATAGGGGGTCATGTTTTATTAGGGGCTCATGCAATTATAAACTTATTTGATAACCATACTGATTTAAAGCATTGGCCACTTTTTCACAGCACTAATGATATTTTTCAGCCACTCAACGATACAAATAAGCCTTTATATAATGCAATTAATGCGAATAACCTAGCCGAAATAGACTTTTCGCAGTTTAGTAAAACCCGCCCAGACAAAGTTGAATTTACTATAGAAAACTTACTACTCGCGCTTGAGTAATGTAACTGTAAAGCCCCTTTACAGTTACATTGATTACTTTAAACGTCGTTAATTATGCCCTATTAGATAACCAGAGTGTTTGATACGGTGCTAATTGCATAGTTTTAAGCTCTTCATCCAGCACTGTTTTAGAGAGCAGCTCATGCCATTGCTGTGTATTTATTAAGTTCAAATCGGCCAAGGTTAAGCTTTGTGGCTGACTGCTGATATTATAAATACAAAAAATACTTTGCTGGCGGTCAATGCTTTGTCGCCAAAAACCAAATAACCCCTCTCCTAAATGCAAAGTGAACTGTGTTGCATTAGGATGAAATGCCGCTTGCCTTTTACGCACTGCTAATAACTGTTTTACTCCGTTGAATACTTGATGATGATGACTATATTTTTCTGCAATTGCCGCTAATAATTTTGACTCTTGCCAGCGATGACGGTTAATGGCGCGATTGTGCTGCGAATTATCAAAGCGATCATAGTCATTAGTGGTGCCAAGTAAACTATGTATATACAGCCCTGGGATCCCCTCCATTGCAAACATAATGGCGTGAGCACATAAAAAGCGCTCAAGGCCAAATTTATCCGCGCCATTATGCGTCCCTTGTAAGGCATCAAACAAGGCAATATTTAGCTCATACGGGGTATGTGTGCCATCGTGACTAGTACGCATTGAAACGCGCCCACCAAACTGCATGGTGGTACTGACTAATGAAGCAACCTCACTGGGTTGCAGCAAGCCTTCAATTGGCCTTAAACCAATGCCATCGTGAGAAGCAATAAAATTAAAATACGCAGTGCCGTTTTGTGCAGGCGGCATACTCATCATCCAATGCTTAAGCGCCGTACTATCGCCACTAAGTAAGGTATGCAACAACAACGGCGGCAAGGCAAAGTTGTAAATTGCATGGGCTTCGTTGGCATTACCAAAGTAAGACAAGTTCTCCTGATTGGGAATATTAGTCTCGGTGATGATCACCACACTTGGCTCGGCATGCTCAATCAGCGTTCGTAATAAACGTACTACTTCGTGGGTTTGCGGTAAATTTATACAACTGGTATTAAGTTGTTTCCATAAAAAGGCCACAGCATCAAGGCGAAATAAGCGAATACCGTTGTCTAAATAATGACGAATAATGCCGACAAACTCTTTTAACACCTCGGGATTTTCAAAATCAAAATCCACTTGATCATGACTAAATGTGCACCATACATGTTTTTCACCACTGGTTGTTGTTACCGTATTTAATAGTGGCGATGTACGAGGACGAACTACTTGGCTTAAATCGTCAGTTAAACTGGCTGTTTTAAAGTAATCTTTTCCGGGGTGTGTATCAGTTAAAAAGTTTTCAAACCAAATACTTCGACTAGAGCAATGATTAATGACTAAATCCGCCATCAGTTTTACATCATTTGCAATCGCGTTAATGTCTTGCCAGTCACCCAGCGCTTCATTAACGTGTGCATAGTTCATTACCGCAAATCCTTCATCTGAGCTATACGGATAAAAGGGTAAAATATGCAGTGCATTAAGCTGATGATCGCACTGCTCTTTTATAAAGCGATGCAAGGTTTTTAAAGGCGCCTCTAAAGGGGTGCCTACGGCTAAATCACTGTCTTCATGGTTTATTATCGAATCGCCATAGGCTATTAGCACAACATCTTGTTCATCCCAGCGGTTAGTGTGTGGCGTGGGATCGCGAAGTGGGTTATCACCTAGAATTAAGGTGATCAATTCTTCAGTCAATTCGCTTATTGCTATCGGTAATTCAACATCTTGATAAATAGCATGTAAATGTTGTTCAACTCGTTGAAAAAACTGTTCTTTAACTATACTCACAGGCGCCTCGTTTAATGATGTTAACTGTATTGCTCGTTATCTAGCTCAACGGCTTCTTTTAAACGCTCAAGTACGTCTGGCATTGCCGAGGCCACACGATTCCAACTCGGCACAAAGGGTGCTTCCATTGGGTTTTCTAAAAAGTGCTGACCGGCATTCATGATATTTTGCGCAAACATTTCAACGGCTTTTTCTTCTTGGTGAATATCAAGGGTTAAACCGTTCATTAGTGCATCATTATGATAGGTTTCAATAAAATCTAAACCAATACGGTAATATGTGGCTTTTAATGAGCGAATAGTTTCGCTGGTAAAGGTAACCCCTTGCGTTGCTAACTTTCTAAATAGTGCTTTGGTGATATCAATCGACATTTTAGAAAGGCCAGCGGTTTGGTCGTCGAGCGATAACGCCTGATGTTTATGATCGTAGTTATCCGCAATATCGACTTGGCATAATCGGTTATGAGAATAGTTACGGTACATTTCGCTTAATACGCCAATTTCTAATCCCCAGTCGCTAGGAATACGAATATCGTTTAATACATCGCGCCTAAACGAAAACTCACCCGCTAATGGGTAGCGAAACGAGTCCATGTACTCAAGGTAATCACGGCTGCCTAAAATGGTTTTAAACGAGCGCAATAACGGAGTAACCAATAGCCGAGAGACACGGCCATTAATTTTTCCATTGGCGGTGCGCGGGTAAAAGCCTTTACAAAACTCATAGTTAAATCGAGGGTGTGCAACAGGGTATATTAACCGCGCTAATAAGCCTCGGTCATAAGTTAAAATATCACAGTCATGCAAGGCGATTGATTCAACCTCAGCGGTGGCTAATTTATACCCCATGCAATACCACACATTACGCCCTTTACCGAGCTCGCGTGGCGCCACACCTAAGGCTTGAAGCTCTTTGTCGAGCGCTTGTAAGCGTGGCCCGTCGTTCCAAAGTACTTTGTGGTTTTGATCAAGCGCTTTAAAAAAGTTCAGTGCATAACGATATTGGCTTTCGTCGGCTCTGTCTAAGCCTATGGTAATTTGTGATAAATAAGGTACTTTTTGCAGCTCTTTAACAATATTTTGTAGCGCGGGGCCTTCTAACTCACTAAATAATGAGGGCAAAATAAGCCCCATGGGTCGCTGCTTACTAAAACTCAGCAACTCTTTTTCTAAATCGTCTACGGGTCTGTTGGCAATATTATGTAACGTTGTAATGATGCCATTTTGATAAAAATCAGCCATGTAAACTATACTCCTCAAAATTGGGTAAAATGCTGTTAATACAAGGTAATGCAGTGATTTCTTCTACCCAGCCTAACGGCGCTGGCAACTGAGAATAGCGCGCTTTGTTATGGGTTAATTTAACCGGCTTTTTACTCTCTGGATTGGCAATAATAATGGCAATATCTGCCTCTTCGAGCATTTGCTTATCGTTATCACTATCCCCAAGCGCAATAATGCTTAGCGGCTTAGTAAACTGCGCAGTAAACTGTTTCACCAGCCATTGCTGCGCCATGCTTTTATCGGTATTTTTACCAATGTGGATAAAGCGCCCGCCTACTTTAACGTCGTAGCCGTACACTGTTATTGCGTTTATAAATTCGTTGAGTTTGTGCTCTTCGCCATGCCAGCAGAGCGGATCTGAATATTGACGATTCTGTGCTTGCGCCGCCTGTATCGCGTTTAACCCTGTGATGTGCATTACCTGCTCACACGATAACTCACTGAATAAACTATATTGGTCGCTGTAGTCTTTTTTTAAATGTGTTAAATCAGCCCATAAATTGCTAATGGGTGCCGCAAATGAATAACACCAATAACCTTGGTATTCGCTGCAGCCAATGGGTCTGAGATTAAAATAATTTTTAGGAATATAAACAGCCGAGCCATTTTCAACAATAAAAGGCTGTTTAATATTGAGCGCTTGTTGCAGTGCCACCACTTCACTAAACGTTTTACTAGTGTTAAATACCACCGGCACACCGCTGTATTGCAACTCTTGTAATAAAGTGTCGACCGCTTCGGTGCTGTAGTCTCTATGATTTAATAACGTACCATCTAAATCGGTAAAAATAATGGGCTGACCAATATTGTCGCTAGTTAGCTGCATTGCGACTACATCACGGTGACTATCAAGCTCTATTAACGCATTTGCTTTGGCACTGAGGGTATTTAAATTTTCTCGGGTAATACGCTCAAAGTGAGAAATAAACCAAAGCAGCTGCTCGTCGGTCATGGTACCTGCGCCTTGGCCTTGTTTTGCGATTAGCTTGTGCTCTTGCTCTTGTCGCCACGCAAACACATCATCAAAACTCGGCGCTTTAAGCATAATTGTGTAGTCAATTTTATTAAATACGGTTTTATACTCATTAGCTAAACAGCTATTAATACAGCGGCGCCATAGTCCTTGCTGATCGTATGATTTTTCTAGCTCATTAATGGGCTCAATTAAGGTAAAAGGCTGCTGTGGCTCACTGGCTACACACCACCCTTCTAAAATAACAATATCGACTGGCTGGCTATTGGTTAACCATTTATTTTTTGCTACGGGTTCATCTTGTTGCTTGTCAAAACGTGGCAGCGGTACATTAACCTCTTTATTTAACAAGCGACTAATGGTTTTATCCATAAGGGCAACATCATGTGTGCCTGGAACTCCACGGGTGGCAAATAAACAATGCACATCTTGTGCTAGCTGCTGACGTTTTTGGGTTGATAAATAAAAGTCATCAATAGAGAGTGCGACACAATTTAGGTGGGTGTTTTGCTCAAACCAAGTCACTAAATAATCACCAAGCGTGGTTTTCCCTGAGCCTTGGCAGCCATTAATCGCGACAAATAAAGGGGCTGTTTTTTTACTGGTTAGAATGTCCTGCGCAATAGCAGAAAAATACTGCTCGCTAATATACTGATATTTCAACGGCAGTTGGTGTTTTACTAAAAAAGCATTTATATCCACACTCTTGGTCTCCATATAACAATCCCTGAGTCAACTATAGGGTATGACTAAGGAAATGCAGTTACTAGACCAATATTATTTATTGTTACTTTTTAGTAGGTTAAAAAAAAAGCGCATTTAAAATGCGCTTTTTTGGTGCAATATTTTTAGCCACAGTGCAAATTTAACTCTGGTTGCTCTGTGCTTTGGGTAATACTAAGTTTAATACTATGCCTAAAATAGCACACAAGCTCACACCTTCTAGGCTGAACTCACTACTACCTATGTACATACCACCAATACCGCAAATTAAAATAAGCGCCACAATACTTAAATTGCGTGGTTCGCTTAAGTCATCGCCCGATTTAACTAAGGTATTTAAGCCAATAACGGCAATAGAGCCAAATAATAAAATCATTATGCCGCCCATTACAGGGACCGGAATGGTTTGCAAGCCCGCGCCCATTTTAGCCACAAACGCTAAACAAATTGCAATAATGGCAGTCCACATCATCACTTTAGGGTTAAAGTTTTTAGTTAGCATTACCGCACCAGTTACCTCTGAGTAAGTGGTGTTAGGTGGGCCGCCAAATAATGACGCAGCAGACGTGGCTAACCCATCACCAAATAAAGTGCGATGTAGCCCTGGCTTTTTCAAATAGTCTTTTTTTGTAACTTGGCTAATTGCCATCATGTCGCCAATGTGTTCAATAGCAGGCGCAATTGCCACCGGCACCATAAACAAAATGGCTTGCCATTTAAACTCTGGCAGTACAAAGTTAGGCACTGCCAACCACTGTGCATTACTTACGGCTTCAAATTGCACTACACCCATAAATAACGAAAGCGTGTAACCGGCAACAACACCGGCTAAAATAGGGATCAGTTTAAATACCCCTTTGCCCCACACGGCAAACACTAAAGTTACTAGTAATGAGAACATAGAAATAATAATGGCACTATCGTAGGCAATAATTTGTGTACCACCATCGCCACTTTTACCCATGGCCATATTAACCGCAGCTGGCGCGAGTGCTAGGCCAATCACCATAATGACTGGGCCGACCACAATTGGCGGCAAAATTTTATGTAAGGTTTTTGTGCCTTTAAACTTCACCAATAAACTCAACAGCATATAAGTAAAGCCCGCTGCCATTAAGCCGCCCATAGTGGCGGGTATGCCCCACATTTGCACTGAGGCAATAATAGGTGCAATAAACGCAAATGACGAGGCTAAAAAGATAGGCACTTGGCCTTTAGTGACAAATTGAAACAACAAAGTACCTAAACCTGCGGTAAACAACGCAACACTCGGATCGAGACCCGTTAAAATAGGCACTAATACCAGCGCACCAAACGCTACAAATAGCATTTGGGCACCCGTTAAAATGGTTTTTATTGAAAACGTAGAATTATTTTGCACTGCTAAACCCTAGTAAACCGTACCGAAAATTTTATCACCTGCATCCCCTAATCCTGGGATAATATAGCCTTTTTCATTAAGGTGGCTATCAACTGAGGCAGTAAAAATCTCTACATCTGGGTGAGCGGCTAATGTTTTTTCAACGCCCTCAGGCGCAGCAACCAGTACGATTACTTTAATTTCTTTACAGCCTGCTTTTTTAAGCATATCGATAGTGGCGATCATGGAGCCACCAGTAGCCAGCATAGGGTCAATCACTAAGCTCAAACGCTCATCAATATTACCTACTAGCTTTTCAAAATAAGGTACTGGCTCAAGTGTTTCTTCATTACGCTCTAAACCCACTACACTCACTTTAGCCGCTGGGAGTAATTGCATTACGCCGTCCATCATCCCAAGGCCTGCGCGTAAAATTGGCACAACGGTAATTTTTTTACCTTTAATATGCTCAACTTTAAGTTTATTACCGTCCCAACCTGTAATTTCGTTATCTTCTAATTCTAGGTTTTTAGTGGCTTCGTAAGTTAATAATGTGCCAACTTCTGAACACAACTCGCGAAAACTTTTCGTGCTAATTCCATGCGCGCGCATTAAACCTAACTTATGTTGAACAAGGGGGTGAGAAATAACGTGAATAGCCATAGTAATAAACCTAGTGATAAAAAATTTGACGTATTTTATATTAAAATAGGCCGTTTGACTGTTAATTTTAGCCCTGATTTCATAGTTCGTGCCAAAATATTTAATTTAGCCATAACTGTTCAACTTTTTGTGTTTATGGGTTGTTACTGGCTAACCAATTATTTACCTGAGCATGCATGTAGCCGTTAATTTTTTTGTGCTCGGGGCTCCACCCAAGTAAAAACCGATAAAAGTCTGCCCATGCTACTGGCCATAAATGAGCCCATTGTGTAACAACATCATCAGCATTAATATACGGTTGATAGTCACTCAGAGCATGCTTCAATTGGCTAAAATAATAATCGAGGTAAGTTTGTGCGTGTTTGTGAAGCTCAGAATCATCCATACAACTGGTCATAAAATACATAACATCTACCACCCCAACACCCGCACCCACATATTGAAAGTCATAACCGAGTATATGCCCTTGGCTATTAGCGGCAAAATTAGCAAGCTTGGCATCACCATGAATTAACGTTTGGTAGTCACATTGTTTTAACGCGTTATTTAATTGAGTAGCTGCCTGTTTAATATCGGACTTTTCAGGCAAGTTATTAAATTCATCAGGGCGTGTATCTAAATGCCAATAACTTCCTTGCTGCCATAAACCATCAAACTTTGTATTTAAATGAAAGGCATTTAAATGAAAGGCATGAAACTGTGCCAACCACTTTAATATCGCCTTTATATTCTCAGTGGTTGCTTGGGTGTATCCCAGCTTTGAAAAGTCTTTAAACACCAAGGCAAATTCATCGCCTTTGTTGATTGCTTTAATGCATTCAATAGCTGCCGCTTGCTTGGGCAGTTTATGGCTAAATTGCTGATAAAAAGTATATTCAACGTGGTAAGAGTCACGCTTTCTATTAAGCGCAAAGCTGCTTTGTTTAATTTTAGGGTGATTAATATGATCGGGTACTTTAATCGCTTTAATCACACAGGCTTGCTCATCAAGTTGACACTTCACAATTTGACCACAGCCACTCCAAAGCGAGGTTAGGGTTTCGCCAATAGCTATACGTTGAAAATGCGGGGTAAGTAATGGAAGATAAAAAGACATAGCCATATTAGGTTGCTAAATTTTAGTTAGCTTAACATTAGACGGTGTTTTTAATAAAAGGTCTTAGTAAAAAGCTCTGTATGTTTTTTCACAACCCTGTATGTAAAAAACGAATGCTAGTTTTTGAATGGGTGGCAAAATTAACTATGCCACTACAAACTTATCGTCGAATTGAGCGCTTTACCCGCTGCAATACTTTGTTGTATCCATTTTAGTTATGGCTTTGTTTAACAATAGAAAGGATAAGACTATCAATGTCATTATTCACTGCGCCAATACTACTATTACTTAAAATCACATAACCAAAGTTAAGGTCAGTGATAGAGCGTGATAGCGAGACCCAACCACGATTAAATCCAGCAAAGCCAAGACTGCTATTCTTTGCGTCAACAACATAGCTCATACTCCAGCGCCCATTAGTGTTTGGCGCGGGCTTTATCATCAGATCAATTAATTTTTCTGGTAGCAACCCTAAACCATTATAATCACCATCGTTGTTGCGCAACACAGCCATATTAAAGCGTGCTAAGTCTATTGGCGTTGTCTGTAAACCAGCAGCTGCTTTCTCATTAAAATAAACCATGCCCGTGACTTTGCCGGAATTATCGTAAGGTGTTGCCGACTTTTTGATAACTTTTTTAGTAATGTTAAAAGTAGAATCCTTCATATTTAGAGGCTTAAACACGTATTGCTGCATATAGTCTTCAAATGCCATGCCTGACACATCTTCAATTAAAAGTTGCACCACTGAATACCCACCACCAGAATAAGACCATTTTGTATCGGGCACATGAATAAGTTCAACAGATCCGGCGCCATTGTTATTGCCATTTAGTGAGTCAACTATAGATGTTAACTTTTCTGGAGACTCCCAGCCTGTATATGGGCCAAGTGACAAGCCTGAAGTGTGAGATAAGATATTTCTCAATGTTACTTTTTTTGCGTTAAACTCAGACTTAGGGATCTGCCAACGTTTGAGGTATTGGTTTATTGGCGCATCTAAATCGACTTTGCCTTGAGCTACAAGTTGCATTACTCCCCAAACAGTAACCAGCTTAGAAATAGACCCTACGTTAAACATTGTGCTTTGGGTAATCTCAGTTTTGGCTGCTACGTCGGCAAAACCATAGGATCGAAACTCTAGAACTCTATTTCCATTGACAAATGCAAGTGCAACACCAGGAGCTTTGTGTTTATCTAAAATCTTTGGTATGTCATCTTCCAAGCGCTCTGTGATCTCAGACACATCAGTAAACTCTTCAGCGGTAGCAAGACTAGCTAAAAACAATGTAAATATTATCAGTATTGATTTAATCATAACTTTCCTTAGTTCGTAAAACGCCAATATAAACAGACTTGAAATAGTTGGCTAAAATATTAAACAGTGTGAAAACAGCCAACGGCTTTTTTTCGTTTGAATATTCTTACTAAATACCGTTTGTTACCGATAAGTATTTGCTTTTACCGAAACTGACATAATAAATAGTTAAAAAAAGCAATTTGAATATATTACTACCGAAAGAATTTTTAATAATAATTCCTTTGTCAGTAATAGAGGCTACAGGAAAGGTTTGGCTTGAACACCAATCTATTTTCGCTTGAATATTTTTAGTTGAATCAGGGATGTTTACTGTTTGCGTAACCCCTCTTTTTATAGTGGCAACTTCTACGTCATCCGCAAACAACTTATAGTCTCTCGCCATATCCACAAATTGTTTTGGTCTAAAAACTTGAATATTCATCTAAACTCCATTTAGGTATTTAACGCCCCAAAAGAGGCAATAAAATTGTTGGCGAAATTAGCGACGCAAGAACAAAAGCCAACTGTTTTGTCCTGCTTAATGTGTTTGTTGTCTAAATAAAGCTATTAGCAAGTAACCCTACGCCAAGCCCTAAACCAAATATAGAGAAGTTGCGTAATATATATACTTTTTTAGAGATATCATAAATAGTTTTACCTTTTGTTAATGACTCAACTATATAGTCTTGAGCAATTAAAGAGTTAAGAATTGAAAAACAAAAACAACCTAAAGGAATATAAACCTTTGAGCCAAAGGTAAGTACTTTTAATTGAATAAGTATAACAACAGCACCTATTATTGCTGATGATAGCCATGCATACTGTTTTAACAACTCAAAATGTAGCTCTGTTGTAATAGTTTCATTTTGGATTTTATTTTTTTCTACACTTCGAGATTTCTTTATACTATCTTCATTATTTTCGACTTGAACTGATTCTTCCATAATTAAAATAAAACTCCATATTTTGATGAAAACCTAAAGCCCGGATAATGGGCTGATAATTGTTGGCTAAAATGTGTAACGAAGCGAAACTGAGTCAACTGTTAGCAGTTCCGCGCTCAAAGCGCCTGTTATGTGCACTTGTTGACCGTTGCTAAACCTAAATCTATATTTGCAACAATATCGATATCATATGATGACACCCATCTTAACTACCTATTGAAACTGTGTCACAAAATTCACTATTAATCTCTGCATTTAGTTTCTTGCAACTTTAAAAGGCTGGCTTCAGCTTTAAATAAGTAAATATCGTTGTAAAACTTAAATGACAGACATGGAAATACCTGCTCTATACAGTAAGTTTACGTATTTGATTGATTAAGCTTTATGCGAGTAATTTTTCGCAGTTACTCATGTTTGCTCGCCGCTTTCTTCCTAGATTTTCACAATAGCTTTCATGTGAAGAAGGTCTACCGACTGCACCATGGAACACACGCGTAAATTGTGTCGTCAATTTCAGCCAGTTCTCAGGGCTAATATTGACTCGCTCTAGTAAAGGAAGGTATATATTGTCAATGTGTCCCTGCTTGTCTTCTCTTATGACACGGCCTGTTAATTCAACGAGTTCAAGGTAGGATTTAAGTTCAAAAGGTAGGCCTTTTGGCATGATTTGGCGTGGTAAGCCTGCAAAACGTAATAAACTTTTAGGCTGCTTGCCTGTTGCTGCACTTTCTAATCGCTTTTTCACGCTGGTATGATTTGATTCTTCGGGGGTGCTGGCTATCTTTGCCCTAATTGGATTTAAATCTACATACGCCATGCAAGCAGCTAGTGCGGCTTCATCTAGCAAGGCCTGTGATTTAAAGCGCCCTTCCCAGAATCGACCAGTGCAGTTGTCTTCTTTATTCGCTTTGCGCGCAATATCTTCATTTAACAAGCGCATAAACCAACTGATGCTAGATAGCCGCTCTCGGTATTGTTTTACTGTTTGATTGAAAAAGATAAGCTCTGCTTTAGTGAGTTTTTCACCTTGCAGGTATTTTTGCGTTAATAACGTGCCTTTACACACTTTATGCCAACGAATAATAATGGCTTGGTCATTTAGCCTATTAGCCTTTTTATCATCTACATACAGTACTAAATGAGTGTGATTACTCATCACAGCATAAGCACACACATCTATGCAAAATACCTTCGCTAGTGCAAGTAACCTATCTTCAACCCAGCTTCTGCGGTGCTCATAAGACTGACCTGTAAAATGGTCTTCTCCGCATAAAAAGGCTCGGCGTACACAGCGTGAAATACAGTGATAATATCGCGTATCAGCCAAACTAACCTGACGCTTTCTTGCAATTGCCATAGAACACCCTGCCTATTTATTCATACTGCCTAAAGCATAGTTTGAAACCATTGCAAGTACAAAATTAAAGATGGGTGTCTGTTTTAGCTTCTTCTATCGGGGTCGGTAATATTACTTTTAATGGGCTTGCCTTTGCTGCCCGTTTTTTCCTCGTGGGTCGCTAAGAACTCCGTGATTTTATCTGCACTTTTATCCAGCTTTTCTTTTTGCTTTAAATCCTGTGTTATCAACTCTTCGCTCAGGCTATCTTGTGATTGGTGACGTTCGATAATACGTTTACTCGCGCGTTCTAGTTTTGCTTTTTTACGCCCTAGCTCATCGAATGTGCCGCTCCATTCTTTACTCGCATTCGATTTCAATTTGCATCCATCAATGGCAAACATGTTGCGACCTATCAAGCCTTCTTCGTCGCATATCATCAGTACTTGCGTAAACAGCGGTTCAATCTGTTCGTGCATTTTGGCCACGAATCCCGCTACCGATGTGTAATGAGGTTGAATATCACCCGACACACTCATGAACAAAATATTCGTCTCACACGCCTTAGCAATACGGCGGCTGCTGATCAAACCATGTGCATAGCCGAGCAAAATAATCTTTAGCATCACTGAAGGTGGATACGCCGCCGCGCCCGTTTTATCATTGTTATACCACGCGTCAAAGCCCGACAAATCGAGTTTATTTTCGACAATATAACAAAGCGCATACTCAAATGTACCTGGCAATATTTGCTCAGCAAAATTGATTGGAATGAATTTATTTTGGCAGGATAAGTCAGGCTTATAGTTGGCCATAACAATTTACCGTGGGTGAATAATATCTATTAGATCACAGTAACCCTGTGGGTTCAAGGTTAAAAAATAATCAAGTGAAATGTGTAGAACCAGTTCCTAAAAAGAGTAATTCTACAACCTCAACGCCTTACTAATGGGCGCATAAATGCTTGGCTAAACTTAGCGACGAAGGAGCGCAAGCCAAGCATTTTGCGTCCTTTTAAGTAACTTGTTAGGTAACATTTACCACCTTACTATTCGATTGCCATAACCAAATAGATGAACCAATACAAAAACCTAAAAAAAACGTTTGCAGCTGTAAAGGAAGGCTATCAGAAATTATATTGAGCGCATAAAAAGCAAAAGAGTTTATTGCAACATCGCTAAGCATTATTAACAATGTTAACGCTATACCTACTCTACGATATTTAGCTAACAAGAAAACAGCTACAAGATCTATGACCGCCAATGCTGTCCAATAAATATTAATCCATTGAGGTGCAAACTTATAGGGTAAAAAACCATATACAACATTATCAAAAACATGTGTTCCACCACCTATAAATAAACAGAAGCACAGAAACCACACCACCACTCTATCCATGAGACTTTATACCTAATGAGTTACCTAACGCCCGGCTAACCGCGCAAATGTTTGATGGCGGCTTTTTTGCGTTTCTTTGCAAAAAAGGTGACAGCGAATATTTGTCCGGTTGAGCCGTTTGTGTACGCCCGACATGGGCATTGACTTATGAGGTGAAAGTCCTCTGTAGGAAGATCACCGTTTAAATAACACACTGTTATTAAACGATAACTACTAGCGAATGGCAAGGGCTAAATCGCGAGAGATAGTCTAGAGGAAGCCGCTAGCAAATCTGTGAGCTGATGAACAAAAACATCATATGAGGCGTAGGCTGGAGACGAGCTAGCACAAGATAGCGAAGTCATGTGATCTAACGGCCACCGTAAATGATGCAGTTGTGCAGAGAAAGTCGATGCACCTTATTCGGGGAGATCTGATAAACACGCATCCGCGCTAACGCTTGGAGATTACCAGTTAGGGACTGGTTGTTCAACCCTTGGCGCTTTGGTTGCTGCGACCTACAGCGAGCGAAATAGCAGTAAACAAGCGTTAGTTTCGACGCGCTTTATCGAGTAATCGCTAGAGTGATTTATCAGAAGTCAGCAGACGGCATAGTAGCCAAACGCCCATCGTAATGGAGGGGACACGGTGAAGGCCTGAACATCTTAACCAGAGGAGATACTACAAATGAACTTGAATTCACATAGATCACCGTGTTGTGATAGTGATGAACAGCGTTCGACTGTGAATAATACCTCGAATGAATACAACAAAACAGATCGTGACCTGATGGCAAGGGTACTGAGCAACCACAATATTGGTGCAGCATGGCAACATGTTAAGCGCAATAAAGGGGCTGCGGGTATTGATAATATGAGTATTGAGGAATTTAATGACTTCGCTAAGTTACATTGGCTGGGTATTAAACAACAATTACTTAGCGGCACTTATCAACCCTTGCCAGTCAAACGCGTGATGATACCCAAACCCGATGGCGGTGAGCGAATGCTTGGGATCCCTTCTGTTATCGACAGAGTGATCCAACAAGCTATTGCTCAAGTGATTAGCCCTTACTTTGAGCCTCTATTTTCACCACATAGTTATGGTTATCGCCCTCATAAAAGAGCCAGCCAAGCAGTAAATCATGTTCAATCTTGTGTTAAACAAGGTTATAAAACAGCAGTTGATATTGACTTGTCTAAGTTCTTTGATGAAGTAAACCATGACATGCTGATGAATCGTGTTGGTCGTAAAGTCAAAGACAAAGCACTCATGCGCCTACTTGGTAAATACCTCCGAGCGGGGATCGCAGAGCGCGAAACGGGTCTGTGGTTTGAGTCAACCAAAGGAGTCCCTCAAGGTGGGCCATTATCCCCTTTGCTTTCCAACATCTTACTCGATGAATTAGATAAGAAGCTAACCTACAAACACCTTAAGTTTGCACGTTACGCTGATGATATAATCATTTTAGTAAAAACGAAAAGCGAAGGACTCATAATCCAGCGGGAAATTACTGCGTTCATCACTCAGCGATTAAAACTCAAAGTGAATGAATCGAAAAGTCGAGTCGGTCCCGTATCAGGCTCGAAATTTCTCGGGTTTACCTTCCGTTACGCTCAAGTGCAGATCCACGAACAGGCGCTAAAGAAATTCAAAGCAAATGTAAGAGAACTCACTAACCGCAACTGGGGGATCTCAATGACCCTACAAATTCATAAACTCACACAGTATTTGCGCGGCTGGGGGAACTACTACCTAATAGCCAACGCTTATCAGCTAACGGTGGATTTAGATCACTGGATCCGACGTAGGATAAGAATGTGCTACTGGCGGCAATGGCGTAAACCTCGCACCAAAGTACGCAGTTTAATGAAATTGGGTGTTAGCGAACGACTCGCCATAGCCTGTGGTATCACCAGTAAAGGCCCTTGTAGAAGCTCAAAAACAAAAGGAATTAACATTGCGCTAGGTAATGACTATTTAGCATCACAAGGTTTAGTGTCATTGAAAGATATTTGGATCAATATTCATTACGGGAGATGAACCGCCCATTGCGGACCCGCATGATGGGTGGTGTGGGGGCTGGAGGTTAGAGACCTCCGGCTACCCGATTAGCTGAATTTAGAGAAAAGAGTGCCATTGGAAAATTGCTAGTCAAGCAACAACGCCAAAGACACTACCTACTACAGCAGTTAAACCCATAGCAAGAGCACCCCAAAAAGTTACCCTAAAAGCACCAACAGTAATTGATGCACCACCAGCACGAGCGGCAAGCCCGCCAAGAAAAGCTAGGAATAATAGAGATAAAATAGAGACAGCAGTTATCAATAAGTTTCCAGGAATAACCCAAGCCACTAATAATGGAAGTGCTGCTCCTACTGTAAATGTACCAGCCGAATAAAAAGCTGCTTGAACTGGCTGTGCACTAACTGTTTCTGATATACCTATTTCATCTCTGGCATGTGCCCCAAGCGCATCATGAGCCATTAACTGTTCAGCTACTTTTTCTGCCAAAATAGGTTCAAGCCCTCTATTTTGGTATATTTTTGCAAGTTCATCTTTTTCAAACTCAAAATTATTGGCTAATGATTCTTTTTCTAGCGTAAGGTCAGCATTTTCTGTATCTGACTGTGAGCTAACGGATACATACTCACCTGCCGCCATAGACATAGCGCCGGCAACTAAGCCAGCAATGCCAGCCAAAAGAATGCTTTCTTGTGAGGAGCTCGCTGCTGCTACCCCAATAATAAGACTAGCTGTAGATACAATACCATCATTGGCTCCCAAAACTGCCGCTCGCAACCAACCTACTCTATGCGATCTGTGTATTTCATGATGAGTCATTTGTTACCTCGATTATTCAGCTAACGCCTGCGTCACGGGTGGCGAAAAGCGCAGCTTTTTGACATCCCGTGCACGCACTTGTTAGAAGTTTTTTGCTCATTATTTACCTACTGGAATATGGTAAGTTGTAAAATGCCGACCTAATTGTTCTGTTTTATGAACCTTAGTGGCCATTTTACTTAGTGCCTTGTACTCAGGCCTACTTTCGAGTAAATGAAATAGTATTTCTTTATGCCCTAACTCGTTAGCCCAACACATAAGCACTTTAAAAATTGGAATACCAAAACCCCAGAATTTTTGTGAGATAACAATAGCTAATTCAAAGCCATTATCATCTGGCTGAATTCCACACCAACCGGCTAATACCCCACCTATATAAACTGCCCGAATACGACGGCCCTTTACCGCATCCACTTTAATTTTATCTTCCATCCACGCTTGGAGGCTGGTGGCATCAAAATATGGATGATCGATTAAATGTGTTCTCAGAGAATCCTCATTGACGACTGCCATGAAGTCTTCTGGATTCACTTGATTAAAACACAAAAATTCGATTTCACTCATATCTCAATACTTCTAACGCCGCGCTCTGCGGCAACTTCGGAGCGCAGCGGAAAAGTTGTCCGGCAGCAGCGCTTTGTTAGGTTTTTCCTGCTCAATTTCTGACAGGGCCAAATCGAACATCATAAGACACCTGACTCAAAACAAGCCTATTTATACATTTTACTTTAAGCTTTTCCTCTGCAATCGGATGACCAAATAATGCAGCATTTGGAATAGCAGTATGTTGTTCATACTCTTGATATTGAGGAATTCTTCTATGCGACAGCCCGTAAGTCGTCTGAAAGGGCATAATACCAAGGCGTAGCAAGCTAAAATATGATGGGTAAATAATACCGTCATACCCTCTTTCCTTTGCCACCCGAGATATCTTCCTCGTTATTGGGTAGGCATGTGAAGAGGCTAAGAAAAGCATATGAATAGCGAGATCTAAACTTTCAAACTCTGTGACATGCTCTTCCTTGATAAGTACAGTAAGGTCTAGCATTTTCAATTGCGTGACCGGCTGAAGTGTAGCCAAATAGATATCATCTTCAGCTGTAACTCGGCACTCATGCAAGCAAACATCTAAATCTTCTGAGGTATATAGTGCTGGGAACTCATGATCATCCAGCCTGCCAGAACCTGCAAACTCTAGAGGAGGGCTGTCGTACTCACATTCAGATTCTGGGGATTTGGGTGATTTTCTAATTCGATACAACTCATGAAAGATATCTAAAGTTCTTGTAGGGTACTCTTCAAATATTCGTTCGATTATTTCATGCTGATTCTTTTGATCCTGAAGTTCTTTCAGCGGCTCAATTTCTCCAATCATCCATAATCTTGGCCCATAGTGAAAGAACCCCACTCCTAGTAGTTTTTCGAACAACTGAATGTCATTTTTCATCCATTGCGACACATCAATGGAAGTTTTCTGATGTTCATTGAACTGGATTACTGGCGCGGCTCCAAAATCACATTTCTGAAGTGATCCCCAAACAAAAAATCTGTGAGCAAGTTTGCTTAGTGATTCCTCACTAAGTTTTCTTCCTTCAGGGTTAGTACAATTTGGGCAATTGGATTTTTCTTCATTTCCAAGGCGCCACGCATCCAAGCGTAACCCCTGGTCTTCGAAACATTCTGAACAGGCAATGTGGTTGATGATGTGATCTCCTGCTTCTAAAACCTAACAATTTTATAGTGCGCTCATCGCGCATATTTCTGCCAACGATACGCTCATGTATTTTATAAATCATTTTTACCAAATAACTTAACACATTGCTATATATATTTTTTTATTAGCACTCAAACTCTCAATAAAAGAGAAAATGCGCTCGCCGCTCATTTTCTTGAATATGTGAGCATCACAACTACACTGTATATAAAAACAGCACCATTATTGGTAATAGTATGAAAACACGTTCCCCATTTTTAAATTACATAGCTGAATATATGCTAGTTCGTCAATATTCATTACGCACCGTAGATACCTACCTAAGGTGGATTGCATCTTATATCCATTTTCATAATAAACGCCACCCCGCCTCAATGGGGGACAATGAAGTCGAACGCTATCTAGAACACTTAGTGTTAAAGCAAAATGTTGCACCACGAACGCAAGCCACAGCACTCAATTCATTGTCATTTTTATACAAGCATATAATAAAAAATGAACTGTCGTTAAACTTAAATTTTGCCCATAGTAAAAAACAAGCAAAGCTCCCTGTAGTTATGACCCCAGAGGAAGTTAAAATGTTGATGGCTCATTTAAATAAGCGCTATTATTTAATTGCAGCCCTCATGTATGGAAGTGGCTTAAGAGTAATGGAAGCGGTGCAATTAAGGGTGAAAGATATTGATTTTGATTATAAATGCATTCAAGTATGGAATGGAAAAGGTAATAAACACCGCATTGTTACGCTGGCCACAGAGCTAATACCTATGCTGAGAAATCAAATTTTGAACGTTGATGACTATTTAAAACTGGATTTAAATAATACGGAATATTCTGGCGTATGGATGCCATATGCTTTAACAAAAAAATATCCAAGTGCCGCAAAATCGCTTGCGTGGCAGTATTTATTTCCTTCTCATATATTAAGTTCAGATCCTCAAAGTGGTGAAATAAGACGACATCATTTTCATCACTCTTGTATTAGAAAAGAGGTGAAAAAAGCCGTCCAAAAATCAGGATTAACAAAAATAATAACACCGCATACCTTGCGTCAT
This sequence comes from Pseudoalteromonas sp. APC 3250, assembly GCF_030407915.1. Lineage (NCBI taxonomy): Bacteria > Pseudomonadati > Pseudomonadota > Gammaproteobacteria > Alteromonadales > Pseudoalteromonadaceae > Pseudoalteromonas > Pseudoalteromonas sp. APC 3250. The sequence goes on from NZ_JASDCM010000004.1 coordinate 228,399, forward strand.
TCATTTGCAACGCATCTATTGCAAAATGGCGCCGATATCAGAACTGTTCAAGCTCAGCTTGGCCATTCTGATGTTAAAACCACACAAATATATACCCATGTACTGCAACAAGGTGCCAACGGGGTTGTTAGCCCTTTTTCAAGATTATAAGCGTCTCTTTTTAATCCTCTGTGCATACATATTCGCTTTAAGACCAATACCGCTATCTATTTCTACTTTGAAAACCCATAAAAAAGCCCCGCTTGATGTTACTCAAGCAGGACTCCACACTAATTTTGTATCAATAAAAGCGCCTAAACTGCAGGCGCTTTGCATTATTGAATTTTATTGGTTAACCACGCTTTTAAGCGGATTAACTGGCTGTGCGTTGTCGTCTAGGATGTTCATATCGAAGTCGAACTCGTCAACACGAATCGCTTTTTCACGTTTTTTGTTGTAATCACTTAACTGAACAAATTCAGCGTCGTTAATTACTTTTGCAGCAAGTGCATTTTCAAGCGTGATTGAAAAACGCGTACCCGGCTTAAAGGTTTTAGCACGTAGCGCTTTTTTCACTTTAGCTAATAGCTCAAGTGATGCCATTTTAGCTTTGTAAGCTTGCTCGTTGATGTGATGACCATCACCTTCAATTGGCTTAACTAAATGGGTAATTTGCGCTTTAAATGCTGTATCAAGCTGAGCTTGTTTCGCTAATTCACGAATTAAATCATCGCTGATTTTTGGCATTTTAGTTGAGTAGTTCATGGTAATGAAACGAATGAACTTACGAGTACCACTTGCAGGGAAGTTATCTAGGAACTTGTGCAATGCTTCTTCAGCACTTTGTAATGCAAAACGAGTCGCATAATGGAAGTAAGGAGCCGCTTGCTCGCGCTCACTACTTGCTACTTTTTGCTCGTAATACTTAATAGATGCCATAGCTGCATATAAGAAACTCATTACATCGCCTAAGCGTGCTGAAAGCATTTCAGCTTGCTTTAACTTACCGCCTAGTACTAGTAACGAGAAGTCAGCATACACAGCTAATTTAGCTGATAGTTTATGTACTGCTTTTTCGTAGTCACGTACTTCTGGTAGTGCTGAGTTTGCACCAGCAGTAAACGGTAATACACCTAAACGGAATGCACGTAAGCTATTTGCTGTGCTGTAGCCAATCGTCTTACGTAAAATACCGTTAAATTCTGCATCTGCGTTTTTGTCATCGCTGTGGATAGACTCAACCATAGATTGTAAGTATGGGTGACAACGCATAACACCTTGGCCAAAGATCATCAGGTTACGAGTAAGAATGTTCGCACCCTCTACCGTAATGGCAATTGGCTGCGCCACATAACCGCTAGCAAGCGTGTTTTGAGGACCATTCTGAATCGCTTTACCCGCTTGAATATCCATTGCTGAGTCAAGCACATCACGACCAAGCTCTGTCATATGGTATTTAGCGATTGCAGTCACTACCGATGGTTTTAAGCCCATGCCTAAACCTTCAGTTGTCAGTACACGCATTGCTTCTTGTAGGTATGTTTTACCTGCAATGTCAGCTAGCTTTTCTTGAATACCTTCAAATTGACCAATTGATAAACCAAACTGTTCACGCACTGCTGCATACTCAGAAGCTGATTTAAATGCAACTTGGGCAGTACTTACGCCCAGTGCTGGTAATGAAATACCACGCCCTGCGCCTAAACAGCTAACTAGCATTTGCCAACCGCGACCGATGTTTTTCTGACCACCGATAATAAAGTCCATTGGTACAAATACTTTGTTACCACGTGTAGTACCGTTGTAAAAACGGATACCCATAGGATCATGACGATTACCAAGCTCTACACCAGGGTGCTCTTTTGGAATAAGTGCACAGGTAATACCTAGGTTTTCTTTACCACCTAGTAAACCATCAGGGTCAACCACTTTAAACGCTAAACCAAGTACAGTAGCAATAGGTGCTAGTGTAATGTAGCGTTTGTCCCACGTAATTTCTAAACCAAGTACTTCTTCGCCTTTGTACATACCTTTAGTTACGGTACCTACATCTGGAATACCGCCTGCATCAGAGCCTGCTTCTGGGCTTGTTAATGCAAAACATGGAATGTCTGTACCATTTGCAAGACGTGGTAAGTAGTGTGCCTGTTGCTCCTCTGTACCAAAGTGAAGAAGTAACTCACCCGGGCCTAACGAGTTTGGTACCATTACGGTTACCGCAACCGCTGAGCTTTTAGTAGCAATTGTACCTACAATTGTTGAGTTAGCGTATGGGCTGAACTCTAAACCGCCAAACGATTTAGGGATGATCAGCGAGAAGAAACGCTCTTTTTTCAAAAACTCTAAAATGTCGTTTGGTAAATGAATACCATTTTGAATGACTGAATCGTCAATCATGCCAAGTAATTCTTGTACTGGGCCATCTAGGAACGCTTGCTCGTCTGCGGTTAATTTAGCCGCAGGTACATCGCGTAGCGCGCTGAAATCTGGTTTACCTCGATAGATAGACCCTTCTAGCCATACATCGCCAGCGTCTAGCGCTTCTTGCTCAGTAACTGAAATGCTTGGTAATACTTTTTTTAATTTTGTACGTAAACTCATAACGAACTCATCCGACCAGATAAATAATACCTACATTACGTCATAAAAATCGCTTTAGATCAATTACTCTATTCAATTAATTAACAGTTTTTGCAATTTATTTTCTTTACCTGAACGTAAACTGTTGAAATAGAAAGCCTTACACTTGTACGCTGAAAATTAATTTTTTTGTTAAAAAATTAATAATTCAGACCACCAAGGCAATCAAAGCCTGTTTTAGGAGAGGCTAAAAACAAAAAACGCAGCTTAAAATTAAGCTGCGTTTTTTAAAAGCGAGAGATTAAATCGAGTCTAACTTATTTTAACTACCTGTTTGCCAGTAAACCCACCTGCTAACTGGTTATTTAATGCAGCCGAAACAGCGTTTGCATTAAAATCAACAGCTAAAACTTTTGGAGGAATTATCTCGCCATTTGCTACCGTTTCAAGCAACAAATTGCCCATGAAACTCATCCGCTGCTGCGCACATAAGCTGTTAGCTAGCCACGCACCTCCTAAGGAGACAATACTAATATTAGGCGCACGCCGATACATTAGCTGCTGTTCGAAGTTAGGGAGTGGATTTAAACAAGCAATACGACCACAAAAACGCATTAGTTCGATATTTTGAATGGTCGATTCCCCACCCATAATATCAATAACAGCGTCAAACCCTTGTGGACCTAACTCTCGACGAATTTTGTCACATAAGGCTTTATCGTTGTAATCAAAGACCACATCGGCGCCGAGTTGCTTAACTAACTTATGATTGCGCTTAGAGGCGGTGGTAAATACATCTGCACCGCGCTGTTTGGCAAACTGAATAGCAAATTGCCCTACAGCGCCAGCACCACCTTCAACAAAAAGTGTATCGCCCTCCGTTACTGATAGTTTATCTAAGCTGATCAATGCCGCCATTCCGGCGCAGGGTAAAGTTGCAGCTTTGTCACTGGCTAATTGCTGAGGAATGATAGACACCGCATAATTAGGCACTTTTGCGTATTCGCTCAGTACCCCTTGCTCACCTACGCTGGCGTGCCACATAACACGCTCCCCTACCCCCGGAAAAATACCTTTACCGGCTTTAACCACTGTTCCCACTGCATCCAAGCCTAAAACATGCGGGTATTGCCACGTACAAAAGCCAGACTTGGCAAATTGTGCATCCACCGGGTTTAAACCAACGTACTCTACTTTTACTAATAGCTCATTACCTGTGCACTGAGGCACAGGTAACTGAGTATCCGATAAGTTAATATCCTCATTGGGCTCATTTAACACAATAGAACGCATTAATGTAGGAATAGTATTTGGGTTTGTATCTGCAGTATTAGGCATCAAAAACTCTACTTGTTAGTATTACTTAACGCGTAACTCCATCGCCCATTAAATGACTGGTAGGCATTTACTTTGGCAAGTAGCGATGAAATAGTTGAATCAACGGCATTTTCTTGCGCTATTAAAACATCCTGACGCGCATCTAACAACTCTAAGTAAGGAATTTGCCCTTCTTCGTACATTGCTTGTGCTTGTAAAAATGCATTATTAGCAAATTGATAACGCTCATCAGCAAAGCGCGATTGCTGTGCTTGATTGACCAATAATTGCAGAGAAAGTTCACTCTCGTTAATCGCTTTTAATACCACTTGCTGGTAATCGGTATACGCCGCTTGGCTTAAAAACTGCTGCGCATCGCGTTGTGCTAAAAGCGCAGGGTAACTTAATAATGACCACTGCAATTGCGGCGCTACTTGCCATTGCTGCTGGGTATCACTAAAACCTTTGCTCCCTAAACTTAACACGCCTGCAAAGCCGCTTAAGCTAATATCCGGCAATAAAGCTTTGCTGGCTGCTACACTCAGGCTATTTGCTTGGCTAAAATCAAATAAAGCACGACTTATATCAGGTCTTAATGCTATTGCATCATTAGGCTTTGCCAATGACACCGCAAATGCCTTAGTTAATATAGTACGTTCATCATTAATACTCAGTGATTGCGTAGTTTGCGCGCTTAATACGGCCAAAGTAGATAAGTCACGGTACTTGGCATATTCAATTGCCGGTACCAAGGCTTGCTGCTGTCTAAGTTGCGCCATAGTGCGGTTTAAGTCGAGCTCATTAGCCACACCTTCATCAACTTGGGCCTGTAGCACTTGAATGCTTTGTTCAAGCGCTTCTATTTGCATCTCAATAATTTGCTGCTTTTGCAGATTACCTTGATAACTCACAAAGCCTTTAACCACAGCCGACACCACTTCAATTTGCAATAACCTAACTTGCTCAGCTTGGCTCATTGCTTGTGAATTCGCGGCATCGACTAATGCAGTAATTCGACCAAATAAGTCGAGCTGCCAATCAAGTGCTACATTCGCACTTGATTGTCGGCTATTGGTATTGCCTAGCCCGCTTCGCTTTGCACCAATCTCAATACCTCCTTGCGGTAAGTATTGCGCTTGTTGCTCGCCAATACGCGCCAAAGCACTTTTTAATACCAGCTGACTAGTTTGTAAGTCGTAATTATTAGCAAGTGCGTTGCTCACCAGTTGGTTTAGCTGCGTTGAGCCCAGCTTGCGCCACCAGTTTTGCTCATCTTCACCCATAAATTGCTCTGCAGATATTGCCTTGGCAACAAACTCATTAATCTGTTGTTGCTGAGCGGCTGTGTCAATTTTACTCGCACAACCTGATAACACAGCAACCGCTAATACAGAACTCAGCCATGGCGATAATTTAAGGGCGCTTAGGTTAAATTTAGTCATGTGAAGACTCCTCAACGCGCGGCTTTTTTACCACCAGCATATAAAACACCGGTGTAAATAATAGTCCAAACACAGTTACACCAATCATACCCGAGAACACCGCATTACCCATGGCATGACGCATTTCTGCTCCAGCACCGGTTGCCAATACAAGCGGTATAACACCTGCGGTAAAGGCAATTGATGTCATTAAAATTGGGCGTAAACGTAATCGACACGCCGCTAACATCGCCTCAAAGTGCGATAACCCAGTGTCATGCTTATCTTTAGCAAATTCCACCATAAGGATGGCATTTTTAGAAGCCAATGCGACCAGTACAATCAACGCTATTTGGGTAAATATGTTGTTGTCTGAACCTACAAACCACACTCCTAATAACGCTGAGAAAATAGTCATAGGTACAATTAAAATAATGGCCAGTGGTAAACGTAAGCTTTCATACTGTGCTGCCAGTACCATAAACACGAGTAATACAACCAGAGGGAATACATACACCATGGTATTACCGGCTAATACTTGCTGGTACGTTACCTCAGTCCACTCATATTCAATGCCAGTAGGCAATGTTTTTGCTAGTACAGCTTCAATCGCCAATTGCGCTTGATCAGAACTATAACCAGGCGCTGGGCTGCCATTAAGCTCTGCACTTGGGTAGCCGTTGTAATGCATTACACGATCAGGACCAATAGTAGGCGTTACCGTTAATACTGAGCCTAGTGGCACCATATTACCGGCACGATTACGCACTTTTAGGTTTAGTATTTGCTCTGGATCAACCCTAAAATCAGCATCAGCTTGGGCATTAACCTGATAAGTACGACCAAACAAATTAAAGTCGTTTACATACACTGAGCCTAAATAAATTTGCAACGAGTTAAACACTTCATCTAATGGAATGCCTTGAATAAGCGCTTGCTCACGGTCAATATCAATATCCATTTGTGGTACTTGAATTCTAAAGCTTGAATACAGCCCCATTAACGCTGGATCTTTTTGCGCCGCAGCAATCACTGATTGCAAACTGTTAAATAAGGCTTCAAAGCCTTTGTTAGCTCTATCTTCAATTTGCAGTTTAAAGCCACCTGTAGTGCCAAGACCTTGAATTGGCGGTGGCGGAAACACAGCGACAAAGGCTTCATCAATGGCCGCAAAACGTTGGTTTAGTTGCGCTGCAATAGCCGAAGCCGACATACTCGGATCAGTACGCTCTGCAAAAGGCGCCAGTGGCGTAAATACGATGCCGCTATTTGGGCTATTAGTAAAACCATTCACTGAAAGACCAGGAAACGCTACCGTGTTCGCAACCCCAGGTACCTCTAATGCAATTTGCTGCATTTGTTTTACCACCGCTTCTGTACGGTCTAAACTGGCAGCGTCAGGTAACTGCGCAATAGCGACTAAGTATTGCTTATCTTGTTGTGGAATAAAGCCACCCGGCACCGCATCAAACAATTTAATCGTACCGCCAACTAAAGCAATATACGCAACCATAACCACAACACTCATACGAATAAGCTTTTGTACCAGCTTTTCATACCCTTTAGCACCACGGTCAAACACGCGGTTAAAAGGTTGAAATAACCAACGGCCAAATAATTTATTAAGCACGCGGGTAAACGCATCAGGCTCGGCATCATGTGATTTTAACAATAAAGCGGCCAGTGCTGGCGACAGCGTTAATGAGTTAAACGCCGAAATTACCGTTGAAATCGTAATGGTTAATGCAAATTGTTTATAAAACTGCCCTGAAAGCCCAGTAATAAAAGCCGTCGGAATAAATACCGCACATAATACTAATGCAATCGCAATAATAGGGCCGGTTACTTCCGTCATTGCCACGCGGGTGGCTTCAAGCGGTGATAAGCCATCTTCTATGTTTCGCTCAACATTTTCTACAACCACAATTGCGTCATCAACCACAATACCGATTGCCAGTACTAAACCAAATAGCGATAAGGTATTAATAGACACTCCAAGCCACTGCATTACGGCAAACGTACCAATGAGTGAAATAGGCACCGCAATTAATGGAATAATAGACGCGCGCCAGGTTTGTAAAAATACAATAACCACAATCACCACCAGCACGATTGCTTCGAGTAAAGTGGCGATCACCGCATCAATTGAACCACGCACAAATACCGTTGGATCATAAACAATGTCGTATTCAACACCTGCTGGAAAGTCTTTTGATAAGCGTGCCATGGTTTCACGCACCTGATCAGAGAGCTCAATGGCATTTGACCCTGGGCGTTGAAATATTGGCATCGCTAAAGCGGGTTGATTATCAAGCTCAGCACGCAATGCATAAGAATCTTGGCCTAAATCAACACGTGCCACGTCTGACAAACGCGTAAGCTGCCCTTGCTCCCCAACTTTAATAATGACTTGTTTAAACTCTTCAATGCTATTAAGGCGTCCTTTGACGTTTAATAGAATTTGGAACTGACTGTCATTTGAAATCGGTTGCGCACCTAAACTACCTGCTGCAACTTGCTGATTTTGCGAGCGTAGTGCATTGACCACGTCACTTGCAGTAAGCTCACGTGATGCTAGCGCATCTGGGTTAAGCCAAACTCGCATTGCATATTTACCGCCACCAAATAAACGAATATCACCCACACCAGGTAAACGCGCTATTTCATCTTTAATATTTAAATCGGCATAATTTGATAAATACGCGGTGTCATGGCTGTTTTGAGGTGAATATAAATGCACCACCATGGTTAAATCGGGTGATGATTTTTCAGCAACAACCCCTAAACGTTGCACTTCTTGTGGCAAACGCGGCAGCGCACTATTTACTCGGTTTTGCACTTGCACTTGGGCACGGTCTAAATCAGTGCCTAACGCAAATGTCACAGTGAGCGTCATACGTCCGTCACTGGTTGCTTGTGAAAACATATACAGCATGTTTTCGGTGCCATTTATTTCTTGCTCAAGCGGTGTTGCCACTGTTTGTGCAATAACCGTCGGGTTCGCACCTGGATAACTGGCAGTCACAACCACTGTCGGTGGTACGACTTCTGGGTATTCACTGACAGGCAGCTGAAATAATGAAATGCTACCTGCAATTAAAATAATCAACGACAGCATGGCCGCAAAAATCGGTCGCTGTATAAAAAAGTGTGAAAATTTCATCTAATAACCTTATTGCTTAGCAACTAAATCGGCAGGGTTAGCACTTAGCGTAAATGCCACGCCTTGGGTATTAATTGCCACTTTATTTGGTGATATCGGCATACCGGGTCCTACACGAGCAGGGCCGTTTACAGCAATAATATCGCCTTGCTCAAGTCCTGATGTGATGGCTCGTAACGATCCATAGCGCTCACCTACAGTAACCAATTTATATTGCAGCACATTATTTTCGCCTACCGTTAACACAAAGCGATTTTTTAAATCTGTGCCTATGGCTCTGTCTGGAATAATGACAGTTTCACGCACTGCATTAGCAGCTAACTTAATGCGTGCAAATGAGCCCGAACGCAGCTCGTTACTGCGATCATCAAATACCGCACGAACGCGTAAAGTGCCTGTAGATGCGTTAATTTGATTATCTATAAAGTTAATATGGCCGCTATAGTTAAAATCGTCTTGCCCTACTTTTTGCATTACAACAGGCTGTTTGCTTGCAGCTGTTACTTCGTCAAATGCGCTATTCCAAGTACGTTCATCGACATCAAAGTAAGCGTACATTTTGTCATTAGAAACAATTGAAGTAAGCACGCTTTGCCCTGCAAGTACGTTGTTACCTTTGGTAATATTTGCGCGAGAAATCACGCCATCAATAGGAGAAACCACTGACGTAAACTCTAGATCGAGCTTTGCAGCTTTAAGCTGCGCTTGCAGTGCAGCAAGTTGTGCTTCACGCTGACGTAAAGTCGATGTACGCGCTTGTGCTTGCTCAGTCGAAATGGCTTTTCGCTCAGTTAAGCGTACAGCACGCGATGCTTCGCTTTTTGCTTGTTCAAGTGCTGCTTGAGCACTTTTTACCTGAGCGCTTAAACTGTCAACGGTTGCAGCGAATGAGCGATCGTCTAAACGAAATAATACATCGCCTTGTTTAACGCTATCCCCTTCTTTAAATTCAATTTGCTCAATAATGCCGGATACACGCGGCATTAATGCCACTTTCTGCGGTGACTCTAAGCGTGTTGTATAGGTATGCCAACTTTGAACTGGCTTAACCAAGACTTCGGCTACATCAATAGCTTGTTGTTGCTGTGCGGGGGCTGATTGCGCTGTACTTTCATCGGCACAACCGGCCAGTGTGATTAATGCAACAGATAGTGCTGTAGCAATTAAGTGTTTGTTCATAACGACGCTCCTTTTAATTTAGCATTGCATAATACGGAACATACTTGATGACAAAAACAATAGATTTTTAAATTCATTAGTGCCAAAATGGCATCAATACTCACTAAGTGATGAAATAATGGATACAACCAGTCGACTATTAATGCTGCTTGAAGTGGTAGAGCAAGGCTCATTTGCAAAAGCAGCCGAAATACGAAATATTGACCGCTCAGTGATCTCTAAGCAAATTAGTCGGTTAGAGGATGAACTTGGGGTAAGACTATTAAACAGAACAACCCGCTCATTCTCTCTTACAGCAGCGGGCGCTGAAATGATAAAAAAAGCGGGTGAGCTGCGAAGCCTGCTTGGCGAAACGGTGCGCATGGCAGAAAACTACCACCAAGAGCCTCGCGGCGTATTAAAAGTGACCGCATCGACTTTAATAGGTCGACGCTACTTACAGCCAGTGATCAACGATTTCCAAAAACGCTTTCCACAAGTGGAAGTAGAACTGCGTTTAGATGACCGACTGGTTGATATTGTATCTGAAGGATTTGATTTAGCGTTTAGAGTGGGTGAACCCAAAGACTCATCATTAATTGCTCGTAAAATTGCCCGTAATCGTTTGTTACTATTAGCCGCGCCAGCGTTTATAGAAACATACGGTATGCCAACAACAATCACTGATTTGGCACAATTGCCAGCGGCCAGTTATGCCAGCAACTCACTGCGGGTAGAAGGCATAAATTACTATAACCACACTGGCGAGCACTGCGAGCAAAAAATAAAAAGTGTGTTTAGAGCAAACGATGCAGAAGTATTACTGATGAAAACTCTCTCTGGCACCACCTACTTTTTAGCGCCGGCATTTATTTTAGATAAAGAAGTGATTGATGGGCAACTAGTGCCCTTACTTACCGATGTAAAATTAATGGAACACAGTGCAATGTATGCTGTATACCCACACCGAGATTTACCGGTAAGAACACGATTGTTTTTTGATGCCGTGCGTGAATACATTGGCAAAGAAAGACCGATTTGGGAGAACAGTATTCCTAATTTTGATCAAATGTATTAAGCCGCATCTGCACAGAGGTTAATATCAGAAAAAACCGCATTGCGCCCTGCATCTTTCGCCTTATAAAGCTGCTTATCTGCTTGCGCTATTAATTCGGTCAAATTTTGTTGTTGGTACTTAACAACGCCAACACTGGCTGTTAAATTTATGGTTATACCATTGGCTTCAATATATTTATTTGCAACGGCTTGTCTAAGATTTTCAGCCATTGCCAGCGCGGATTGTGCACTATCAAAATTGCTCATTAAAGAAAATTCTTCACCCCCCACCCTAAACACATACCCTTTTGCGAAAGTAATCCTAAATAGAGTTGCCAACTCAACCAGCACTTTATCTCCTACATCATGGCCGTATTCATCATTTATTTGTTTAAAGTGGTCAAGATCAATTAAAAACAAGTACAACTGTGACTTGTCTTTTATCTCCACTTCAAAATAATGACTCATAGATAAACGGTTTCCTGCCCCCGTGAGAGGATCAAGTAAGGCCAAGTTTTTAAGTCGCTTCGAAAATTCGGCCCTATTTCCTTCAAAAACATGAGAAATGACCCATATAATAATATAAATAAACAGTAAGTTGAGCGCTAGGTTAAAAGAGGAAAAATAAGGGCTTGGTAATTTATAAAGCAACACTGATGATTGCATAACCAAAAGTGTGGCCGATAACACAATACCGTATTTTCGACCAAGAAGTAGATAATACAAAATGGGTAAAGAAAACGCCCACAAAAACAGACCATTTTTAAGTGGTGCCAAAAAGGTTCCACATAATATAACTAGCGTTACAGTCATACAAACCGTTATGGCATACCAGTTTCGTTGCTTGTTTTTAACCAATTGTATAAAAATATAAAAACAAAGTGCGGAAAAACACACCTCTAAGCCGCCTACAATATAAAAATGATTTTTTGATAGGTTAAACACAGCAAAAATAAATGACAACAAACCAAAAAATAAACACATCCATTTTAAGACATGCTTACGTAATATTTTTGTGCTATTAAGAGCGGCTATATCCATAAAAAACTTAAATCAAAACTAATCGTTTATATTACCCCTGAAATGCAATAATCACAATTTTATGCTTAACAACCCCCTTTAAAATAAGCAAAAAGGATTGGTTAAATGCAGCTATTCTGTAAGCAGCTCATTAACTGTCCCAACCAAGTCAGCAAATTCCTCATCAACATGTGCGACTTGTTTAGGGCTTAAGGTTTGATTTAATTTAACCAGCAACTGTGCGTATGCCCTTAAATTTTCCTCATTTCTCTCAATGAGTTCAGCACTCATAAACAGCTCTCGTTCTGTAATGATAGTGCGTAACTGCTGCGCAAATTGGGCATCATCAAGGGTTTGCTGATTAAACAGTGCTTCAAGTGCACCTAACCGAGTTAGTTTATAGTCATACCATAAATTGCTGGTACTGATATATTCACTGTTGGCTTGTGACACTAGCGTTCGCTGCTCTGAGGTGAGCTTACCAAGCCATTGTTCGTAGTAGTCTAGTTGCCTGTCTAAACGAGACTGCTGATGCTCCTCTTTGGTTAATGAAGCGTGCTCTTTTATTTCATTATTAATTTGCTCACGAATGTTTTCTATCATTTCACTGCGTTGTGATGGAGTTAACGTTTTTGCCAGCTCGATTAAGGGATCACTCGCGTACAAAAGTAAATTGCGCCAATGCTGCTTTACCTGCGTTATTTTTGCCATTAACTGCGCTGTATCGGCTTGTTTATCGAGCAACTGCCTTAAGTCGAGTAAATCGGCTTTATATTTTGGTAACTCAACCTCTCGATGCCAATCTCGGGTGTTATTAATAATCACTTTTAACTGCGTTGATTGGCTTTTGTTTAAGTCGACATAATCGTCTATCCAAAACGAAGACAGCCAACCAAGGTTGTTATAAGCAAAGGAAGTAGAACAACTGGCAATAAACAATAAACTGGTTATAAAAATAATTTTGCTTAGTTTTATATTTTTTAAATTATTTAACATTAACAGACCCCGTTTTATGATGCTTTGGTTGCCAAAAATCATCATAAGTAATTATGTAAGCTATTGCTCGCTTTTATTTTTTTCATTTTTCTATAGAATCGCAAGCTAACGCAATTTATATCATGACTATATGCTTAAGTTTAGAATTTTTGAGCTATAGTTAAAGCTACTTGTTAATACGTTTGTATACCTAGGTTATAAACGTTGGCGTTATTAATTTAGCTCATAATTTTTTACCTATCCCGAATAGATTCACTAGGTAAGTTTTACTTTTATGGCGCTTACATAGAACGACAACTAATTTGGAGACATGCTTATGTCACAGTCTAATTTTAAAGCACTGCTACTGGCCGGTATTATGCTCGCTACCCCTCTTGCTCATGCTGGACTAGAAGAAGGGATCAGAGCTGCTAATGCGGGTGAATTTGAAGAAGCACTTAAAGAGTTTAATTATTTAGCTGACAAAGGCTATGCACCGGGTATTTACGAATTAGGTAAGCTATACGAAGGTGGCCATGGCGTTACCCGTGATTATTACAAAGCAGCTGAGCTGTACCAACAAGCCGTAAAGAAAAGCCATGTAGATTCAATGTTTGCACTTGCGGTTTTATATGATGAAGGTAATGGCGTTAAATTAGACAAACAAATGGCCATAACCTTATTCGAAAAAGCTGCAAATAAGAACCTTCCCGCAGCACAGTATAATTTAGGTGTAATGTACTCAAATGGCGATGGTGTTAGCCAAGATTATAAAGCCGCCAGAACATGGTATGAAAAAGCCGCTGCTAATAATTACACATTGGCGCAGTTTAATTTAGCACTGATGTATTTTGAAGGCTTAGGAATGCCAAAAAATCTTGAAATGTCGTATGTGTGGAATACCATTGCCGAGTATAACGGCAACATGCAAGCGAGTCACAGCCGTAAACTTGATGAACGTACTATGCTTCCTAAAGAGGTAGCTGAGGCCAAAGAAAAAGCCGATGCAATTTATACCAAAATTTTAGCGGGAACGTATGCTGGCGAAGGACGCCTGTTTTAAGTTAGCTATTAAAAAAGCTGAATGAAGTGATTCATTCAGCTTTTTTGTTTTAAACGCTACAGGCTATTTTACATAAAGCCACTTTAGCACTTTGATCAGTAATTTATTTTGTTTAAGTAATAAACCAATGCGCGGGTTAACCGAGCCAGAGACTAAGGTATTTTTTGCATGGCTAAAGGTGAGAAAACCTTCTTTACCATGATAATGCCCCATCCCCGAATGCCCCACGCCACCAAACGGCACATCATCGGCAGCTACTTGTATTAATGTGTCGTTTACCGCAACTGTTCCGCTAAGTGTTTGCTTAATAAGGTACTGTTGCGCCTGTTTATCTTGACCTAAAATGTAAAGGGCTAATGGGTGGTCGCGTAATCGAATATAATTAAGCACGTCCTCTAATTTGTCGTAACTCATAATGGGTAAAATGGGACCAAATAGCTCTTCTTGCATTAATGTCATCTCATCTGTTATGTGCGTAACAATATGCAGACCCATACGATGCTTTTCGCCATCTTGCTGGTTTTGTTCAAGCGGTTTAGTAATTTTAGCGCCTTGCTCTTGTGCTTGCTCTAAATAACCTAGCAAACGTTGATAATGTGCAGGGCTAATAATCGAGGTCAGGTTTTTGCCTTCTACGCCTTGCTTAAAGTGTTTTTTATAATGGGTACAAAGCGCTTTAATGAATTGATGCTCCAATGCTTTAGGAACAAACACGTAGTCAGGCGCTACACATATTTGCCCTGCATTGGCCATTTTTCCAAATAATAAAGCACGCGCGGCTTTATTTACATCGGCTTTTTCTAACACAATGACGGGCGATTTTCCGCCGAGCTCTAATGTTACCGGCGTTAAATTTTTACTGGCCGCGGCCATAACTAACTTGCCAACGGCAGTCGAGCCTGTAAACAGCAAATGCGCAAATGGCAATGATGAAAACTCACTTGCCACGTCGCTACCACCTTGAATAATTGTGCAGTGTTGGCTTAATTCACCTGCAAATATTTTTTCAATAACGGCATTGGTGTTAGGCGTAAATTCACTGAGCTTTAACATCACCCTGTTACCCGCTGCAATCGCAGTAATAACAGGTACCAATGCTAGTTGAATAGGATAGTTCCATGGTGCAATCACACCGACCACGCCAATAGGCTGATAGGTTACACTTACTTTTGAGGGCCATAAGCTTAACCCCGCGCTGCGCTGACTAGGCTTAGACCATCGAGGTAGCTTTTTAATAATATGCGCAAGTCCCTGCATGGTGGGCAAAATATCCCCCACTAAGGTATCGAACGCCGTTCGGTATCCAAAATCTTTAGATACTGCAGCAATCAAGTCTTGCTCTAACGTTACAATGTTAGCGCGTAATTTTTTGAGTAAAGCAAGACGTTGCTCAATGGGTAAATAAGGGGTGTCTTCAAAAGCATGCTTTAGTTCATTAAATTGCGAACGCAAAGACCCTGTAGATAATGTGTCAGTGTTCAAAATAGGCTACCCGATTTATAACGTTTTCAAGACTATAACCTTGTTCTGTTACTCGAGCAATAAAGAGTGATTTTGCAACACGAGGAAAAGGATTGCAAAAACACTCAACAGGTTGGTTGGAACGCATACCGATGCACTGCTTTTGTGTGCATCGGTTATCTGTTTTGTTAGTTGATTAAAGTGGGTTATTAAAAACCAAAAACTTGGGCTGCTATGGTCATTGTTACTAAGGTAATTAAAACAATAGCGACAATATTTAACACAAAGCCAGCACGGATCATGTCTTTCATTTTAATTTCACCCGAGCCAAACACAATCGCATTGGGTGGTGTGGCTACTGGCATCATAAACGCACAACTACATGCAATCGCAGCTGGAATAACCCATACTAACGGACTGCCTGTTACTGACTCAGCAACGGGGCCTAGCAGTGGTAAAAAGCCTGCTGCTGTGGCAGTATTACTGGTTATTTCAGTTAAGAACGTAATCAGCGCAACCACAACAAGAATGCTCATGACTAATGGAATAGTACTCGCCCCTTCAATCATATTGGCTATGTAGTCAGCTAATCCTGATGACTTTATTTGCGAGGCAAGTGTTAATCCGCCACCAAATAAAAGCAACACACCCCACGGCACTTTAGCGGCACTTTCCCAATCTAAAATACGCGCATCGCTGCCTTTATTTGCCGGTAGTACAAACAGTAATAATGCTGCAGCAATAGCAATACCGGTATCTGAAATTTTAAGCCCGGTAACATCGCCTAATAAAGGTCTAAATATCCAACAAATAGCGGCAAGCACAAATACAAACAACACGCCCTTTTCAGCACGTTGCATTAGGCCTAAGTCTTTTAATTGTGAAGAGAATACCGCTTTGGTATCAATACGCTTGTTCGCTTGTACATTCGCATCGACCTTATAAGTGAATTTAGTTAACCAAATCCAGCTGATCAGCAACATACCGAGCGCTAAAGGCACACCAACAATCATCCACTCGGCAAAGCCAATTTCAATCTGATAACTGTCTGATAGGTACGCCGCCATTAATGCATTTGGAGGAGTACCGATTAAAGTAGCAATACCGCCAATACTCGCGCCATAAGCAATCGACAGTAAAAGGGCTTTACCAAAACCTTCATTACTAGGATCTGAGCTTTTAACTAAATGGGTAATAGATAAAGCGATAGGTAGCATCATTACTGCTGTAGCGGTATTAGACATCCACATTGATAAAAATGCAGTCACTAACATCATCGCTAAAATTTGTAAGCTTGGTTTTTTACCCGCATAAAGCATTGTTTTTAATGCAATACGCTTGTGTAATCCCCAACGCTCCATCGCTATTGAGATTAAAAAGCCACCTAAAAATAAAAAGATCAGCGGATGCGCATAAGGCGCTGCAACACTTTTTATCGCTGCTATATCAACAATCGGCGAAATCACTAAAGGGAGTAACGCAGTAGCAGGAATAGGCACTACCTCACTCACCCACCACGAGGCCATCCAAAATGCTAAGCCTGCGGTTTTAAATGCTGCCGCCGACATACCTACTGGCGGCTCAACTAAGCAAGTAAGTAGCATTACACATGGGCCAAGTAACAATAACAGCCATTGCATAAATGGCTTTTTATTCGCGTTATTTTCTAAAATACGTTTTGTCATTTGTTCAGCCCTTAAAATTTATATTTAAGACCAAGTGCAACACTGCTATCAGCATTTTCTTCTAGGTCGAGGTCAGTGTATAAAAGGTAAGCTGTGGTTTGCTTGTCAAATACATAATCTACACCCGTAGTCCACTGTGAAGCGTCTGAGGTTTGACGTAGTTTTGAATCATCTTTTGCAAATTGTAATTTAGGTACCCATTTGTCTAACTTATAGCTTGCGCTTAGTACATAACCATTGCCAGAATTAGCGCCGTCAATCGATTCTGAATGCTGGTACAATGCCCCTAATTGTAATTTTTCAAACTTATACACACCCACAATACGGCTTGCTTTAATGTTATTAAGCGAATCAACATGGCTGATTGAAATAGAGTAAGGTGTTTTATTTAAATTACGGTCGCCGTAAATTAGCGTAGCAGCAAATCCTGCTTCGTTATCTTTGTTGTCATCTTTTGGCGCATAGGTAAATGAAAACTGCGCGTTATGCCAATACTTAGAGGTATAGGTGATGGTATCGCCTAAGCGGTCTTGCCCTGCAATTACTTGAGCAATATCAGCTTGGGTTTCGTTAAAATTATCAATCTTACCTTCTGAATATTTAAAGCGCGTGTCGTTTCGCCCAACCACCACTTCACCAAAAGCACCTTTTAGACCAAGGTAAGTATTGCGTGCTGCAAAAGGCTCATTGGTGTCGTCGTGTTCAAAACCTTTTACTTGAACTTCGTATTTAAATACCGCGGTAAAATACTCATTTAATTTATGGTCACCTTTAATGCCAATACGCGAAAAAGGGGCATCTATTTGCGTGCCTTCGTCAGCGTAACGCATTATGCCTGTATCGGTATTAGCAATTTGTACTTCGGCTTTACCATACACTGTGTAGTCTGCAGCAAAAGTGGTTGCAGGTAACGTGACAGCACTGCATAACGCAGCAAGTACTGAACCTTGGAATATATTGTTTTTCATTATGTGTCCTAATTATGTGATGCTACTTGTTGTCTGCACCTACAAAGCAAGAACATGACCAACTAAAAAATAACAATAATTTTCAGTGATTTAAAAAATAAAGGTTTAAAAACAAACATTGAAATGTGCGGATTTCCACACATAAAAAACACTCAATATCACCATTTCCACCCATTAATCGGTGAACATATCTCGATTAAGGTTATATTTACTCATCTTATCGTAGAGGGTTTTACGCGCAATTTGTAAGGTTGTCATGGTGTCTTTAATGCTGCCATGGTTAAGCTCTAGCGCCTCTTCAATTAAGGATTGCTCATAAAAGCTGACCTTTTCGGCTAGGCTCAAATCTAATGATAGCGTGCTGTTGCTTGAGTCACTTTGTGCAAATGCCAGATCGGGGCCTAGCAATACCGCGCGCTCGGCTTGATTTCTCAATTCCCGCACATTGCCAGGCCAATCATGCGCTAGTAAACGTTGTTGTAGTTCTATATTGAGCGCCCCTAACGGTTTATGAAAGCGGGTCGCAGCTATAGAGCTAAAATGTTTAAACAACAGTGGAATATCTGCTTTTCTGTCTCTTAATGCAGGGATGCTGACTTTTACTAAACTCAATCGGTAATATAAGTCGGCTCTAAACTCACCTTTTTCTACCAGCGAAAGTAAATCGACTTTGGTGGCTGCGACAATACGAATATCAAGCTCGATGGCTTTATTAGCACCCACGGGGGTGACTTTTCGCTCCTCGAGTACCCGCAGTAATTTAACTTGAAGCGATAAAGGAGTGCTTTCAATTTCATCTAAAAAAACGGTGCCGCCTTGAGCAAACTCAAATTTACCTTTGCGATCGTGTGTTGCGCCAGTAAAGGCTCCGCTGATAGCCCCAAACAGTTCGCTTTCTATTAATTGCTCTGGGACTGCGCCACAGTTAATAGCCACAAACTGACAGCTTGAACGGTTACTATGGTCGTGTAAATAGCGAGCAACCAATTCTTTACCTGTGCCAGTTTCACCTTCAATCAGCACATCAGCCGGAGTATCTATCACCGTGTTGAGTAGGTTCATCATATGCTGCATTTTAAGCGTATCACCTAAAATACGCACACCGGGCGCCGACGTTTTCTCAACCGCGCGCTTCAGCGCTCTGTTTTCCATTACTAAAGCACGTTTATCTGAGGCTCTGGCAATACAATCTAATAAATTTTCGTTCAGTGGTTTTTCAAATAAATCATACGCGCCTAGTTGCATCGCTTTTACCGCAACAGAAACATCAGCATAACCGGTTAAAAATATCACGGGTAGTTCGCTATCAAATGCTTTTACCTGCTCAATAAAGGTTAAACCATCCATAGTGGGCATGTTTATGTCACTAAGTACAATGCCACAAAAACTACGATTTAAGCGACTTAAGGCAACACTTGCATCACTAAAACACTGTACCTCATACCCCTCGAGCGTTAATAGCTGATTCAATGAATCGCGGATCATCGCTTCATCATCAATAACAATAATCTGTTTGCAAACAACGGCTTCAATCATTTTTAGTGGCCTCTATGCTTGATAAACTAATAATAAATTGCGCACCGCCTTCAGGGCGATTATGTGCAGTTAAGTAACCATTAAATGATTCAATAATTTGCTTTGAAATCGATAAGCCCAGCCCTAAACCGTTACTTGATTTGGTACTATAAAAAGGTTCAAAAATAGACCCCAACACATGATGCTCAATACCAGGGCCACTATCTAATATAGAAAGCTTAACGCGCTCTTCAAAGCATTCAACATCAAAACTGAGCTCTCTAACTGGCTCACCTTTCATTGCCTGTGATGCATTGGTGATCACATTAACCAATACTTGTTCAAACTTTAACGCATCGACCCACACCGTGATCTCTTGCGAAAACTGCGGTGCACTTACGTTAACATCGTCTTGTTTAAGTTGCGGATGAGTGATCATCAACGCATTGTTTAATAACGCCGACAGTGGATGAGGCCGAAGTTGCATGGTCGCCGGTTTACTAAAGTGTTTAAGCTGCGCCACTATTTTATGCACCCGCTCTACCAAATTCTCGATAATGATTAAGTTTTCATTTAATGCGTTAAGCTTTCCCTTTTTTAGGAAAATTTTAGCACTGGCTAAATAGGTGTTCATTGCGCTGAGCGGTTGGTTAATTTCGTGATTAATGCCCGCACTCAATTGCCCAATAGTGGCTAATTTTGCCGACTGTACTAATGCGGTTTGGGCTTTTTCGAGTGCTTGGGTACGCTCTAGTACTTCGAGCTCTAAACTGTGACGCGAATACAGTAATTTTTTATACCCGGCAAAGCGTGCCAATAAGCTATATCCAACAAAAATAAACACCCAATAAAACAACACTAGCCATAACAATCTAGGCACCTGTAAGGCGTTAATACTTGAAATATCAACAAGCACTGTCATGGTTGCATTCAGATGAGTTAAGGGTCTTGAGGCGGAAACGTATTCATCTTTAGCAATTTTAAATTGCTCAATGCCTTGGCTTTTGTAGCGCTGTTGTTTAATTTGTAGCGGTTGATGATCTAAGTAAGCACGGCGCTGTTTAATATCACGACGCGCGGTAATATCAAGCTCTGTAAAACTATTTAAACGCCATGCGGGTTCATCCGACATGGCAATAATATTATCGGCAAGTTGCAAATAAAAATGGCTTCCTTTTGAGGTATTTAAAAGCGAACGATCGTTTTCAAATTTAGCGACATTAATTTTAAGCGCCACCACGCCAATGGCTTTTCCATCTAGGTAAATAGCTTGGGAAAAATAAATTCCGCGCTCTTTTGAGCGCTGACCAAGTGCAAAGTATGCGACCTTTTCACCGGCAAACGCTTGTTTAAAATAAGGTCTAAATGCAAAGTTACTACCTAAAAATGTATAGTCGGTTTGCCAGTTACTACTGGCAATAACATCGCCATGAGTATCTAGTATGTATACATCTGAGGCACCACTGGCTTGTTGAATATCAGCAAGGTAATTGTTAATTGCATTAAAGTGTTGTGATTCATTATTAGTAAAACGAATCAATACGTTATTTTCAGTTAGCAGCTGAGGGATAGCCGCAAATCGAGCGAGTTCGTTATCGATATAATTATTTAATTGGATAACTTGTTGATCAGCTTGAATTTTGGCTTGCCCTAAATCATAAGCACGACCAAACGAAAAGGTGACCACCAATAATAGTACTAACAATATACAGGCAAAAATAATTTTTTTGGGGATGGAGAACATAAACGCCTATGACAACTATGATGCCAATAATAAGTAATAGCCAATATTGTAACGAGTTATCCCCCTTTGCAGAAGAAACTTTTTGTTAACAATTGTACTGAAACTAAAAAACCGTGAAATATTACATTCCACGGTTTAATCACCTTTTAAGGTGTGCTGTTTTAGCTTAATTTACGCTTTTGCAACGACAGGTTTGTCTTTAAAGTATTTGTATAAGCCAATTAATGAGGCTGCAATCCAAAATATTTCAATCACAAAGCTTGCTAAGTTAAAGTTATAACAAAGGCTAATAAGTAACAAAATAGCGCCACTTAAATTCATTAAGTTATACGTTAAACTTTTAGGTGAAACTTTATTTAGTTGCAGCAAAAAAAATGAACCAACCACTAAAAAAGTACCACTCATACCAACAATATCAAATAAAAGTGCGATCACACGTCTATCCTTTTCCATTTTAAAACCCAACTGACTGGCCCAATCCATGGGGAGGGTTTTTTTCAATCATTGAAACAGCAAAACCAGCGAAGTTTACCAGTGCAAAAAAAGCAAACAAGGCCTTATGTCCGCCCCTCACTACTTTAGACTATAAACAAAACGTTTATTTAAACGTGACTTTACCACCAATCATTTTATAGGCAGGGGTTCCTCTTATAATTGTGGGGCGGGCAAAAGGTCGTTCACAGCCTGGGCATACGCATTCAGTATGGGTGTGATCTTGGGTTATTCTTTCTATAAAACATTTTACTAAAGCACCTTTGCCACCTTTACGGTATTTGAATAACGGTGCCTTACACGCAGAACAAAATATATCGACCGTTTTTGTAGGCCCTTTTTTATTGGGCTTAGCCATACTTCCTCAATAATTACTTTACGATTAGTTAATAGCATAATGCTATCACATCAGGGTAGAAAATAATGAACGGCTGTTGCGCTAATACATTTTTTAAACAGTCGGTAGATAACTCTACTTTATAAACGATTCGCTTTAGGCTTTTATCGATAAACGGGTTAATTGAGCTGATAACACATTCATATTAAAAGGCTTTACGATAAACCCTGACACTTTAGCATTAATCGCTTTTTTGACAGTCGAAGAACTATCTTCACAGGTCACCATAAGTACAGGAAGGTTTTTCAGCTCGGCATCTTTTCTAATATTATCAAGTAAAGTAATGCCATCCATTTTAGGCATATGAAGGTCTGTTATAACCAAATCAAACATTTGATTTTGCAGTATGTTTAATGCTTGAAGCCCATCTGTGGCTTCAACAATATCTTTATAATTTAACTGCCTTAACATATTAATTAATACATGACGCATTAACGGCATATCATCAACAACAAGTATTTTCATGCGTATGTTTTACCAAAATAGCTGCGAGCAAATTTTCGTTAAAACAAAGTAAAGGCGACACGCCAATCTAAAAGGTATTAACAAAAACGTGTTATGTGTAGTAACAACATTAGTTAACAATACCTATTGCCGCAAGTAATCAGATGGATACTTATATCCCCTTATTTTAGCTAAACAAAAGTTTAAAAAACTGCAAACGAAGCTTGAGTTATATGTGCTAAGCTTTTTGCACTTAGTGTTACTTCTAACCCTCGTTTTCCGGCACTAACATATATCATTTCAAAATCTAACGCACTGGAGTGTATGTATGTTTTTAGCCGTTTTTTTTGGCCAAGGGGGCTTACTCCTCCCAAAATATAACCGGTACTCGCCTGCACTTTTTGTGGGTCTGCCATCATCACTTTTTTTACTGCACAAAGCTTCGCAAGCTGTTTTAAATTAACCTGCTGAGTGACGGGAGTCACCGCTACAATAAGCTGTTGCTCTGAAGTTTCAAGCACTAGGGTTTTAAATACTTGGGCGCTGTTAAGATTAAGCTTTTCAACTGCTTCAAGGCCGTAATTAGTATTGTTTATATCGTGCTCGTAACTGAGTATGTCAAACTTAATATCGCTTTTTTTTAGCTGCTCTATAGCGGGGGTCATCTGATAAAGTCCAAAATAAATTTCCCTAATAATTTAGCACATTAAGCATAAAAAAACGGCGCTAAAAAAGCGCCGTTTTTACTAGGGTCTATTGATCCGACTAATTACTTAGTTAAGTCATCAAAAAACTTTTTAACCCCATCGAAAAAACCTTGCTCTTTAGGGCGGTTTTTTGAGCTGTCTTTGCCCATACTTTCATCTAACTCTTTAAGTAGGTCACGTTGACGCTCGTTTAAATTAACAGGCGTTTCAATCACAACCTTACAAATTAAATCGCCTTGAGCACCACTGCGTACTGACTTAACACCTTTGCCACGCATACGGAACATTTTGCCCGTTTGTGTTTCTGACGGTATTTTAAGTTTTGCACGCCCATCAAGCGTTGGCACTTCAATTTCACCGCCAAGGCCTGCGGTGGTAAAGCTTATTGGCACTTCACAATATAAATTATTAGCTTCACGAACAAATATTTTGTGTTCACGAACAGATACTTGCACATACAAGTCACCTGCTGGTGCACCATGCATGCCTGCTTCGCCTTCACCTGATAAGCGAATACGATCGCCAGTATCTACGCCTGCCGGGATTTTAACCGATAGCGTTTTAGTTTTTTCTACACGGCCTTGCCCATGACATTTATTACAAGGATCTGAAATGATCTGACCTTGTCCATGACACGTCGGACAGGTTTGCTGCACGGCAAAAAAACCTTGGCGCATTTGTACTTGGCCTGCACCATGACAGGTTGTACATGTTTTTGGTTTAGAGCCCGCTTTAGCACCACTGCCATCACATGGTTCACAACTAACCCAAGTAGGTACTTTAATCTCAACGTCTTTACCACGAACCGCTTCTTCTAAGCTTAAGTCCATGTTGTAACGTAAATCTGAGCCACGTTGCTGGCGTGATTGACGTCGACCACCGCCGCCACCAAAAATATCACCAAATACGTCACCAAAAATATCACCAAAATCACCTTGGCCGCCGCCAAAGCCACCGTGACCACCGCCACCACCTTGTTCGAAGGCTGCATGGCCGTATTGGTCATACATTTGACGCTTTTGCGCATCAGTCAGTATTTCGTAAGCTTCTTTAACTTCCTTGAATTTAGTTTCAAGGTCTTTATCACCGGCGGTACGATCGGGGTGATATTTCATCGCTAAGCGTTTATACGCTTTTTTTATGTCTCGCTCACTCGCATCTTTGCTTACGCCGAGGACTTCGTAATAATCGCGTTTTGACATATCTATCACACTACTCTTTTCTATTTACAGCGTTAGCTGCTGGACAAACCGATAAATCATATCGATTTATCATTGAATTTTTAAAGCGTTTTATTCACTTCTCTTTACATGCAAAAGGCGCGTTAAGCTTTAGCCTACGCGCCTCATGTGTTCATCCTAACTCAAACACTTGATTTGGTCATGTGTTTTAAATTAGCGAGAAGCGTTAGCAACAATTACTTGTCGTCTTTAACTTCTTCGAACTCTGCATCAACAACATCGTCATCTTGTTTAGCTGACTGTTGTTGTTCACCAGCGTCACCACCAGCTTGTTGTGCTTTAGCTTGAGCGATTTCCATTAGCTTTTGAGACTTTTCAGCAAGCGCTTGCGTTTTCGCTTCAATCTCTGCTTTGTCGTCACTCTTAATTGCTGATTCTAGGTCCACAACAGCCGCTTCAATCGCGTCTTTGTCTTCGCTTGGCAGAGCATCACCCGCTTCTTCAATTTGCTTACGTGTACCGTGAACAAGTGCATCAGCTTGGTTACGTGCAGCTACTAACTCTTCAAACTTTTTATCGTCTTCAGCGTGCGCTTCTGCATCACGAACCATTTTTTCAACTTCTTCATCGCTTAAGCCAGAAGATGCTTGAATAGTGATTTTTTGCTCTTTACCTGTATCTTTATCTTTTGCAGATACATGTAAGATACCATCGGCATCAACATCGAATGTTACTTCGATTTGTGGCGTACCACGTTGTGCTGGGCGAATGCCTTCTAGGTTAAATTGACCTAGCGATTTGTTATCACTTGAACGTTTACGCTCACCTTGTAACACATGAATAGTTACTGCAGATTGATTATCTTCTGCTGTTGAGAATGTTTGCGATTTCTTAGTAGGAATCGTAGTGTTTTTCTCAATCAGTGCTGTCATTACTGACCCCATCGTCTCAATACCTAGAGATAATGGTGATACGTCTAGTAATAGTACGTCTTTCACGTCACCTGCAAGTACACCACCTTGAATCGCAGCACCCACAGCTACCGCTTCATCAGGGTTAACGTCTTTACGTGGTTCTTTACCAAAGAATTCAGCAACTGTTCTTTGAACAAGTGGCATACGCGTTTGACCACCCACTAGAATGATATCGTTGATATCGTTCACAGACAGGTCAGCATCAGCTAGTGCGCGTTTAAGCGGTTCAATCGACTTAGTCACTAAGTCTTCAACCAGTGACTCAAGCTTAGCACGTGTTAATTTCACGTTCATGTGCTTAGGACCTGATGCATCAGCGGTTACGTACGGAAGGTTTACTTCTGTAGATTGTGCTGATGAAAGCTCAATTTTTGCTTTCTCTGCTGCTTCTTTAACACGTTGCATTGCAAGCGGATCATTTTGTAAATCGATACCTTGATCTTTCTTGAATTCAGCAACTAAGTAGTTGATTACACGGTTATCAAAATCTTCACCACCTAAGTGAGTGTCACCATTTGTCGCAAGTACTTCAAATGTGTGCTCGCCTTCAACTTCATCAATTTCAATGATTGATAAATCGAAAGTACCACCACCTAAGTCGTATACCGCTACTACGTTTTCGCCACGGTTTTTATCCATACCGTATGCAAGCGCTGCAGCTGTTGGCTCATTGATAATACGTTTTACTTCAAGACCCGCAATACGGCCCGCATCTTTTGTAGCTTGACGTTGTGAATCGTTAAAGTATGCCGGTACTGTGATTACCGCTTCAGTTACTTCTTCACCTAAGAAGTCTTCAGCCGTTTTCTTCATTTTTTTCAGTACTTCAGCAGAAATTTGTGGTGCAGCGCGTTTTTCACCGCCTGCTTCTACCCATGCATCGCCATTATCTGCTTTGATAATTTTGAAAGGCATGATGCCGATATCACGTTGTACTTCTTCGTCTTCAAAGCGACGACCAATTAAACGTTTGATTGCAAATAACGTGTTTGTTGGGTTAGTTACCGCTTGACGTTTTGCAGGTTGACCTACTAACGTTTCACCGTCTTGCGTATAAGCAATAATAGACGGGGTTGTGCGATCGCCTTCCGCATTTTCAATAACACGTGCTTTGTCACCATCAAGTACTGCAACACAAGAGTTAGTAGTACCTAAATCGATTCCAATAATTCTACCCATGAATCTTCTCCAACTTCTAAATTCGTTAATACATTCGATGACTAGTTAATAGGGATGCCACAAACTTAATTCAACTGTAAAAATGAAAAAAAACGCATTTTTTTTAATTTATTTACTAAATAACCCTAAAAAGAGTAGGGATTGCTCATTTTTTGTAATTTGGGAGCTTATTTATTGTCTGGTCTGATGAGTTTGGGTGTGATATAAATTCAGCAAATAACAGCAAAAGGACATTATTTGTGCACTTTGAACAATTATTAAAACAAGCAGCCCAAGCGAGTCAGGAAACTGACCCGTTAACCAATACCATGCAGTTTCCTGCTAACTGGTGCCAAGGTCGTACTGCTTTTGGTGGCCTCTCTGCTGCGCTACTTTATCAAGCAATGCGCAATAAAGTTGATTCATCAAGAAGACTGCTTTCTTTAAGTACAAACTTTGTAGGGCCATTATTGGCTGAAAAACCGTTTTCTTTATCGGTAGAAATATTACGTGAAGGTAAAAGCAGTACCCAAGTGCTCGCCAAAGCGATTCAAGATGATGCGGTGTGTGTCATTGTGCAGGCCTGTTTCGCCAAAAATCGTAACTCATCAATTAATGTGCCAGTATCAAAGTCGTTAACCTTACACCCTGTAAACGAAGGCCATTGTTTAGGCTTTGTACCTGGGAAAATGCCAGAATTTTTTCAGCATGTTGATTTATGCCCGCAACAAGGCGCCATGCCGTTTAGTAGTGCGCAAACCTCTCACCTTGGTGGTTGGATGCGATTTAAACACACGCCTGAAGAAATTACAGAAGCTCATGTTATTGCCCTTACCGACGCATGGCCGCCAACATTACTACAAATGTTTAAGCAACCTGCACCGGCTAGTAGCATGTCGTGGTATTTAGAATTTGTACAAGCGCCTAATTTAGTGCCAGGTGAATGGTTGGGTTTTGAAGCAATCACTCATCATTCAAAAGATGGCTATGGCTTAGAAGATGGCTGTATTTGGTCACAATCGGGGGAGCTTATTGCGCTCACCCGTCAAACTGTTGCTTTATTTGATTAATTAAAAACGAGTGAAGTCGCGCTGAGTATATTGCTTATCTAAGTTAAGCATTATGGTGCGATATTCACCGCTTTGAATTATGTTGGCCAAGCCTTTATCAAACTGCTGTCTCAGCAAATCATTGTTAAAATACGCAGGCCTTGCCGCAGGTGGAAAAATAGCATGAATAACGAAATCTTTAGTGGCATTAGTTTTTTGATATTCCTTTAAGTAGTGAAGAAATATACGCCTATCGAGAATAATCGTATCAACCCACCCTGCCATTAAATGGTGTATCTGCGCTTGTTGATTGAATACTTCTTCATAGCCTCTCAAGTTTTCCAAGTTATGACCAAATTCTTTAGGTAAATAAGCAGGCGCATTTTGAAATGCTAAAACACTTTTAGTCGCCAGATCGTAAATACTATTAATAGTGAAGTTACTCTTTTTAAGACTCACCACCACATTCTCATAATTAACAACCGATTGGCTTCGATATATGCCAGCAATTAAAATACCCGAGTAATTTAAAGCAATATCAACATCGCCTTGGTTCAATAAAGCATCTGCACGCTGATTTGACATGTAATGTACATCAACCTTATTTATGTCTTGATTGTTAAGTGCTGCCTTTACAATCTCGAGCTGAATACCTGAATCATTTTCACTTATTACATAAGGCGCAACAGTAGGGTTAGCCGCAATAATGACTCGTTGCTGCTTAATATCATTAACAAATGCAAAACTATCACCACATAAACACACTAAGGCCAATAAAAATACAACTTTCACTCTTTCACCTAATCCGTTTTTATTTTCAGTTATTGGGGTTACTTTTCTTTAGTAATTTAGCCGCAGCGTTTGTATTTAACTATTATTTATAGCAATATTTAAATTATTGAATTAATTATAAGCTAACATTTTGCAAACTGCCTGCCCAAGCTGTGATCTTATCATTGATATTCCCGAGATTAATGCCAAACAAGTGGCATTGTGCCCACGCTGTAGCCATAAAGTCCGCGGTATTAATATAAACCATGACACTGAAATAGTCGCACTGAGTTTAAGCGCATTATTAATGTTGCTCAGCAGTATGTTTTATCCGTTTATCTCTTTTAGTAGTAATGGCATTACCCAAACTATTACTCTGCCCGACGCAGCACGGATTTTATTTAACTATGATAGTGACTTACTCGGCCTATTTATTGATATCAGCATTATTATTCTGCCTATGAGTTTGCTGATTATTTTGATCCCTTTGCATTTAGGCGCACTCAAAGCACTGCCGCAAGCAGTTGCAAGAAAACTATTAAAATTCACTTTAACGCTAGAGCCTTGGATCATGTCAGAAATATTTCTGATTGGTGTTTTAGTTAGCATGGTAAAAATAATGTCATTGGCTGAGGTTAGCTTTGGTATCAGTTTTTTTGCTTATGTGGGATTTGTTATTTTTTATGTTAGTGCATTAACGCGTTTAAATCGTGCTAGGCTGTGGTCACAAGTAAGCCCTACCACTACACTTCAAAATACTTCAAACACTGAGCGGGCTATTGATGAGAATATAAAAGCCTGCCATGTTTGCCATCAACTGAGCGTTGAATCAATCTGTCCTCGTTGCCATAGTAAAACGTATTTAAGAAACCCCAACAGCGTACAAAAAGCGGCTGCATGGTTAGTTACTTCTCTGATTTGTTATATTCCTGCGAATTTACTGCCCATTATGTACACCATCAGCCTAGGGGATGAAACACCTGCAACCCTTATTTCGGGTGTTATTACGTTATGGAGTAGCGGCTCGTACCCTATTGCAATTATTATATTTTTTGCCAGTGTAGTGGTACCGTTAGCCAAAGCGCTTATTTTGAGCTTTTTGTGCTTTATGGTTACAAAACCCGCCAACCTGCATACAAAAGGTTACACAAAAGTGTATCAACTTACTGAATTTATAGGTAAATGGTCTATGATTGATGTGTTTGTTGTGGCTATATTAGTTGCACTGGTGCAGCTAGGAAACTTAATGTCGGTTACACCAGGTTTGGGCATCGTCTTTTTTACCGTTATGGTATTATGCCAAATGATGGCGGCACACGCATTTGACCCTCGCCTACTGTGGGACTCACCAAAAATAATAACGCAGAGAATAAAGCATGACTAAAACAGCTAACGTAGCACAAAAATCAAGTATTTCTGCAATTTGGATTATTCCTGTGGTTGCCTTATTTGTTGGTGTTTGGATGCTTTATCAGTATCAATTAAATAAAGGGCAAACAATCTACATCACTATGCCCCAAGCAGAGGGGATTATTGCTGGTAAAACAGAAATAAAAGTGCGAAGTGTTAAAATAGGTCAAATTGATCACGTCCGCCTTTCTGACAGCCAAGACAGTGTAATTGCCCGAGCACAAATAGATAAAAACTATGATAATTTACTCACCGAAGATGCCAGTATTTGGGTAGTAAAGCCACGCATTGATGAAACTGGGATCAGTGGTATGAGTACCCTACTTTCAGGGGTTTATTTAGAGTTTTCACCGGGAGAAAGTAGCCAACTTAAAAAACGCTTTACCCTGCAAGAAGAGCCCGCATTAATTGGTAAAGATGTTCAAGGTGGACGCTTTAAGTTACTCAGTTACAATGCTGAGGTACTTGATGTGAGTACTGGTATATTTTTTAAAAACTACAAAATAGGCCAAATAGAAACCGCCACCTTTGATTGGAAAAACCAAGCAATGCAATACGGTATTTTTATTAAAGCCCCCTATGAGAACCTGATCACTTTAAACTCTATTTTTTGGGTTAACTCAGGTATTGAGATAGATCTTTCTGCTGATGGCATAAATATTAATACTGGTTCACTAAGCAAATTATTAAAAGGCGGTATTTCTGTTGGCTTACCTAATCAGCAAGCCCCTGGCGATTTAGCACAAGATGGCCATAGCTTTTCTTTGAGTCAAAGTTATAATCAAGCTTTAGAAGAGCGTTTTTATGATTTTGATTATTACCTTATTGAATTCGAACAATCGATTAGAGGACTCCGTGTTGGTGCGCCAGTTGAGTATAGAGGTACTCGCGTCGGCACAGTGGTTGAAGCGCCCGCCAATGTAATTATAGATGGGAAACCGGCTCATTTTCGCGCTAAAAATACCGCAGTTCCGGTATTGATAAAAGTAGAATATGGTCGTTTATACCATATCACCTCGGTAGCAAAAGAATATTGGGAAACAAGCGTTAACGAGTGGATTGAAAACGGCATGAGAGCGTCACTTAAACCGGGTAATTTGCTAACCGGTGCAGTTTACGTCGATTTTGACTTTTATACCGACACCCCAAAAAGCGAGCTTAAAAAACTTGCTCAATACGATGTGTTTCCTAGTGTATCGAGCGGTATAACGGTGCTTGCCGATCAAGTATCGGATGTACTTAATAAAGTGAATAACTTAAAAATTGAAGACAGTTTAGCCAAAATGCAAACTACGTTTAGCGAGTATCAAGCTCTGGCAAGTGAGATGCGCACGTTATTAAATAAGCCCGATACACAAAATTTACCGGGCGACTTTAATCGTAATCTCGAAAAAATAACTAAAAGTATGGAACAATTTGAAATAACTATGCGCCAGTTTGACAAAACCATGGCAAGCTATCAAGCAGGCTCTCAAATGCACTATCAACTTGAGCAAACACTGCTACAAATTAAGCGTTTAACAGAAGAGTTTCAGCCTCTTACTCGTGGCTTAAACGAGCAACCTAATATGCTCATTTTTGACAAATCACTACCTAAAGATCCACAACCGAGGAAGCAATAATGAAAGCACTATTTTTACTTTTAACGGGTGTGATCTTTATCAGTGGTTGCAGCTCTGCTATTCAAACAACAATTCAGTATTACCAATTTGAGCAGCCCATTAATGACTCTTCGCGAAATGTGCAAGATACACAGGCACAACTGCGCGTGCAAACAGTTACCCTAAGAGGCGCATTGAATAACCGGGGTATTGCTATGAAAGTAGATAGTAATCAAATCCATGCTGCTAATTATCATCTATGGGGTGAGTCGCCAGATGTTATGCTCAGTGCCAGCGCGCAGCAAACATTATTTAATACCATGACAAACTGGATGGTTATTAAAGGCTTACCCGTTATTACTGACCAACAGCAACAAACATTTTACGAATTAGAATACGAACTACACCACTTTAACGGTGATCTGCAAGGTAATGCAGATATTTCAGGGCTATGGCGTTTATACTACACTCACCCAGAATCGGGTAGGCGTTTACTAAGCATCCATAATTTCTCATCTGTTATGCCAATCGATGATGATGGCTATGATTCATTGGTGGCTACTCTTGAAAAAATGTGGCAACAAATCAACATCCTTGCGGCGAAAGAAATTGAAAAAGCGCGAATTTAATTTCACTCTGTATTAAGTAAATATACATCTACCGCAATGTTAGTGCTTTCTATGATCACTTGACCTTGGGTTTTAAAACCGAGCTTTTGTAATACATTTTTTGATGCACGGTTATCACAGCGGGCGATCGCCGTAACCTGGTTAATCCCCAAGTTTTGTCTATGGTTTAGCAAGGTATTTGCCGCCTCAAAAATATAGCCCTTTTTTTCAAAACCGTCTTTTAGCGCAAACCCTAAATCGGGATATTGCAGAACAGCTCGCTGATAAAACCCAACAATACCAACTAGTGTTTCATCATGTAATGCGATTATATAAGGCCCAAAGCCATGCTGCTTATGGGCAGATATAAAACTGTCTTTGATGTATTTTTTAGCGTCGCCTAAAGTATAAATACCTTTATCACCAATGTATTTGGTGAAATTAGCCTGATTAACCAACTTAAGTAACTCCGCCGCATCTGCTATTTGTGCGAAGCGTATGTGTAAGCGCTCTGTTGTAAAAGCAATATTCAAAATAACTCCTGATAATATTTTTCACGACCCGATATTTTTTTATTGACTGAAATAAAAAAGAAGATTACTTTTGCGCCGATGTTTTTAAAGGCACAACAATAGCGGCATGCATTCCTTGCTCCGTCTGGCGCCAAAGCCAACGCGTTTCACTAAAACTATTAATTTAACATAATTTTTTAAGTGCCCTTCACGCGTGCAAAAGCAGTGACTTGGAAAATGATTTAACAACAAACTTATCATCTTCTTTGTTTTTGTATAAGCAGTTTACTTTTTAAATCTGCTTTTAATTTTGTGATCTTATAAATGCTTGAACCTTCTGCGTTAACTCTACTGCCGCCTGTGGTAGTGGTTGTATTGGCTGTTGTTTTACGCCGCCCTATTTTATCGTTACTGATTGGTGCATTAGTTGGCCTTGTTTTAGCTGACCCTAGCAAAGTTCTCTCAAATTTTGCCAGCACATCACTCAAAGTAATGACTGATGAAACCATTGGTTGGTTAATACTTGTGTGTGGCGGCTTTGGTGCGCTTATTGCCTTATTAGTACGCACTGGAGGGGCTTCTGCGTTTGGTAGTTTGGCTTTAAAGTACACCCGAGGTAAACGATCCTCCTTATTTATGACCTTTTGTTTGGGTGTCGTGATATTTATTGACGATTATTTAAACGCGCTTACCGTGGGTGAAACCATGAAGCGGATCACCGACAAATTTAAAGTGAGTCGTGAAATGCTCGCTTACGTTGTTGATTCAACGGCAGCGCCTATTTGTGTACTCGTCCCTTTGTCAACGTGGGCTGTATTTTTTGGTGGCCTGTTAGTGGATAACGGCATTGCAGAAGAAGGCAAAGGCATTGCCGTTTATATTCAAGCCATTCCGTACATGTTTTATGCCTGGTTTGCGGTGTTGACTGTGGTGCTGGTTATTGCCGGCGTGATCCCTACTTTTGGCCCCATGAAAAAAGCCGAGCAACAGGCGCTAACTCACGCTCCTACTTTAGAGCCTGCGATTTATACTCAAGTACAAACCGCCGATGAATATGCAGTAAAAGCAGCGGAGGAACACTTTGAAGATGCGGATCCTAAAGGTAAGTTATATAACTTTTTGTTGCCGATTATTTTATTAGTCGCATTTACCGTATATTTTGAAATAGATGTGTACAAAGGTCTATTAGCGACAATGGCTGTCACTTTGCCATTTTATGCGTTACAAAAATTAATGAGCTTTAGCGAAATGATTGAGCGTATGCTGGATGGTTTTAAAAGTATGATCCCCGCAATTGGAACCGTGATTGCCGCCTTTATTTTTAAAGATGTATGCGACTTAATTGGCTTACCACAATTTGTGATTGGCAGCTTAAGTCCGTATATGACCGCTGGCTATTTACCTGCGGTGGTATTTATTGCGATGTCGATATTAGCGTTTGCTACGGGTTCAAGTTGGGGGATTTTTGCGGTTTCAATTCCTATTGTCATGCCCCTGGCAACGGCGGTTGATGCAAATATTCCATTGGTGATTGGCGCATTACTTTCAGCGTCTTCATTTGGTAGCCAAGCCTGTTTTTACTCTGATTCAACCGTACTAGCAGCACAAGGCTCTGGCTGTAATTTGATCAGTCATGCTGTAACGCAATTACCTTATACCTTAATTGCTGCAGGCTTTGCCATCATTGGCTTTTTACTTATGGCCTAACATGGCAATGGTAGCCATTTTACTAAAACCATAATTAACGCCGTTAAAACAAAACCCAGTCAACAATGGCTGGGTTTTGTTTGGTTTTTGAGTAATTTCAACTTACTTTTGCAATTTTATATCGCTGTAGTAAGCATCTAAACTCGTCACTTTAGTTTGGTTTGGCAAATCAGCAAACTCGCTATCACTAAACTTACTGCCACGTAATTGCACATTTAAGCGGGCTGCTTGTGGATTTAACATGGTTTGCTGGTAGTAGTCTTTAATATCAGCAAGGGTGACCTTTTCTACTTCTGCAATTAGCTTTTGTTTTGAATCAAAATCAAAGTTTTCACGGTACCAATCGTTAATCAATGGACTCATTTCGTCGCTTAAATTCTTTGGCTGTTCTTTTAACGAGACCAACGTTGCATTTTTAAGCTGTGCAAATGTCTCTTCACTCATGGCATTAAGCTCAGAAGCGTACTCTTTTTTGAACTTATCAAAGCGTACTTGAATTTCTTTTGGTCCTTTAACCGGTGTTTGAATAAACAAACCAATACCAGAGTAATCCTCAATAGGACGCGCTAACGCACCTACCGCATAAGCTAGTTGTTCTTCGGTACGCATTTTGTCAAACGCGATTGTTCTAAAGTGTCCTTGTAAAACCGCCGCCTGCGCTTTTTGTTTGTAACCTGGCGTTGGGTGAATGGTCATATCGACAACGGCTACATCGGCTACATCAATATCTTTGTGTAATACGCGCGCTTCACCTAGTTGTGGTAACCAAGCTTTACTACGAGCAAACTCAGATTTTGTATGATTATTTGGTAAAATAGCCGTTAATTCAGCAGCAATGGCATCAATATCTTTTTGATTATAGTTACCATAGCTAAATACGCGTAAGTTATTATTCGCTAAGGTGTTTTGTTTTAAGGCTTGTAAATCAGCGAGTGTCAGTGATTGAGCAGCCTTAATAAGCGCGTCAGTATCAAAACTACCGGTTCGAGTCAGTTTTGAATATTCACTAAACGCTTGTGCATACGGGAACTGTTTTTGCTGATTGAGTAAATCACGTTGATAACGGTCAATCGCTTGATTAAACGCTTGTGCTGAAATTTCATCGTCAAATCCAGCTAACGCTTGTTTAAGTAAGGTATCTTGTTTATCGGTAAAACCACTTAATGATAAAACTAAGCCATTGCTTGAACTTAAATTAACATTCATACCGGCAATAGCCGCTTCGGTTCGTAGCTGACTTAATTGAGTGTTATATAAATCTGCCCACACAGAATAAAGGACGGTTGAGCTAATATCACGCAACCCTGTTTGTGTGTTGATATACACCTCAACTAAACCTTTGGGTTGCTCTGCAAACTGCTGGCTTGCTTGGCGCCAGATTTTTACACCGTTTTTATCATAGCTAAGTTCTGGGTGTTTTTGCTCTTTAAAAGCCTGCGTTTTAATTGCAAAACTCTCTGGCAGTAAGTTGTTAACACTTGGTAAGGCTAAATTAAATTCACTTGGTTTTTCCCAGCTGGCAATTTCTGCGTCGCTAATATCACTAATTCGGTATTTACCATCATAAAAATGTAATTGTGAATCAGTATCTTCTTGTTGAGAAATATACCAAACACGTAAGGTATCTGCGTTAAGTTGTTTTAGTACATTATTAACCGCATCAGCATCAAACTTAGCGTAGTAGTACGGTGCGTTTATCGCATGATTTAACGGGTAATCTTGCATGCTTTGAGTCAGCGCACTGACGTAGTTAAACTCATCGCCTTTTTCTAAAAATTTAAACTGATTATTTAAAGAGGTGCGAATTTCATTAAAGTACTTACTATTAACACCTTCACGTTTAATTAAATCAATATATTGCA
The DNA here is from genome assembly GCF_030407915.1 of Pseudoalteromonas sp. APC 3250. NCBI lineage: Bacteria > Pseudomonadati > Pseudomonadota > Gammaproteobacteria > Alteromonadales > Pseudoalteromonadaceae > Pseudoalteromonas > Pseudoalteromonas sp. APC 3250. The sequence continues at coordinate 264,377 of NZ_JASDCM010000004.1, forward strand.
TAATAGTCGCAACAATGGCTTCGCGGTTTTTCATGCCTTCATCAGTCAGCTCTATGTTCACATTTAAAGAGCCATAGTTACCATATTGATTTGGTGAAGCAGACGCTGATAACTGCGATACCCAGCCTTTATCACGTAATATTTGTGCTGGGCTACCTGGCATTTCATTGCTAAGTAAATAGGCAACAAAACGATTAGGTTTTACTGCAAATTCAGTTTGATTATTAGTGATTGTAAAGTCGAGCTGTAATTGTTTAACGTCTTCGTTTGGCGAGTAAAAAACACGTTTACCACCGGCATTATCAAAATCTAGCTTGGCTGATACTTTTGGCTTTTCAATATTTTTATTTTTAATATCAGCGAAGTATTTTTCTGCTTTTTTCTGCATTTCTTCAAGTGGTAAATTAGAAATTAACGCCACTTTCATAATATTTGATGAATAATATTTATTGTAAAAATCGACTGTTTCTTTATGTAACGAACTATCAGCTTTATCGCCTAACGTTTCAAGGTTACCAATTAAGAATCGATTAGCTGGGTGTTCACCCATCATTTTACGTGCAAGTTTAAATTGGCCAAAAAAGTCCATTTCACGACGCATTGACCACTCAGCATTCACTGCGTTTTTTTCTTTTTCTGTGTATTCTGGGTAAAGCTTAGGGGCTTTAAAAAAGTCTGAAAAGCGGTCTAAGCCTTCATCAAACGCATCGTTATTAATTTTAAACATGTAGTTTGTAATATCGAGCCACGTATAGGCATTATGCGCTCCGCCGTTTTTAGTCATAAAATCGGAGTACCCTTTAGTGTCAGGGTAGCGCTCAGTGCCTAAAAACAACATATGTTCTAAATAATGCGCCATACCTTGCTGGCTCATTGGGTCGTGCAGTAGGCCGACACCTACACTCAATGAAGCAGCTGATTTTTCTGCGCTTGGATCAGAAACTAAAATCACTTCAATATCATTGGCAAGTGTTAGTGTTTTATATTCACGGTTATCGTTAGGGCTTACAACAAGCGTTGGTGATAAAAGTGATGTTTGTGATGATTGAGAAAGAGTGGCGGTATTCGAACAACCGCTTAATATTGCCAGTGCAATTGCACTTAAGCCGATGATGTGTTTCATTTTAGTTATATCCATTGCTGTTAAATATGGGCTTAGTGTTATAAAAAGACTAAATCACTTATAAACTACCATTATCAATTAATACTATGCTACTAATTAGTACTTAATTGTGTAACACATTGTGAATAGTTAATATAAATAATAAGGTAAGTTATGGAAAAGATAATAATAATAGCCATGTTCGTTCAGGTAACACTTTCATTAGTTGTGATGGTAATAATGGGAAAACGACGTTTTGCGGCGGCTAAAAACAAACACATACAGTTAAGTGACTTTGCTGCTATGCGACTTGATAATGCGGGCGATCATGTCAGAGTCGCTGATCGTAATTTTAGCAATCAATTTGAAATACCTGTGCTTTTTTATGCGGGTTGTTTACTTGCTTTACAGCTTAATATGGCGAGTGTCCCTATTGCAGTATTGGCGTGTATATTTGTAGCAACACGCATTATTCATAGCATCATTCACCTTGGTAGTAATCATTTAAGAGCCCGTTTTAGAGTATTTTTGCTAGGCTGCTTAGCTGTGTTTGTAATGTGGGTAATGTTACTGGTGAGCGTACTTTACAACTAGGGTCTGATGACCTTTCAAGGTTAAATTTGCAGCAGTCTGTTTGGTATTTAGGCAAGGCAGAGCCTATGTGGTGTGGTTATTCCCCATAAATAGGCGATAACGCAGCATCAATGCCAAACAGGCGGTGCCCTTCGGGTTCTGCCTAGGGGCGGTTTACTCTTTGTTGCTCGGTTTTTACTTAGCCCACTAGGTTACAAACCTCGCGCCGCGATTAAACCGCCCCTAGTTTGAACAAATTGTAATCCGCAAAGATCAACAGACCCTAACTAAAAAAACGGCGGCTATGATAAGTCGCCGTTATTTTTACGGCTTATTTAGTGCGTTTTAACCTAGGTGCTACAAGCAATAGTGCGCCTAATAACCATGCCATACTGCCACTAGAGTCTGAACTTTGTGGTGGTGTCACTTCTACGTTATCAATTAATGTATTCTCTTTAGGTGTTAAATTTTGTGCTGAATTAGGGTCGTCATCAAGCACAACCACCGTTTGTATTGACACTAAGTTTTGATTACTAATAACTACATTTTCATCTGAACATTGCTCTTTAGTAATACCAACCAATGGTACCTCTGCACAATGAACTAAGGCCGCTATTTTATCTAAAGTTTCTTGGCTTTGTGCTGTTATTTGTCCGAAAACGGTAAACCCACCATTTTGTAAATCTAAGTTTTGGCTGTTATCACTCATATTAAAAAACCATTGGCTAGTGGCGCTGTTTTCATTGCCGCCCTGCTTTGCCATGGCAATTGTGCCTTTTACATTAGAGTAAACAGGTTCGTTAATAACCGCTGGCTTGGTTGTAATGGGATCCATTTTGTCAGAAAAAGTAAAACCTCCTCCTTGAATGACAAACTTATCAACAGAGCGGTGTATTACTGTTTGGTTATACGCTGCATCATTAACATAACTTAGGAAGTTTTCTACTGTTTTAGGTGTTTGTTGATCAAACAAGTTAATTTCTATCGTTCCTTGGCTCGTTTGCATTTCGACTATGGTTGCTGCGCTTGAAAAGCTCGCTGCAGTTAAAATTGACACTAAGATAAGCTTCTTCATTATTATTCCTATTTTTTATTGTCATTAGGCGTCATAGAGTAGTGTTATTCATTTTATAAATCGATACATAAGTACTTAACGCTACAATTCATATCAAAGTAATTACACCGCAGTTACAACTGTTTACATTTTAATTTTAAACACATTATGGAGAGTTAATTGTCTGAGTGCCTTGGTGTACATCACGGTGATTCTTTTTTAATTAACTTTAAGCCTAGCAAGGTACTTAAAAAGCCCCTTATCAATCACTCTTTTTTTGTTATTATCAGCCTACACAGTGATAGGAGTAAATATAATGGCAAACAACACGACTATTTGTGACTTTGGGCTACACCAAGGTGAACCATACACCCAGCTTCCCGTCAGCTTTTTGAAATGGATGATTGATGTAAATCATCAAAAATCTCAATACGCACATGATGAGCTCGCACGCAGAAAACGGGTTGTAGAGCAGCAACGTGAAGTCTCATTGGCTGAAAAATATGAATAAGTGCGTTTTTTTAACCTCGAACTAGTTTAAACTAGCCGCCTACTATACTGAGTTTTGTTAATCGATAGGTATTTTATGCGTATTCTTGTTTTTCTCATTTTATTTCTTGGTTTATATGGCTGTGCCAGTGACTCAGTCAATAAACCTGCAGCACACTATTTAACTGTTCTTCATACCAATGATAATCATGGTCGTTTTTGGCATAATGAAAAAGGCGAATATGGTATGGCTGCGCGTAAAACCCTAATCGACCAGCTAAGAGCCGATGCAAAAGCACAAGGGCATCAGGTGTTATTATTATCAGGTGGCGATATTAATACTGGTATCCCTGAATCAGACCTACAATTTGCTGAGCCTGATTTTAGAGGCATGTCGAAAATTGGCTATGACGCAATGGCATTAGGTAATCATGAGTTTGATAATCCATTAAGTGTATTAAGACAGCAACAGCAATGGGCTAACTTCCCTCTTTTATCAGCTAATATCTTTGATAAACAAACTAACGAAACTATTTTTGAACGTTATAAAATATTCAACAAAGGCGGCTTAACCATTGCTGTAATTGGGTTAACAACGACAGACACCGCTAAAATTGGTAACCCGCAATACATTGGCCACTTAGATTTTAAAGATCCGGTTGAAATAACCGCCTCACTTACCCAAACATTAAAAGCAAAATACAATCCTGACATTACCATTGCGGTAACGCACATGGGGCATTATGTAGATGCCAATTATGGAATAAATGCTCCAGGTGATGTTACGCTTGCCCGCTCTTTAGATAAAAATGCCCTTGATATGATTATTGGTGGCCATTCCCAAGAGCCAGTGTGTATGGCTGCAGAAAATGTCACAGATGAGAATTTTAAGCCAGGTTTAGCCTGTAAACCTGATCGACAAAATGGAACCTGGATAATGCAAGCCCATGAATGGGGTAAGTATGTGGGTAAAGCGGAGTTTAAATTAGAAAACGGTCAATTATCATTGCTAAGTTATCAATTATTGCCCGTTAATTTATACGTAGATAAAAAGCAAAAAGACGGTAGCGTAAAATCCGTACTTGCCGCAAATTACATTAAACCAGATCCAGCGCTACAAACCTTTTTAGCGGCGTACCAACAAAAAGGGGCAAAACAAATTGAAGGTAAAATTGGCTTTGTGAATGACAGACTCGAGGGTGATCGTAACAAAGTACGCTTTGAGCAAACTAACCTTGCTCGCGTTATTATTCAAGCGCAAATGAATACCGTAGGTGCCGATTTTGGCATTATCAGTGGTGGTGGTGTTCGCGATAGCATCAATGCGGGTGACGTGAGTTATAAAGACATACTCAAAGTACAGCCTTTTAAAAACCGTGTCGCTTATATCGATTTCAAAGGCAATGATATTTTAACCTATTTAAATGTCGTGACACGTTTTCCACCAGACTCTGGTGCCTATATGCAATATCACAACTTAGCCTTTGAACTTAAAGAGGATCAATTAACTAACGTGTTCATCGCCGGCAAGCCGCTTGATATAAACAAAACATACCGCATGAGTATTAATGAATATAATGCTTCTGGTGGCGATAGTTACCCTAAAATTACTCACATGAAAGGATTCGTAAGCACCGATGAAACGGACTCTCAGGCATTAAAACGATTTTTTGCAGAGCACAGCCCTGTTGATGCACATGAGTTTGCACCTAAATAGTAATCTGTATTGAACAGTGGTGAGTGTCATTGATATAGTAATGACACTCATAATTCAGGTTTATGTTATCACCAAGCCAATTTAAGCGCACTTCAACCCACAAACCTCTCACACTCTATTTAAGTTGGTAGCTCTCTTAATCAGAGTTATGGTTAAGTAGCAAAGCACGATTACTTTCCTATTATTTCTATATTTCCTTGACCCACATTTGCTAACCCATAACTGTGCATTCGTGAGCGTGAGCCCTCTCCAAATGCTTTCGGTGGGTAGTATAATCCCTTTTGCTCAGGGCAATCATTTAACACGTCATCCAGTGCCGCACGAATTTCACTTAATGTTTTCTCTAGACTGTTATTAAAGTTTGGACGTTTTCTTACTGTATGACCAAGCTCAACTAAACGATAGAAATACTTATTGGCAAGCTCTATCAATTCCTCGGGTACATTCTTGTTATGATTAAGCTTGATCTCTGGATTGTTAGTGCAGTATTCCACAAGCGCTAAATAAAAACATAACGGTTTGTTTGCCAAAGCTACTTGGTGCTCCAAAGAAACGCTACTCGATAATGTTTTACTTTTTAAATCAATAATCAGGGTTAATGGTTTTGACTCTGTAGTATTTGATTCTGCGTGAACAACCTGTTTTTCATCACTTTTTTTAATATAGGCCAATTTTATTAAGTATGTTAGTAATATACTAAGAATAAAAAGCATCCCATAAATAGCTACCACATCACCCGTAAAATACGGCTGCCTCAAAGACAAAACAATAAACACCACACCATTATTACTATTTAACTCTCGAATAAACTCTGTGTAAGTTTTTAAAGAAGCATCAAATTCATGCAGTGGCGTTATAGCTACAACCTTAATACCGGTTCTATCAATAAAGGTGTTTAAGGTTTGAATATAATTAAGTAAAGCTGCTTTATTACCTGAGTGTTTAAGCAGCTCATTAGATAAATCTAACAAAGGTAAGTCTAAAGCGATTCGTTTTTCTATTTGTATTATTTGTAATTTATTTACTTGCTGTTGTTTTTGCATTGTCGAAATATAAAAAACAGACGAGAAAACCAAGAATAAAAAAATTGTGCATATTATCCATATTAACCTATTCATTACGATTCCCCTATAAAGGTAACGGGGTAACTGTTGCACTGCCAATATGGCTCAACATCTTGATAATATTGAAACGATTGTTCTTTAGACATACTCAATAAGTGAGACTGTACAGCACAGAGTAAATCAGTATTGTTATGCTGCATTTTTAAGTACCAACGGGTGCCTGCCACATTACTACTAATAGGCGTAATATAATTTTTTGAAAAACGCTGACTGTCACTTTCTCTCCAAAAAGAGGCAATAAGGTCTACTTCCCCGTTCGCCAATAATTCTCTCAACTCATTGTGTGAACTCGCATAGGTTATTTTTAGCTGAGCAATGTTTAGGCCTAGCTCTTTAAAGGCTTGTTTGGGTAAAATGTGTCCTGAGCGACTCGTTGGATAATCTAACAGACCGATTTTTTTATCTAAAAAATATTGTTTGCTGATCTTAGGTTTTTCTTTTGAAGAGATAAAAAATGCAGTGTAATCAGAAAAGCCGACCACAGGCTGATAGTTGTAAGTAGATTCAGCCTTAAACGCATCCATAATATTATTTTTCGCTAAAATTAAATCTGCAATACCTTTACCTACAAACTCTAAGCTATCAACGGTTCTATATCCCCAATAGCCAATGACAGAGCCATACTGTTTTGCCACTACTTTGTCGCCACAGAGATTTTGAGTAAGTAATTGAGCAACGTATTTTGAGGGGGTAAATACTATAAGTTGACTCTTATTAGCCGTTGCCGTTGTTTGACATGTCGTTGATGTCTCTATTATTACTGGAAACGTTATATCTTCCTCGCCCACAATAACTTGACCTGAAAACCAACTTAGCAACACGCCCAGAAACATAAATGTAACAATTGCTGTTTTATGCAACATTAACTTCTTAATATTCAAAAAACACCCGTTTAAATTAGAGTAATAGCTCATTTGAACAATTTTAATTACTTATTACAATAGGTAATTTTACCTGTCAAACCCAAGCCATTGAATAAAAACAACTTTAAACAAGAAAATATGAATATTATTGAGTCCTTTCTATCAACTAAAAAAATGAGGACAATTGACCTTATCAGCGTTTACAAAATAAATGTCACACTACTAGGATGCTTCAATGTACAAAAATGTAAAATATTCGCTTTCTTTAACACTTTTAATTAGTGCAATATTTGCAAGCACAGATTGTAATGCTTGGGGGCAAAATGGCCACCGCGTCGTTGGGAAAATTGCAGAGTCGCACATAAGCGAAAACACTAAAGCTGCACTTATTCCTTATCTTAATGGTGAATCTTTAGCACAAATTTCAACATGGCCAGATGAAATGCGCTCTGCACCAGGTGATTTTTGGCAAAAAAAATCATCTCGTTGGCATTACATTAATGCTGATGACAACGCGACCTTTAGTTTTGACCACGACCACACTAAACACAAAGAATCAGTAACAAACATATTAGAAGGCATTCACTATTCAATTAAAGTATTGAAGGATGATAAATCAAGCCTTGCAGCAAAGCAGTTTAGTTTACGTTTTTTAGTGCACTTAGTCGGCGACAGCCATCAACCATTTCATGCAGGTAGAGCTGAAGATAGAGGCGGGAATCGCGTTAAGGTTTCTTTTTTTAACCAACAAACCAATCTACATAGCTTATGGGATACCAAGTTAGTAGAAAACGAAAACTTATCTTTTACTGAATACGCTCAGTTTATAAATACCAACAACAGCGAGCTAATTAGCGAGTATTTACACAGTACCCCAACAAGTTGGCTTGAAGAGTCACATAACCTTGCTTTACAAATATACAAATCAACAGATGAGAATATTAGCTACGACTATATTTTCACTAACACCCCTATAGTGAAAACCCGCTTGCAACAAGCTGGTATTCGCTTAGCTGGATTGTTAAATACATTATTTGATCCTACTAACAAGAAATCAAAAATGGCTTTAACACAGCAAATCAAAAAATAAATTCAGTTTCTAACTTAAATCATCTAAATGGGAAATCAACATTATGACTAAGCTTCGCCTTTCGAAATTAACTGGAGCAGTAATTCTTGCTCTAGGAGTTTCAACAAGCGCTATGGCTGCTGACACCTCGTCTGCAATGCGTGGTAAAATAACCACACCTTCAGGTGCGAGCGCTGCAAACGTTAAAATTAAGGTCGTTCATCAGCCTACCGGCACAATCAGTGAGCTAACCACTAATGAAAGTGGTACTTTTATAGCCAATGGTTTACGTGTTGGTGGACCATATACAGTGATCATCGACTCTGATACGTTTAACGATACCACCGTTGAAAATATCTTTTTAAACCTTGGCGAAACTTACCGATTAACGTCGCAATTAGCACCACTCAATATTGAAAAAATTGAAGTGTCTGGTTATAAAATTGTCCAACAATCGGGTGGTTCTAGCAGCACGTTTGGTGAAGATACCATCAACAACATGCCTAGCTTTAATCGTGACATTAAAGACATCGCACGTTTAAACCCACTTGCTAGTATTAATGGTAGCGGCGAGCTAACCTTTGCCGGTAGCAACCCACGTACAAATGGTTTAACTGTAGATGGTATTGGCCAAAATGACGACTTTGGTTTAAGTTACGGCGGCTACCCTACTTCGCAGCCCCCTGTAGCCCTTGATGCGATTGAGCAGATCTCTGTTGATGTTTCTCCATTTTCAGCCTCTAAAGGCAACTTTGGTGGTGGTACTATTAACGCGGTAACTAAGTCAGGTACTAACGAACTTAAGTTTTCTGGTTTTTACGAAACATCAACACCAGATATTGCTGGCGATGTAGACAGCATATCTCAAGTGTTTGCTGATAACCGCCCTGTTTTAGATGACGATGGTCACCGCACATACATTGTTGAACAAGTAGAACCTAACCAAACTGAAAAACGCTACGGTTTTAATGTTGGCGGCCCACTTATAGACGATACCTTATTTTACTTTGTTAACTACAATAAATGGTCAAGCGAACTAGATTTAGATTATGGTTTTGAAGGTTCAGGCGCAACCAACGAATACGATGTGAGTGAAGAAAGCTATAACCGTTTCCTTAATATTCTAAATAACGAATACGGCTTAACAGACTCTCTTGGAGGCGACCCTAAAGACACCAACGAAACATTACTTGTAAAATTAAGCTGGAACATTGCTGATGATCATCGCTTAGATTTTACCTATCAGTGGCAAGATGACAAAGATGAAACAAACTTTGGTACTGGTGGCACATCAGTTCAGTTTGCATCAAGTCGTTATACCTACGCAACCAAGTTTAATAACTTTGCTACCAAGCTATATTCAGATTGGAACGAAGACTTTTCAACTGAAATCGGTATTGCATACAAAGATGTATCATCGAGAAGTTTAACAAATTCTGATATTGGTAGCGTTAAAGTTGAAGAATACTTCCGCGGGCCTTCTTATAACTTTGGTACCGATGAGTTTCGCCATGCAAATAGCTCAGCAACAGAAAATTTAACACTTTCTCTTGATGCCACTTATTTAATGGACGAGCATGAAATTAACTTTGGTATGCAATATGAGTCGTTAAACTTATACAACCTTTTTGCAGCTAACTCACTCGGTTCATGGGAATTTGATAACTTTAATGGTTTCGAAAATCGTGAAGTAGGTAACTACAAAGGAAAGTACGATTTTAGCTACAGCAATGCCTTTACAAATAACCCTAATGACACCGCTTACGACGCAACCCGTAATCAATTAGCACTTTACATTGAAGATACTTTTTATGTTGGTGATGATTTAGAAGTAACAGCAGGTGTTCGTTATGAGCGTTTATCTTCTGATGATAAACCAACACTCAACGAAAACTTTTTAAACACCTATGGCTTTAGCAATCAAGAAAACCTCGATGGGTTAGATATTATTCTACCGCGTATTGGCTTTAAGTATTACGCTACAGAAGCATTAACAGTTAACGGTGGCGTGGGTCGTTTCCAAGGTGGTATCCCTAACGTTTGGTACAATAACTCATTCCAAAACGATGGCATTACTTTTGTAGATGCACCTCAAAGTGCTATTAACGATTATTATGCTAATAATCAAGCTGATATCACTCAAGTACCAGATGCCATAAAAGGCTCTTTAGTTCAAGGTGCAGGTAGCACAAACTATGTTGATCCTAACTTTGAACTACCGTCAAGTATTCGTGCACAACTTGGATTTGAGTACGACTTTGATTCTGAGTTACTAGGTGAAGGCTTTAAATGGCAAGCAGAAATTGCTTATCACAAAAAAGAAAACGAAGCTGTGTGGCATAACACCGCCATAAAACCTGTAGGTGTAGCGGCCGACGGCGAGCGTATCATCTATGAAAGTATTTACAGCGGTGATTTAGCTGATAACTTTGATATCGCAATGACTAACTCAACTGATGATGGTCGCTCTGTTATTATTTCAACAGCACTTGCTAAAGAGTGGGAAAATGGCCTTTATATTTCAGCAAGCTATGCACATCAAGATGTAACAGAAGCGTCTTCAGGCTCTTCATCACGTGCACAAAGCAACTATCAGTACAATATCACTAAGAGCCGAAATGAAGACTTTGCTGCCCGTGGTGCGTATGAAGTAGAGCATAGCTTTAAAGTTAATTTAGCGTATAACACTGAGTTCTTCAGTGGCTATGCCACAAGATTTAATGTGTATTTCGAACGTCGCTCTGGTCGTCCATTTAGCTATACTATGGGTATGTATCAAGATAGTGACTTAGGTGATACGCGTGACTTTTATTCAAGCTCAGCTTATTTAGCGTATATTCCAACTGGTGCAGATGATGCCAATGTAAATTGGGATGAATCAGGGCTATCATGGAGTGAACTTGAGACACTACTTAATAGAGCGGGTATTTCTGAGCGAGGCCAAATCTTAGACCGTAACTCAGGCACGCAACCATGGGTTACCACTATGGATATTAGCGTTAAACAAGAGATCCCTGGTTTTGCAAAAGGTCATAGCGGTGAGGTTTACTTTATGATTGATAACTTTGCCAACTTATTAAACAGTGACTGGGGCGTAGAAAAGCGCTTAGGTTTCTCTGACCAAGCAGTTTACGACTTTGGCGGGTTAGACGATCAAGGTCGTTATATAATTGATAGCAGATTTAATGGCGCTGATGTTCGTAACTATAGCCAATATCAAACTAGCTCATCAGCTTGGCAAGCTAAAATTGGTGTTAGCTATAAGTTTTAATACATAGCCTGTACATCAAAAACTCGTAAAATTAAAAAAGCCATTACATGCATGTAATGGCTTTTTTTATGGAAAAAATCACTTTTCATCTGTTTGTCATAAAAACTACTTACTATTTGAACGGTAAAATATTGAAACATAGATAAAATGCTAAATTTCATAAATAAAGTGTTTTATAATAAAAAAATTACAGTTGTATTTTATTTGTAACAAACAAATGAGGTACACTATGTAAGTATTTTGGGTAAAGTGTATTTTGCGGTCGCTTAATCCAAAATTAAAATAAAAAAGCTATTAAAAGTTTATTTAACTACACGGGAAAATAAAATGAAAATTCAACTTCGCAAAACAGCTCTATCACTTGCTATAGCAGCATGTGTTGGTGTGAGTGGTGCTGCAATTGCAAACGAAACAACCTCTGCAATTAAAGGTCAAATAAAGGGTCCTAACGGTAACCCTGCTGCAGGAACTAAAATTACTATTTTACACGTTCCTTCAGGCTCAGTTAAAACAACTGAAACTAATGATGCTGGTTACTTTACAGCTAAAGGCCTACGTGTTGGTGGTCCATACAGAGTAGTTGTAGATTCTGACACTTATGCAGACCAAGAGTTCAATAACATTATTCTTAACATTGGTAACGATTACCCGGTAAATGCTTCTTTAGAGAATATCTCTAACATCGAGCAAATTGTAGTTACGGGTGCCCCTATCAGTGCTATGTCTGGTGGTACAGGTCCTGCGTCTACTTTTACGCTAACGGATCTTGAAAACCAACCAGCTATCAACCGTGATTTAAAAGACATCATCCGTATTGACCCACGTATCACAATTGATGATAGCCGTGGTTCAATCAACTGTGGTGGTGGTAACCCACGTTACAACAGCTTAACGCTTGACGGCGTTCGCATGAACGATAACTTCGGTTTAAGCTCAAACGGTTACCCTACTATCCGTGCCCCTTTCTCTTTCGACTCTATTGAACAAGTTTCAGCTGAGCTAGCCCCTTTTGACGTTCAATACGGTGGCTTTACATCGTGTAACATTAACGCTGTAACTAAATCTGGTGGCAACGACGTTCACGGTGGTGTTTTCTTCGATTACACAAACGATTCAATGAAAGGCGACGAAATTGAAGGTAATGAAGTTGATAACGGTAACTACACTGAAAAACGTTACGGTTTCAACGTAGGCCTTCCGCTTGTTGAAGATACATTATTCTTGTTCACTTCATACGAAAAACTTGAAGGTGTTCGCCAGTTTAATTACGACGGTCTTAGCAGTGGTAGTGTTACAGCTGATGACGTATCTCGCATTCAGAGTATTTCTCAATCAGTTTACGGCTACGATGCTGGCGGTATGCCATCAAGCATGCCTGTTGAAGATGAAAAAATCTTAGTAAAACTAGATTGGAACATCAACGAAGATCACCGTGCAAACTTAATCTATAACTACAACGACGGTAACACAATTTCTCAGTCTGATACTGGTTCTAGCCGCGTTTCTTTATCAAACCACTTCTATAATCAAAGTGCTGAGTTTACATCAATCATTGGTTCTGTATATTCTGATTGGTCAGACGATTTTTCTACTGAAATTCGTTTAGGTAAATCAGAGCTAGATGCAACGGTTCAGTCATTAGATGCTGCAAGCAGCTTTGGTGAAATGCAAATCCGCACTGATAATGGTGGTACGGTTTACATTGGTCCTGATGATTCTCGTCAATCAAACGACCTAGATTACGACACAACTACATTTAAAGTTGCTGGTACTTATTACTTAGATCAACACACAATTACTGCTGGTTACGAGTTTGAAGAGCTATCTGTTTTTAACTTGTTCGTACAGCAAACAGAAGGTGAGTGGCGCTTTGACTCAATTGACGACTTTGAAGCAGGTCAAGCAGCGCGTATCTACTACAACAATGCTGCAGGTACTAATAACCCGAATGATGCGGCTGCAAGCTTTAAATATGCTCAACACACATTTTATGTACAAGACGAATACGCGTTTACTGACTTAGATGCAACAATTCAGTTTGGTTTACGTTACGACAAGTACACAAGTGACGACGTACCTAACTTTAACCAAAACTTCACAAGCCGTTATGGTTTCAGCAACCAGTCTACATTCGACGGTATTGACTTACTGCAACCACGTGTTGGCTTCCAATGGTATGCAACTGACGAACTTGAAGTTCGTGCTGGCTTAGGCTTGTTCTCTGGTGGTAACCCGAACGTATGGCTATCTAATTCGTATTCTAACGACGGTATTACAAACATTAGTACGCAGTTCCGTGGTGTAGATTTATTTAACACAGCTAACGTAAACGGCGGTACTCCTGGTTTTGACGTACCTCAAGAAATGTTCGATATTGTTGCAAACACTGAAATTGGTGTAGGCGATGCAACTGTTAATGCTGTAGACCCTGATTTTGAAATTCCTTCAGAGTGGAAATATTCACTTGGTGCTACATACACAACTGAAGACGAATACGTAATCTCTGTAGATTACTTATACTCGAAGAAAAAAGACGCTGCATTAATGCGTGATATCGCACTTCAAGATAGCGGTGAAACTACGTTTGATGGTCGCCCAATTTACGAGTCTATCGAAGGCCGTGGTAACGAATATTTATTAACTAATGTTAGTGGCGATAGCGGCGATTCTTCAGTTATCTCTGCAGCAGTTAGCAAAATGTTTGATAACGGCGTTAACTTCAGTTTTGGTTATGCATACACAGATGCAGACGATGTAAACCCAATGACTAGCTCTGTAGCCGGTTCTAACTATGGTAACATCGCGCTTACTAATCCAGGTAACCCAGGTGTTGCGTCTTCAGATTATGAAATTCCGCATCGTTTTACTATGACGCTTGGTTACAAACATGAGTTTGTAGATGGCTTTGAAACACGCTTTAACCTTTACGGTGAAGCATACAAAGGCCTACCTTACAGCTTCACGTTTGACGGAAGTGACCGTAATGTATGGGGCGATAACAACTGGAATGGTAACCGTCAGTTATTATACGTTCCACTTGAAAACGATCCTAACGTTGTATACGACATGTCTGCAGCTGAAATCAATGAGTTCAACGACTTCATTGCATCTGAAGGGCTTAAACGTGGTGAAATCGCAGGTCGTAACCAACAAAATGCTGACTGGTTTGTTAAGTTCAACTTTAAAGTTACACAAGAATTACCAGGCTTTATGGAAGGTCATAAAGGTGAAGCATTCTTTGTAATCGACAACCTTACAAACATGCTAAATGATGACTGGGGCGTTCTTAAGAAAGGTCCTTTCGTAGGTGCAAGCATGATCTCAACATCTTTAGATGACCAAGGTCGTTACGTTTACTCAGGCTTTAACGGTAATAACGCTAATACTTCAGTACAAACTGGTGCTTCAGTATGGGAAATGCGTGTAGGTGTACGTTACACTTTCTAATCTAAATTGTCAGATTAGTTAAAATTATAAAAGCCCATCATTTGATGGGCTTTTTTATGCCTGCAATTTATTTTTTAGCTTATTAAGTACGCTTATTAATAAATCTTGTTCATGTGTGTTCAACGAAGCCAATAGTTCTTTTTCCCACCTTAACGCCTCGGGTACTATTTTTTTATACATCTCCTTTCCAGCTTCACTTAATGAAAGTATGGCTGCGCGCTTATCCTCTGAATTAATTTGAGTCATTAGCAACTTTTTTTCTACTAATATTTTTATTGCACGCGACACGGTCGATTTATCCATATCTGCCTGCGTACATAAATTTTTGGCATTACTTTGACCAAATTGCGCTAAATTCGCCAAAATTCGCCATTGAGGTATCGTTAAGTCAAATTTGCTCTGGTATACCTTAGCAAGGTCATTACTTACCAAACTTGCTACATTAATTAGTTGATATGCTAAAAAAGTGTCTAAATCCAGTTTCATTGTTATCCCGTTAAATAGGTTTACTCGCTGTTCATTTATATTTACATACACATTCATTGAGCAATTTGAAATTACTCTCACTTGAGAGTATCTTAACTTAAATAAATAAAACATAAAACTAGCCTTCTCTCACAGGAGTCAGTAATGGCAGAACAGTTAAAGTACATGACCGGTTTTGGTAATGAATTTGAAACCGAAGCGCTACCCGATGCCTTGCCTATAGGGCAATTTACTCCTCAAAAAGTTAAGTACGATCTTTACACTGAACAATTTAGCTCTACAGCATTTACCGCGCCTAGAGCAGCTAACCGCAGAACATGGCTGTATCGGTTACGCCCTTCGGTAGTGCAAGGTGATTACACCGCTGTTGATAACGGCTTGATTCGAACTGCGCCTATAACTGAAGCCGTAACACCTCCGACTATGCTTCGCTGGAACCCCGTTGAAATTCCTACAAAGCCAACTGATTTTCTAGATGGACTCATAACAATGGCTGCTAACGGCAGTGCTAATGGGCAATCTGGCATCGGTATTCATGTTTATGTTGCTAACAAGTCTATGGTCGATCGCTACTTTTACAACGCTGACGGTGAAATGCTATTTGTACCCCAACAAGGCGAGCTACTCCTGCATACAGAATGCGGTAAGCTCTGTGTAAAACCAGGTGAAGTTGCAGTCATACCCCGAGGGATGAAGTTTTCTGTTGATTTAATACAATCAACGGCCCGTGGTTATATCTGCGAAAACTATGGTCATGCTTTGGAGCTTGCAGAGCGAGGCCCTGTTGGTGCAAACGGCTATGCCAACGACCGTGACTTTCAATACCCAGTTGCAGCTTTTGAAGATAAAGAAGGTGATTTTGAACTGGTGTCAAAATTTAATGGCAACTTATTCAGCTGTGAGATTAAGCATTCCCCTTTCGATGTTGTTGCATGGACAGGTAATAGCGCGCCTTATAAATACGATTTATCGCGATTTAATGTAATGAACACAGTAAGCTTTGACCATCCGGATCCTTCTATATTTACCGTTTTAACCTCGCCATCAGCTACTGAAGGAATGGCTAATGTTGATTTTGTTATTTTTCCACCGCGTTGGATGGTTGCTGAAAACACTTTTCGTCCGCCCTACTATCATCGTAATATCATGAGTGAATTTATGGGGTTAATTGAAGGTGTATATGATGCAAAAGAGCATGGCTTTGTGCCAGGTGGCGCAAGTTTACATAATTGTATGTCTCCGCATGGACCTGAAGCGGATGTATTTGAAAAAGCATCTAATGCGGAACTGGTTCCACAAAAATACGAAAATACCTTAGCGTTTATGTTTGAATCCCGTTATGTCATTTCACCGACTAAATACGCATTAGAAGGTAAAGAGCGCCAAGCTAATTACACTGACTGCTGGCGCACAATTAAAAAACACTTTAACGGCAATCAAGGGTAATTAGATTATGAAGCTTTATACTTATTTTCGCTCATCTGCAGCGTATCGTGTGCGCATCGCATTAAACCTAAAAAATATTGTTCACCAGTTGGTGCCGGTAAACTTACTAAAATCAGAGCAACAAAGCACAGATTACTTACAGAAAAACCCCCAAGGACTTTTACCTTCTTTAGAAACAGAAAACGGCATATTAGGTCAATCTCTAGCAATTTTAGAGTACCTTGAAGAGCAATATCCTGAAACACCATTACTGCCTGGTAATGCATGGCAAAAAGCACATATTCGCAATTTAAGTTATGCAATTGCGTGTGATATTCACCCGATTGATAATTTACGTGTGCTTAAGTATTTAAGTAGTGAACTCAATGTTGATGATGAAGCAAAAAATAAATGGTACCGCCACTGGGTTGAAGTGGGTTTTGAAAAAATAGAACGCATGCTAGATAGCAAAAACACATTTTGCGCAGGCGACTCGCCAAGCTTAGCTGATGTATGTTTAGTACCGCAGGTATTTAATGCCATTCGTTTTAAAGTAGATATGGCTGCCTACCCTAAAATAGCAGCCATATATCAGCGTTGTAATGAGTTGGCAGCCTTTATTGATGCAGCCCCTGAAAATCAACCTGATGCAAACTAATAGAGTAAATTAACTTTTAAGTGCACTGTGTATTACAGTGACATGCTCAATTAAATCTAAGCCCAGTTCGGTTAAATAGCCACCATCTGGGCTATCTATAACCCCTTTATCGAACAAACGTTGTGCTGCGCTTAGTAAGGCGGGTTCAGCGTCTGAATGAAGTTTAATTCCCTGCATTTTGCTCTCGCGTGGAAATTTTGCTAGTAGTGTAAATTCGTCAATCATGGTTTGATTAAATAGCATATCTGTTCACCTTTTTATTGTTCTGTGTTTTACTTATGTTGTCTTACTTACCCTAGCATGTTTTTTTGCTAAGTGTAGTTATTTTAAACACCTTGAGGTTATTCATGCGTTATTATTTTACTTTTATTATTGCTGTTTTATGCTTGTGTTTTTCAGCTTTAAGCTACGCTAACACAATACAAACGCTTCCTATTGTTGATGCTACCCAGCTTATAAACACTAGCACTGAGTGCTGGTATGATAATAAACGTTACAGCGAAGGAGCTATACTGCAGGTTCACTCAGTTACGCTTATTTGTGCTGCAAAGTACCCCCAACATAACAACAGTCAATTGATTTGGCTAAAGCTTGATAAGCAAGGTAACCTTATTTACCCCAAGAAGCCTGCAACTATTACTGTAAATTAATCAAGATTAACAATCTGGAATCTGCCAGCCATCTCCAAACTATTAAGATGCGGTGGGATACGTTACAATACATGCAGTTTAAAAAAGCAGTGTGACTATGAATAATCAACCAAAAAACCCGCTACATGGGATAACTTTAGAGCAAATTCTTGTAGAACTAGAGCAACTTTTAGGCTTTAAAGCAATGGGTGAACAAGTAAACATAAAATGCTTTACTGATTCTCCGAGTATCAAATCAAGCTTAAAATTTTTACGTAAAACCCCATGGGCAAGAGATAAAGTAGAAGCACTTTATATTCATACCATGAGTAATAAACCGCTACGAAAACCCAGAAATAAACCAAAACTAACAGAGCCCACGCAACCTGATACATCAGATTTTGTATGGCCCTCTATTAAAAAATAAATGAGTGCTAAATGGCGTAATATTTACGCCATTTTTAGTCAGTTAGTTTTGTTCTTGGCATATTACATTCAATGAAGCAGGGTGAATACTCACTACCACTTTATCGGCAGATTTAACCTCACCATCAATTACATAATCTAGCGTTTTATCTGCGCTTATCTCTACACGTTTTGCGTTAGTATAATGCGAGTTAATAGCAAAATGTGTTTGCGTGATACTGCTAAACATTAGCTCAGCAATACTCAATACTGTGGTTTCATTGTCTTTGTTTGGCGTTAACCAGTTTACGTCTAATAATCCATCACGGTGGTCGGGTTGTCCCCCACCTTGGGCTAAAAGGGTTGTAAATGGGGCAGCATTAGCGACAATAAAGCTATTTGTATTAATAGCTTCAGGCTCATTATCATCGAGTTTAACCATCAGCTTTTGCGCTTTATTCTCGCCAAAGGAATGTAAAAAACCATTTAAATAAGCAAGCTGGCCAGCTTTATTTTTCGACTCTCTATCTGCTTTTTCAATCATTGCATGCTCAAAGCCAATGCCAATTAGCAATAACATCAAATCGTTATTACAATATGCGGTATCGATCAGGTTTGTCTGACCATCAATTATTAAATCGCACGCTTGCTCAACAGGAATAAATTTAGATTTTATTCCCATCAGCACATGGGCCAACGCATTAGCTGTCCCCAACGGTATAATTCCTAATCGACAAGACGTACCCACTAAAACACTCGCAACCTCAGTGACTGTGCCATCTCCACCGCAGGCAATTATAATATCAGGCTCGTGCTCTATAGCTTGTTTAGCCAATGTAATGCCGTTTTGTTCCGGTGTAGTTTTTAAAATGGTTAAATCATAATAAGCAGATAAACGTGTAACGATTAAATGCTCTTTTTCAGACCATAACTTAGTGCCTGATACAGGATTAGCAATTAAATATGCTTTATTTTTTATCAGTAGCTCACCTCTTCGGTGGCGCTTAACTAAATGGCGTAATTGGCGTTTATTAAGATTGGCTGTTTCACGTGTTTCTTTAATTTGAGCAAGAATGTCATGTACATCAGCTTCTTTATTTTGACTCAATAAATACGCTGCCATAACAAACACCGAACGTCCGCGACCTAATGCACAATGCACCACAACACGACGGTCTTTCTTTATATGATGATGGATCCAGTTAATTGCCTGGTTTAATTGCGAGTGAGTAGGCACACTATGATCAAGAACAGGAATGTTTAAATAACTAATATTTTCTTGGGTAGATGTCCACTCAAGTCCATCAAATTCACAAGTCACATCTAAAATAGCGGTAATGCCATTTTCTTTTAATGTATCTATATCAGAGGGAAACAAACGACATGCTAAAAATAAGTTATCGTTTATTTGTTGAATTGGGGGTACCTTATCGTGTTTGCGTGACCATGCATTATAAATTTGTGCACCTAACAAAAAAGGAACAAATGCCCAACGAATGTAAAAAGGGATAACGCCATTTTCGCGTTTTCTAAATACTTTTCCTGCGTTAAAAAAATAAGCACCGCTGACCAATATCAGCGACAGCGCCGTCCAAAAAAATGCAACCGCGAAGTAAACAGAATTAACCTTCAATCCCAGTACTATAAATACTAATGCTGTTACAAGATAACTGACTGCAGCCCACATGAGCTCTCCTTTAAGTTGGCAGCGCCATATTAGCGCCTTTAATATAGTCCTAACTTGCAAATAATACGCCAAAAAAGCAATTTATCTTGTTTGTTGTCGTTTCGCCACCGGCGTTGATATCACATCAATTGGCTATAACCCACTGTTAATCAATGCTTTTATAATATAAAAAGGAATGACTTCACGCTAAAACATCGTACTCAGTTTTTATTGATTACGCTTAAATAAAAGCAGCTTAATTTATATAACTCTTTCATATTTACAACAATATCAGTCAAATATTCATAGTTATTTAATGCTTCAACTTATTATTTATCAAATGGCATAAGTAATGTTTTCATCGCTGGGCGCAGTGCAATCAATACAGTTTCCTCGGTCAATTCAGGAAATAACATTTTTCGTAATAGCAGTCCGGCCATCACTGAGAAAATCACATTAATGCGGCTTTCGAGTTCTTGCTCTGAATGTGATTTTATTAAACTACTTTCACTGACTAATAAATCACGCATTCTGTTACGTGCTTGCGTATCAGCCTCGCGTAGTAATAAAGCGACTTTTTTGTTTCTACTGGCCTCTGCCATCATGTCTAAGTCAACTACGCAGGCCCCCGTGTCCATATGACGCTGCACACCATGGTGTAAGCCATCAAGTAACACTGTTAAAATATCGCCAGGTTGATCTTCAAACTCTTGAAATATGGAAAACATTTCTTCCATATCTTGTTCAATAATACTTTCAATTA
Source organism: Pseudoalteromonas sp. APC 3250 (assembly GCF_030407915.1). Lineage (NCBI taxonomy): Bacteria > Pseudomonadati > Pseudomonadota > Gammaproteobacteria > Alteromonadales > Pseudoalteromonadaceae > Pseudoalteromonas > Pseudoalteromonas sp. APC 3250. The sequence continues at coordinate 285,118 of NZ_JASDCM010000004.1, forward strand.
TGGCTTCTTTACTTTCAAAGTAATTATAAATATGGCCGGCACTCATCCCGGCTGTTTTAGCTATTTCTGCCATACCTGCGCCATGGTAGCCTTTGCGACGAAAACAATCAGCAGCGGCGGTTAATACCTGCTCGCGACGCGCTTGTGCTTGCACCGGATCTAGGTGTTTTTTATTTTTAGGTTTCATTTGAAACTCCAGTATCGAGTCTCTCAACTCGAAATATTTAGCGTTTACTGCTTTGATCACAAAAAATAAACGCTAAACGGGCATTACTTTAATCGCGCATAAAACCTTTTATTGTTAACAGGCTTTATGCGTACTAATTTACTTAACGGTTGAAGTAGTGGTCTGCCAGCCACCGCCAACCGCTTTGTATAAATTGATTTGGCTTGCAAGCACAGCTTGTTGGCCCGTGATCAATTGCTGCCTTGCGCTATACCAAGTTCGCTGAGCGTCAAGCACTTGTAAAAAGCTATCAACCCCTTTGTCGTAGCGCGCCTGCGATAATTCAAAGGTTGTCTTTCGGCTTTGTAATAACTCCTCAAGAGCCATTAACTGTGCGTTATAGCCTTCTCTATCCGCAAGTACATCAGCAACTTCACGAAATGCTTGCTGTATTTTTTGCTGGTACGTTGCTACAGCAACTTGTTGCTCTGCGTTAGCGACATCTAAATTTGCTTGATTTCGACCCATATTAAAAATAGGTAAATTTACCGATGGCATGAAGCTCCATGTGCCTGAGCCTGCATCAAATAAATTACTTAAATCACGTGATGCAGTTCCTGCATTGGCAGTTAAACTAATGCTCGGGTAAAACGCTGCACGGGCAATACCAATGTTAGCGTTAGCGGCTAACAGCTGATGCTCTGCTGCTTTTATATCTGGTCGCTGCGTTAGTAAATCAGAAGGTAAACCCACAGGGACACTAGGCAAGTCTAATAAATAATTTAATGACTTACTTGGCAGTAAATCCTCACCTACCGTTTTACCTACTAATAAATCAAGCGCGTTTTTATCGCGTTTCACTAAACGTTGGTATTTAGCAATATCAACTTTCGCTGTGGCTACCGTACTTTTAAGCTGTTCCAGCGTAATTTTAGAAGCGGCACCTAAATCAACACTTTTTTGGGTTAATGATAAGGATGCTTGCTGCGATGATAACGTCTCTTGTGCCAACGCTAACAACTGTTGATCGGTCGCGTAATTTAACCAGGCATTAGCAAGCTCTGCAATTAACGACACTTGCATGGTGTATTGGCTCAGTTGAGTTGAATAAAGCGTTTGTAATGCTTGCTCTGACTGATTGCGTACTTTACCCCATAAATCTAACTCGTAAGCCGTCATGCCTACCGTTGCACTGTATTGAGAACTTATTTGTGGTTGACCACTTGCTGATAAATCGCTGGGTAAACGCTGACGACTTCCTGATGCATTAAAATCCAGTGATGGATATAACGCTGAATCTTCAATCTGATACAAACCACGCACGCGCTGAACATTTAGAGCAGCTATTTGTAGGTCTTTATTATGTTCAAGACTTTGTGATATCAGTGTTTTAAGTTTTTCATCATTAAAAAACTGCTGCCATTTTAACGAGGACACCTGCTCATCCCCTGTCTCTGATGCATACGCATCAGGGACAGGTAAATTTAGCGCTTCCTTTTGAGGAGCTAACTGACATCCAGATAAAATTGCTAAAGTAAAAGCACTAAAACTGATTGCTCTTAAACTCATTATACTTCCTCCTCGGAGGTGGTTTTAGCCTTTCCTGAAAACAGTCTACGTACTAAAACAAAAAACAACGGTACAAAAATAACAACCAATGACGAGGCGGCAAGTGTTCCACCAATAATTGAAATACCTAATGCATTTTGTGCACCTGAACCAGCACTTGAGGCAATAGCTAATGGAAGCACACCACACACAAAGGCCATTGAGGTCATTAAAATAGGACGTAAGCGAAGGCGTACAGCGGCAATCGCCGAGTCAACTAAGCTTAAGCCTTCTTCCATTTTATGAATCGCAAACTCAACGATTAAAATGGCATTTTTAGAGGCTAAACCTATGGTGGTTAATAAACCCACTTGTAAGTAAATATCGTTTGATAAGTTACCCATAAAGGCGGCTACAATCGCACCAAAAATACCCAGTGGCACAATTATCATTACTGCAAATGGTACTGACCAACTTTCATAAAGCGCAGCTAAACATAAAAATACAAATAACAGTGATAATCCATATAACAACGGCGCTTGACCGCCACTTGATCGCTCTTGAAACGAAATACCAGTCCACTCAGAGGCAATACCGTTAGGTAGTTGCTTGACTAAACGTTCCATTTCATCCATTGCTTGCCCTGTACTGTAACCTGGCGCAGCTGTTCCTTGAATTTCCATAGCAGAAAAACCATTATAACGCTCAAGACGTGGCGAACCATAGGTCCAATGCGAACTGGCAAATGCTGAAAATGGCACCATATCACCGCTATCATTACGTACATACCACTTGTTTAAGTCCTCAGGCACCATTCGCGATTCAGCATCGCCTTGCAGGTATACTTTTTTCACGCGACCACGGTCGATAAAGTCATTTACATAACTACTACCCCACGCCGTCGAAAGCGTACTATTAATATCACTTTGCGACACACCAAGCGCTTCTGCTTTTGCAAGATCAATATCCAGCTGTAACTCAGGCATATCTTCTTGGCCATTAGGTCGTACGCCCGCGAGAATTGGGCTTTGGCTTGCTAAGCCTAATAACTGGTTACGCGCGGCCAGTAGAGCCTCGTGGCCAAGTCCAACACGGTCTTGTAAAAACATATTAAAGCCATTGGCTGTACCTAGTTCCACAATCGCTGGCGGCGGAAATGCAAATACAAACGCTTCTTTAATGGTAGAAAAATAGCCCATTGCTTTACCTGCAACTGCTTGCACAGATAAACCTTCGCCTTGACGCTCATCCCAGTGCTTAAAGTTAACAAAGGCAATTGCTGAGTTTTGGCCAGAACCTGCAAAACTAAATCCAGTCACCGTGAAAATACCATTTACAGCATCCGATTGATCGTTCAAAAAGTGTTTTTCTACTTTTTTAACTACTTCAAGCGTTTCTTCAGTCGTTGAGCCTGCTGGTAATGACACCTGATTAAACAAAATACCTTGGTCTTCATCTGGTAAAAATGCCGTTGGTAAGCTTGAAAAAATATACACCATACCCGCTACAATAAGGCCATAACATAAAAGATAGCGCTTAGATAAACGGATCATACGACTGACAAGACTTTGTGCGCCTGTATTAGTTTTATCAAATCCGCGGTTAAAACCACTGAAAAAACGACCGAATAACGAGCTGTTATCGTGAACATGGCTTGGTTTTAAAAGCGTAGCACACAACGCAGGTGTTAAAATAAGCGCCACCAATACCGATAGTCCCATTGCTGATACCAATGTAATAGAGAACTGACGATAAATAACACCGGTAGAGCCACTAAAGAACGCCATCGGAATAAATACCGCCGACAGCACCATAGCAATACCCACTAGCGCGCCTTTAATTTCATCCATTGATTTACGTGTTGCCTCAAGCGCAGAGAGTTTTTCTTCGCTCATTACACGCTCAACGTTTTCTACTACAACAATGGCATCATCAACCAGTAGGCCTATGGCAAGTACCATGGCAAACATGGTTAATGTATTTATTGAATAGCCAAACGTGTACAAAATACCAAAAGTACCGAGTAACACCACCGGCACAGCAATCGTTGGAATAAGCGTAGCGCGGAAGTTTTGTAAAAACAGATACATAACAACAAAAACGAGTACCACTGCTTCTATTAAGGTATTAACCACTTTTTCAATCGATAGTGATACAAAAGGGGTGGTATCGTAGGGTACAACAACGTCTAATCCCTCAGGGAAAAACGATTTAAGCTCTGCAATCGCAGCTTTTACACCTTCAGCTGTATCAAGGGCATTGGCGCCACTGGCAAGCTTAATACCTAGGCCTGATGCAGGTTTTCCATCGTAACGAGCTACAACACGGTAGCTCTCGCCACCTAGCTCCACACGCGCTACATCTTTAAGGCGAACAAACGAGCCATCAGCGTTTGCTTTTACTATAATTTGTTCAAACTCTGCTGCGGTTTGCAAACGGCTTTGTGCTGTTACCGTTGCATTGAGCTGCTGGCCTTCAACCGCTGGCATGCCCCCTAATTGACCAGCAGATACCTGTGCATTTTGCGCACTAATTGAGGTGCTAATATCAGCAGGGGTTAATTTGTAGTTTTGCAACTTAGCTGGGTCTAACCAAATACGCATAGCATATTGAGAGCCAAATAGCTGAACTTCACCCACCCCTTCAACACGCGAGATAATATCTTGCACATTAGATGAAACATAATCACCAATGTCGATATTGGTCATGCTGCCATCTTTTGATACAAAACCTAATACCATTAAAAAGTTACGTGCAGACTTAGCCACCGATACACCTTGCCTTTGCACTTCTTCTGGTAAAAGCGGTGTAGCTGTGGCTAACTTGTTTTGCACTTGTACCTGTGCAATGTCTGGGTCTGTATCAGCGCTAAATGAAAGCGTAAGCGTAGCCGAACCACTCGACTCAGACGTAGATGACATATACAACAAGCCATCTAGTCCTTTCATTTTTTGCTCTATAACCTGGGTAACCGTATCCTCTAGGGTACGAGCTGATGCCCCTGGGTAAGTAGCGGTAATGCTAATTGCTGGCGGTGCAATTGACGGGTATTGTGCTATTGGTAAACTTTGAATAGCCAACACACCTGCAAGCATAACCACGATAGCAAGCACCCACGCAAAGATGGGTCTGTCGATAAAAAATCGTGACATTAAAACTCTCCGTTATTGCGCTTTGTCGGCTGTTGCAGACGGTGAAACTTCTGAAGGGCTAACTGGCGCACCTGGGCGAATTTTTTGTAAGCCTTCAACAATTACTTTATCGCCATCAGCTAATCCAGCGGTAACTAACCAGTTAGAGCCAATCGTTCTATCTACTTTTAACACACGGCTTTCTACGGTGTTTTCTTTACTTACAACCATCGCTGTTGGCTCACCTTTGGTGTTTCGGCTTACTCCACGCTGCGGCACTAAAATAGCGTCTTGTTTTACACCCTCAACCACTGAGGCACGTGCATACATACCCGGTAGTAATAACTTATCTGGATTTGGGAATTTAGCGCGTAAAGTTACCGACCCAGTGCTTGGGTCTACAGTTACTTCTGAAAATTGTAACGTGCCTTTAATTGGGTAAATAGAGCCATCTACCATTTGCAGCTCAACGTCGGCTTGTGCTTTTGAGTCAACACTTAGTGAACCAGAAGAAATGGCTTTTTTAAGTTGAGTTAGCTCGTTGCTTGATTGCGTTAAGTCAACATAGATAGGGTCAAGCTGGGTAACGGTTGCCAGTGCCGTTGTTTGATTAGCACTTACAAGCGCACCAACAGTAACGTTCGATTTACTAATTTGACCACTAATCGGAGAAGATACATGGCTGTAATCTAAGTTTATTTGTGCAGATTTAAGCTGTGCTTTTGCTGTTAATAGCTCGGCTTGTGCTTGCTTGTATGCTGCATCGGCTTCATCAAAGTCTTGCTGGCTTACCGCTTTAATTTCTAGTAATTCTTTATAACGCGACGCTTTAGATTTACTGCTTGCAATACTAGCCTCTGCGCGCGCAACGGCCGCTTTGCTGGCTGCGAGTTCTGCTTCATAAATGTCAGGATTAATTTGATAAAGCGCTTGGCCTTGCTCAACCTGTGTGCCTTCTTCAAATAAGCGAGATTGAACAATACCACTTACTTGAGGACGAATTTCAGCAATTTGAAACGCACTAACACGCCCTGGTAATTCTTTTTTAAGTGTAATAGCTTGGCTTGTTAAGGTGACCACACCAACAGGTGTCGCTGCAGGAGCAGAAGCCTTAGGCTGTTCAGCAACCTGATCACAACCACTTAAAGCAACAGAACCAACGAGGGCCGAAAATACAAAAAAAGCGATGCGGGAACGCTGCATGTAAAATACCTTTTAGTTTAGAATGAACGATCATTCTAAACTAAAGTAAAGCAATTAAAAATAGCTACTGAGCAACATTTACACATTTTTACAATTGAATAGATAAGTAACACAAATAATAGCTGAGTTATTTAAGTAACACCCATAAAAAAGCAGCCAATGAACTTTCATTGGCTGCTCTTAAGCTATGTTGGCTGTCATTATTCGTTGTCAGTATTAACTCTAGAGACTAGTAATTGCTCAATACGAATTCCTTCCACGTCCACAACTTCAAATTTAAAACCTGCAAATAAAACAAACTCTGCGCGTTTAGGAATATGTTTCATGGTATAGATTAAATATCCGGCCACGGTTTCATAATGATTTTGATCAGGAAATTCATCAATTTCAAGTACCTTCGCCAGCTCAACAATCGGGGTTAAGCCATCTACTAACCAAGAACTCGCGTCGCGCTCAATAATTAACTCTTCACTTTGATGAGTAATTAAATCGCCCATAAAACCTTTCATTAAATCTTTAACCGTAACAATCCCAACCACCAAAGCATACTCATTAACTACCACCGCAAAAGGATGTACAGCGGTTTTAAACGCATTTAACGCTTCAGATAAACTCAATGTTTCGGGCAAGAAAAAAATATCTTTATCAAGCATGTCATCGTTAATATTTGCCGCCTCACCTTTGAGTACTTGGCGTAAAATATCTTTAGACTCAACAGAGCCAATTAACTTATCAAGATTGCCTTTGCACACTAAAAAGTGATTGTGCGGGTGATCTATAATTTTATTTGCTATATCGTCGCTAGATTCATCAATGTCAAAATAAACAATTTGCTCACGCGGTGACATAACGCTTGATAAAAAACGCGCTTCTAAATCAAATACATTTCCTATTAAATCATACTCTTGTTGCTGTAAACTGCCATATTCAGCACCAGCATCCATCATCGCAACAATATCTTCAGTGGTCACAATATCTTCACGTTCACTGGGCACTTTAAACACCCGTAAAACAATATTGGTTAAGCCATTAAAAAATAGTACCAGTGGCGTGAGCGCAAAAGTAACCCAGCGCATAATTGTCACCACTCTCACCGCAACGGCCTCAGGTAAAATCATCGCTAAACGCTTTGGTAGTAAATCGGCAAATAAAATAAATAACGAGGTAATAATTAAAAACGATAATACAAAGCTAATTTGTCCAAGTAATGGACCTTGATAAAACAGCTGTAGTATTTCTTGCATATAAGGAGACAATGCTTGCTCGCCAACAATCCCGCCTAATATCGCAATCGCATTGAGCGTAATTTGGATCATGGCGAAAAAAGCCCCAGGCTGCTCTTGTAGCTTTAAAACCGCCAAAGCGTTAACATTGCCCTCGTCCGCCATTACTCTTAACTTAATTTTGCGTGAAGCGGCAATCGAAATTTCTGACATCGCAAATAACGCACTCATCAAGATTAATAACGCAATCCCGATTAAATCACCCATTTATAACTCCAAAATAATCGCTTTTACAAGCAAATGCAGCTGGATTATAGACGCTTTTATAGACAGGGCAATTGATATTTAAATAATATTAATAACTAATAAAAATCAAAAGCTTAATATTTATAGTTTAGACTCATATGAAGAAAAAGCTACGCCAAGTTGTTGCTTTACGTTATCGGGGAGGTTTTTATTACAGGCAAAATATAAAGGGGCTTGATGGGCATTGATTGGCATTAGTAATTCGAGTTGTAATTTATTTAATAAATGAGATTGTTCATGGTTTATTCGCTGCGCTGGTATAACCACTAAATCAATACTCGAACTTCGTGTTTGGATTATCTTAAAAATATTATCAAAACTACTAAACAACATTAAATTTTCGTTTTCTTTAAAGCCTTTTGAAAGTAGATAATGATGGCTGTAGTTATCTTTTAAAACCGCAATACGGTATTGCTTAGCCTGCTCTAAATTAGTTAAGGAAATACCTTTGCTTTTAAGGGAGTAAAAATTAGTGTCAAATTGGGCAAGCTTAGCAAACCAAATAAAATTATGTTCCCGCTCAGGCGAACGAGAAATAGAAAATATACAGGTTTGGGGATCTCTCAGTGCAATATTGTAAGCCATACTCCAATCGTTTACAGAAATTGAATAATCAATACCTACGCTATCAAGCACTAATCGGACTTTATCGGCAGCATCACCTACTAAATTGTTATTCGCGTCCAGATACTGCGCAGGCGCAAAGTTCTCTGTCACAACAATAAGTTTAGCCGTACAATGATGACTTACAATGAACAATAATACACAATACCACTTAGTCACAATAACCCACTATATAAAATTTAAGATGTTACTTTTTTGATAAAAGCAAATTTAATATAGCGGATTATTTACAAATAGCCAATTTTGACCTTTAGGATTAACGATTCATTGCTGCAATTAAGAATGCTGAAATTTTAGCGCCTTCTCTAAGCGTCGTCTCTGAGCTTGATTGACCCACTAATGAGCTGTCGGTAAACGGCGCGATTTCCATCATATCTGCACCGGTTATTGGAAACTCATCGGCAATGGCTGACAAAATATCAAGCGCATGCTGTGGTGTTAATCCATTTTCTTCAGGTGTACCTGTTGCTGAGGCAAATTGAGCATCTAGTGCGTCAATATCAAAGCTTACATACACTTCATCAACCTTGTCAGCCTTTAGTTGCGCGATTGTATCGGCAGCAACAGCGGCTGCGCCACGCTCAATAATTTCAGCAGCCCAGTGCTGTTTAACGCCAAAGGTACTTTCCCAATGTGATTTAGGCTTACCACTTGAGCGAATACCAAATTGAATTAAATGATGTGGCGCGGGTAAAAATTCTAAAATATGGGTACACCAAGAGCCAAAACATAAATCGATGCCTAAACGCTCAACCAATAAATCGGTGTGGGCGTCGAAATGAATAATAGCCGTACGCTTACCTTGGCTACGCTTTGCTTTTAAGTACGCTTTTGTCAGCGGGTAACTAATAGAATGATCGCCACCAATGCCAAAAATGCCTTTATCTTGGAATGTTGCATAAAAGCTGTCACATACATCTTCGGTAATAGACAGTGGACTTACGAAATGGTCGTTATTGTCATTGCCATAAAGCGCTTTTTGGCAATTGGTAATTGTTGCCTCGTTTAAGTATTTATCGTGTAATAAATGCGGTATTACGCGCACATCACCTAAGTCAAATGAACGACACTGTGTTTGCTGGTCAATTAAAGCTGAACGTAAAAATAAAGGCCCCCAGTTTGCACCGCGTAAAATACCACCACCACAATCAGAGCTAATCCCCAGCATAACCGCTTTGTGGGGTGAGTTAGGTAATTCATTTAGCGAGTCACGCCATAAAGCATCGACATTTTCAGTTTGACCATATAATTTATTTCTGAGTGCTGCTTTGCGTTCTTTTGCCGTATTAACCGTAAATACACCGTCGCCAGGTGCACATAAACAGTGTTCAACTTTATTTTTAAATGCTTGAAATTGTGTGCTCATTGTAAACCCTTTTTCAATCTGAATATCTTGTCTATTATTGAGTAGTTATGCAAAACGACGAACGCTGAATAAATTAAAAATTAATTGTATGTGGTTATAAAAATCACTGAACGTTGTGTTTTGCGAGGTTAGGTCAGTGGCAAAACAATACAAAACCTACTAACTAACCTTATGAATATAAACAATTTAAAATTTAGCTAACAACTCTTTTGGCTAGCTACTGGTTTGCTCTGAGGTATGAATATAGTGTCTGAGCAAACAAGTCAACTGGCTCATTTTGTTAGTAATTTTAGCCATTGATTGAATATTCAGAGTTGATGAATAAATCAATACGGACATCCGTCCTGTACTTCATTTAGGTTTCTCGTAATCATGTTAAATTGACAACAACTCTTATTAAAAAGGCTTAGTTATGGAAAAGGTATTTCACTTAGGACTGTGTATTGATGATTTAAAAGGTGCAAAACTGGCTATTGTTCCAGGGGATCCAGATCGTGCAGCACGCATTTCACAGTTCTTAGATAATCCAACCTGCCTTGCTCAAACGCGTGAGTTTCACATTTATTTAGGCCAATTAAACGGCCACTCAGTGGTTGTATGTTCAACCGGTATCGGCGGCCCTTCAACGTCAATTGCGGTTGAAGAACTGGCTCAACTTGGCGTACGTAGCTTTCTTCGCATTGGCACAACAGGCGCGATTCAGCCGCACATTAACGAAGGCGATATTTTAATTAGCCAAGCCTCAGTTCGTTTGGATGGCGCGAGTCAGCATTTTGCACCGCTGTGCTACCCTGCTGTTTCTGATTTTTTTGCCACTCAAGCGATGGTAAAAGCCTGTGAAAACCTAAACATCGATTTTCATATCGGTATCACCGCTTCAAGCGATACCTTCTACCCAGGACAAGAGCGTTACGATACGCATTCTGGTTATGTTCCTAAGTCATTACAGGGTAGCTGTGAAGAATGGCAAAAACTAGGCGTGATGAACTACGAAATGGAATCGGCTACTTTATTTACTATGTGTGCCGCTCTTGGCCTACAAGCAGCCTGTGTTGCAGGTGTATTAGTAAATAGAACACGTCAAGAAATTCCTAACGTAGACCACGGCGAGATTGAGAAAAAATCGGTTGCCGTGGTACTTGAAGCCGCTAAAGTGTTACTTGGCTAATGTTGCGCTAATAACCTCAAGTGTTGGCAAGCCAGTAAAGCTTGCTAACACGGCTTTTGCCACCCCTGATTGGTTTTCATGACCAGCCGTTTCTAATAACGTAACTGATTTAACTGTTTGCTTATCAAAGCTCAGTCCTGCTAAAAACAACTGACTCACAGCACTTTGTAATGGCGATAAACTCGGGCTGTACGCTGCATTTTCTGCATAGCTGCCATAAAAATCACCGTTTTCAAACGTACTTATTTTTACTGCACTGTAATTTTGGCTGTATGGCACATAAGCCGCTAAAGCATAGCTCATCAGCTTTTCATCAAGTTGTTTGTTTTCAAAACAATTAGTTTGCTCTGCTGGGTTAAATAAGCTGTGCTCATTGCCTAAATCGGTTGGTCCAAATGAATGAGGTAATAACTCTGCCAATTTAAAGTTTTGTGCTGGCAGTAAAATATCAAGCTCTTTCGCATCAGCGAGTTCATTCATAAATTGACGACAGTACCCACATGGGACATCACTAATCGCTATTTTAAGAATTTTTTTACCGCCATTTAACCAGGCATTATTAATTGCAGATTGCTCACCGTGCACCACTAAACTAAGTGCTTGATGGTCAAACTCAGCGTTAGCGCCAAAGTAAAAAGTAGTGTTTCCTTGTGAATCGAGCCCTTTTACAATTGCGCCGACATGAAATTTGGAAATAGGTGCAACGGAAAACTCTGAAGCCATAGGCACTAAGCCTTGTAATAATGCATCGTCGCTAACATTAAGCTCGGTGCAAAGCGCTTTAATATCGCTTGAATATAAAATACCGCGTTGAGTTTTTAATTGACTGCGTAGAGCTTGCGTTTGCGCTACGTTTAGAGAAATGTGTGAATTGCTAAGTGCTGTATTATGTTGCACTTTAAAAGTTGCTGAAGCCATAATAGTTTTTATTTGTTCAATGGCCAAGTAGTGTAAAAGGTTGGCAAACTAAATACCAGCCTATTCAACGTAAAAAAAGGGAACACGTCGTGTGTTCCCTCTAAAACTAATCTAGTTTTGGATTAACCTGTATTACGCATACCCGCTGCAATACCGGTCATAGTGATCATCAAGGCATTGTCTATATCATTTTCATTGCCTTTATCATCGCCACGAGAACGACGTAATAACTCAACTTGTAATACATTAAGCGGGTCGGTGTATGGGTTTCTAAGCCCAATAGACTCTTTGATCCAAGGCTGATCAGCCAATAAGCTTTTTTGTGGGCTTAATGATTGCACTAACGTCATCGCCTCACCAAGTTCCTCTCGCAAGGCAACACCTAAAGGCTTATACATCTCTTCCACCAGCGCATTATCGTAATGCTCACTCAACCAGCTATCCGCTTTACTAAATACCATTTCTAGCATTTCTAAACGTGCTCTAAAGAACGGCCATTGCAAACTCATTTCGCTTAAGGTTTCAATCCCATATTTTTCAAGCGCGGCTTTAAGTCCACTTAATGCACCTAACCATGCAGGTAACATTAACCGGTTTTGACTCCACGCAAAAATCCATGGAATAGCACGTAAGCTCTCAACCCCTCCATTTGGATTTCGTTTTGCAGGCCTTGAGCCTAACGGTAGTTTTGACAGTTCTAATTCAGGTGTCGCCATTCTAAAGTAAGGTACAAAGTTTTCATCGTGGCGCACCACATTACGGTAATGCTCACACGACACATCGCTAATTAATGCCATTACTTCGCGCCACTGTGATTTAGGCTCTGGTGGTGGCAATAAATTACTTTGTAGTACCGCACCTGCATAAATATTTAAGCTTTGTAATGCAACATTAGGCAGGCCAAATTTAAAGCGGATCATCTCACCTTGCTCTGTTACCCTAAGCCCGCCTTTTAACGACCCCGGCGGCTGAGAATGCAATGCTTGTGCAGCAGGCGCACCACCACGTCCAACCGTACCACCACGTCCATGGAATAAAATAAGCTCAATACCGCGTTCATCCGCTAGTTGTACGAGCTTATCCATTGCCTCATATTGTGCCCAACCAGCAGCCATCATGCCTGCATCTTTGGCTGAGTCTGAATAGCCAATCATTACATTTTGGGTGTTTTTGATGTGTCCACGGTACCACTCGTTATTTAAAAGCGTAGTGATGACGTTGTGGCCATCGTTTAAGTCATCCAAGGTTTCGAATAAAGGCGCCACAGGCAGTTCAAAACCACAGCCAGACTCTTTAAGTAATAGCTGCACTGCTAATATGTCAGAGGCGGTTCGTGCCATAGATATAATGTATAAACCAAAGGTTTTTTCATCTTGCTGTGCAATAACATCAAAGGTATCAAGCACCTCTTGCACTTCTGGACTTGGTTGCCAATGCCTAGGAATAAGCGGACGACGTGAATTTAGCTCTGTCAGTAAAAAAGCTTGTTTGTCTTGCTCTTCCCATTGATTGTAATCGCCAATACCTAAATGACGAGTTAATTCTGAAAACACATCGCTGTGTCTTGACGAATCCTGTCGCACATCCAGTTTTGCCAAACGCAAACCAAAGCTATTTACACGATGGATCACATCTAATAGCAAGCCATCAGCAACCACTTGCATATTGCATTTTAACAATGAGCGATAACACACCTCAATTGGGTGCTTAATTTGGTTAATATCAGTAATTAAATCTTGTGATTCTGTACGCTTATTTTTAATTTTAGCGCTTAAGTACATCACTGTTTCAGCCACTTGATTTTTAAGCTCTTTGAGCACGGCTCGATAAGGTTCAAACTCTTGCCCTGCCAGCTTAATAAGCTCATCGCTGGCATCAGACATGGAAAGTTCAGCACACAAAGTTTCTAAATCACGCTGGTATAAATCCAGCGCCATCCAACGGCCATGATCGAGTACTTGCTTAGTCACCTCGGCGGTTACAAACGGGTTACCATCTCGATCCCCCCCCATCCATGACGTAAATTCTATCGGACTGTAGTTAGCTGGTAGCTCAAGGCTCAAATGCTGTTTAACATGCTGGCTAAACTCACGTAAAAAACGTGGCACGGCATCCCATAAGCTATTTTCAATTACCGCATAGCCCCATTTAGCTTCATCAACTGGGCTTGGGCGAGAACGACGAATATCGTCAGTATGCCAAGCTTGGCTAATTAGCTGCGCAATTCGATTTAATATCGCTTCGCGCTCCTGCGCAAGGTTGTCGGTGCGCTCAAGTGATGCTAAACAATCGCTTAGTTCAACATGTTTGTTAATAATAGTACGTCGAGTCACTTCGGTTGGGTGAGCGGTTAGTACTAAGTTTATGTGGAGTTTTGAGAGTGTGTCGGCTAAATGATTATGATTAAGCTGACCTTGTTCGGCCTTTGCTGCTAACGTTTTTAATGTTTGAGTGAGAGGATTTAGTTGGCAAAAACCAACATCATTAAAACGTGATACGGTATGAAACTGCTCAGCAACATTAGCTAAGTTTAAAAAATGATTAAATGAACGGGCAACCGGTAAAAGCTCCTCATCACTAAGCGCATGGAGTACATCAATTAACGCTTGGCGATCGGCTTCATTGCCACTGCGAGATGATTTTGATAAAGCCCGAATTTCTTCTACTTTATCTAAAATCTCTTGGCCTTGGGCATCTTTAATAGTTTGTCCTAATAATTGACCAAGTAGACTAACATTACCTCGCAAGGCGGCATATTGTTCACTCATTTCTAGCTCTCCTTCGTTTCTTGGAGACCTATTAATATCATTAAGCGGGAATATTTAATAGATCCATTTGCATCGCCTTGTCGTAAAAAAGCATATGTAAAATAAACACAAAGCGATGACATGATCATTTTTTACGATGGTAATTGCCCCCTTTGCAATGCAGAAATGCAACATTTAAAACGTGCCGATGTTGATCATAAAATTACACTAGAAGATTTAAATGCGGATGATTTTAGTGAGCGTTTTCCTGCAATCGATAAACAAAATGCCATGGATTTATTGCACGCCCAAACTGATAAGGGGCAGATGATTTACGGCTTAGACGTCACTTATCAAGCTTGGCGCATCGTTGGAAAATACCGCTGGCTTAAAATAATTCGTTTGCCAGTAATTCGCTTTTTTGCCGATCATGCTTACACTTTTTTTGCAAAATATCGTCACCACATTAGCCGTTTTTTAATGCCCAATGCGCAGTGTAGTAATGGTCAATGCAATATGAAATCTAAAGGTGAAAAATGAAAACAGTGATTTTATTTGGCGCCAGTAGCGCCATTGCACAGTCCTACGTAAATCATTTAAATCAGCAAGCAACACAATTTAATATAATTTGTGTCAGCTCATCGAATATTGAGCATAATGATGACAAGGTAACCTATTTCCACAGCGACTACTCGGCGCAAAGCCTAAATGAGCTAACCCAGTCGTTAAAGTCACAACAAATTGAGCTTGCTCAGGTAATAATATTTAATGGTCAATTACATAACGACCAGCACATGCCAGAAAAAAAGCTTGAAGAAATCAACAGTGATTATTTTATGCAGCTTATGCACTCTAATACGCTTGTACCCCTGCTGTGTTTGCAAAGTATAGTGCCGCTGCTTAATCATAAAACTCACTGCTCAATTACTGCTTTGAGCGCTCGTGTAGGCAGTATTAACGACAATAAATTGGGTGGCTGGTATACCTATCGCGCATCTAAGTCTGCGCTGAACATGTTATTTAAAACAGCCGCCATTGAACTTGCTCGTCGCGCTAAAAATACCAAACTTGTTTTATTTCACCCGGGTACTACAGATACACAGCTCTCTAAGCCATTTCAAAAAAATGTGCCCGCAGATAAACTGTTTACCCCTGACTTTGTTGCTCAGCAATTATTTAAATTTACTTACGAAAACCCACAGCTAGAACTCAACGGCGAACCTGCCTACCTAGATTGGCAAGGAAACACCATAAAATGGTAAGGAACAAACACATGCATTTTTCGAAAGACCGCATAGCCGCACTTGAAAAACATACCCGTACACACTTTATCAACTCACTTTCAGGGTTTAAAAGTGCAAACTTAATTGGCACACAAGACTTACAAGGTAATACTAATCTAGCCATTGTCAGTTCAGTTATTCATTTAGGCGCACACCCACCGCTAGTAGGCATGATAATGCGCCCGCACAGCGTACCAAGGCATACATTCGAAAATATTATAGAAACAGGCGTTTATACTATTAACCAAGTAAATAGTGATATTTACCAGCAGGCACACCAAACATCGGCACGTTACGCTAAAGATGAGTCTGAGTTTGATGCAACGGGTTTAAAAACAGAGTACTTAAACGACTTTAAAGCGCCTTTTGTTGCACAAAGCCGACTAAAATACGCAGTAAAATTTGTCGAGAATCAGCATTTAGCTGTTAATGGCACTGAGCTGGTTATTGGCGAAATAATGGATGTTTATGTAGATAAATCAGCACTCCAAAGTGATGGCTTTTTAGACTTACAAGCCATCGATACCGTTGCAGTAACCGGATTAGATAGCTACCACACGGCGAATAAGCTCAATCGTTTACCCTACGCGAAAAAATAGCCCAAGGTTATCAAGTCCTTGGGAATGAGGGACTTGATAACTCCCCCTATTTGTTCAATCCCTTGTTCACTAATCGCAATTAATTTGAATTGAACTCATTTAGCCTACACACTATGCAAAATTTTGTAGGAGAAATATATGACCACAGTTGGTATTGGTACACACACACCCGAACAAGCACTTGCTAGTTTAAGCAATATGACCCACTCAGTAACGCCAATTCAGGCCGATGAGTATTTAGTGCGTATGGCCAAAGCGCAAGCTTATATGCAAGCTAATAATATTGATGCGATATATTTAAATGCAGGTACCAACTTAACGTATTTTACCGGTATGAAATGGTACGCCAGTGAACGACTAGTCGGCGCTATTTTACCCGCCATGGGTGAGGTGCAATACATTGCCCCCCACTTTGAAATTGGCTCTTTAAATGGCTTTAAAGTCATTGATGGCCCAATACACGGCTGGCAAGAACACGAGAACCCTTTTGAGCTATTCGTTAAAGTGCTGAAACAGCTTAATATTAGCGACACCGCTACCGTGGGCATTGATGAAAGCGCACAGTTTTTTATTTTTGATGGCATCAATAAAGCCAGTTCAGGATTAAAACTAGTTAACGCACAACCTGTAACCGCACATTGTAGAATGCATAAATCAGCCAATGAATTAGCATTAATGCAATGCGCCATGGATATGACTTTAGCGGTTCATAAAGCCACCGCTAGTATGCTTTATGAAGGTATTAGCACAGTAGAAGTCGAAGAATTTATAAAAAAAGCGCATCAAACAGTAGGTGCCCCAGGAAATTACTTCTGTATTGTATTGTTTGGCCTTGCTACCTCATTCCCACATGGTGTAAAAGATCCACAAATTTTGAAAAAAGGCGACATGGTGCTTATCGATACTGGATGTAAAGTGCACGATTACCTGTCTGATATTACGCGTACTTATGTATTTGGTGAAGCAACCAGCCGCCAACGCCTATTTTGGGATTTTGAAAAAGCGGCACAATTAGCAGCTTTCAATCAAGCAGCTCTCGGCGAAACCTGTGAATCGGTTGATCAAGCCGCTCGCAGCTACTTAGCAGCTCAAGGCTTAGGCCCTGAATACCAAACACCAGGTTGCCCACACCGCACAGGCCATGGTATTGGCTTAGACATTCATGAATGGCCATACTTAGTGGGCGGCGATAAAACCCCGCTTGCCACAGGCATGTGTTTTAGTAACGAGCCAATGCTGGTTATTCCAGATGAATTTGGTGTGAGATTAGAAGATCACTTTTACATGACAGATGACGGCCCGCGTTGGTTTACCCAGCCAAGCCACAGCATTGACGACCCATTTGGTTTAAACAGCTAACCTGAAAACATTCAATAAACGAGCAGCACTTTCGCTGCTCTTTTTATGTTCAATGATTGATAAACTAAACTTCATCCCAATATCCATTGTTATTAAAAAAGCAATCCTTCAAGGATCCCTATGAAAAACTTAAAAATTGATATCGTCTCAGATGTAATGTGCCCGTGGTGTATTATTGGGTATAAAAACTTAGAAACCGCATTGGCAGAATTAAAAGACGAAATGAGTGCGGATATTACATGGCAACCTTTTGAGCTTAATCCAGATATGCCACTTGAAGGACAAGACTTAAACGAGCACTTGCAGCAAAAATACAGTTTAACTGAAGAAGAAAGCGCGCGAAATCGTCAAAACATGGCGGATGCGGGTGAACGAGCTGGGTTTACCTTTAATTTTGACGGTAAACGCATCATGATCAACAGCTTTGATCTACACCGCTTGCTAATGTGGGCGCGTGAAGAAGGCAAACAAACTGAGCTGAAATTGGCGTTTTTTGAAGCACACTTCACCGATTTAAAATATTTAAATCAAGAAGATGCGTTACTGGATGTGGTAGAAAAAGTCGGCCTTAACAAAGACACAGCCAGAGAAATTTTACACTCAGATAAATACGTACAAGCGGTACGCCAAGAGCAAAATAACTTTAAACAAATGGGAATAACCTCAGTACCTACTTTCATTATAAATGATAAGTACGCGCTTACCGGTGGGCAACCGAGTGAATCGTTTATTCAAGCACTTAAGCAAATAAGTGAAGAAGAAGCCAAGCAGGAGCAATAATTTTTAGGGTTAGGCTACATTTTGCGGCCTAACCTTATTAATTTTTTAAGTTAAACACCTGTCTGTTGTTTAAATTAAGCCCGTCCTCAACATCACGATAATAGTGCTCATAAAGCGCATTTAACTCGCCGCTATCTGCTAACTTTGTTAAGCCTTGCTCTAATAACTCAATGATTGCTTTGTTATTTTCGTTTGCGTAAAAATAATAGTAATTATCGTATTGCAGCATAATATGAATCGCCCCGTGTTTGCCAGAGACTCAATAACTTGAGAAACTGGAACTATGAAAAAATCAAATCGCTATACATCAGAATTTCGTGAACGTGCAATTAGGCTTGTTACCACACAACAGCATGAATA